>CAYUJE010000205.1:0-12161 GCA_964444865.1 uncultured Pirellulaceae bacterium | reverse complement strand
ACTGGCTGGTCGCTGGCTGTGCCCAGTTCCACGACCTTGTCACCGGCATCGATTCGCCGGTTGCCGTTCGTGTCGATGATCCACTTGCCGGCGCGGTAGATGCCGATTTCATCAATGCCGTCGCCGTTAAAATCACCGACGACCGGCAAGTCCCCTTCCTGTCCGAACTCGGCGACACTATCTCCCTTAGACCAACGACCATCGCCATCCATGTCGAAGTGCCACTGTCCATCCCGGAAGATGCCAATGGTACTGATGCCATCACCGTTCCAGTCGCCGGCTATCGGAATGTCTCCCTCCGCTCCAAAGTAGAAGACGTGATCAATTAAGTCGGCTCGCTCATTTCCAGCAGCAGTTAACTTGAGAAGACGATCCCCTTCGGTGGCCTGCTCTGGCTTGGGAGGCACGTTCTTCGGCCGTTTCTTCAGTTCGTTGTGCGGATCGGGAAGCCCCGGCTCAAATTCGTTGTGACGCCGGTCCCCCTTCCACTCAGGGCCGAAAATGCCGATGTCGTCCTTGCCGTCCCCATCCCAATCGCCGACCACGGGCAAGTCTCCTTCGTCCCCGAGTTTGGCCCAGAGATCATCGGCGTCCCACTTGCCGTTCCCATTCAGGTCCAGCAGCCACTCTCCCTTATAGAAGATGCCGATCTCACTCGTGCCGTCGCCGTCCCAGTCCCCCGTGACGGGAATGGCTCCTGGCAGACCGTAGGCGATAGGCCGATCCACACCGGGCGAAAGTGTATCAATACTCCAAGTTCCCCCCGCCAGCCGATCGCTCCGCCACTGCGCGGCATCGGCGAACAGCACAGGGTGCCAAGCCAGGCCGCCAATTCTGGTGCTGCGGCTGGACATTCGGGGCAGTCCTGCATTCACAATGGACAGATGCCACGAATAGGCGGCACCGGCACCGCCGATGTACTCCGGCGGCGGAGCCGGGGGAATGATGACCGGCGGCGGCAACACCAATTGCGGTGGCAGGAATGGAATTGGTTCTGGCGGTGGTAATGGTGGGACTGGCGGCGGAGGTGGCAGTGGGATGAGGTATCTTGTAACCTCTACCTCACTGAAGTTATTTAAGATCGATTGCTGACCAGCCGCCAGTGGCACTCGCAAAATGGCGTCGTTGCGGAGTGTGATGCCTGCCTGGAGAAACGGATCAATCACTCCCGGAATCAACGCCGTATTCAAGTTGAGGGCCATGCCGTTCGTGGTGCCTGGTGTATCACGGCTATCAAGATAGCCGGCCGGCTGCTCCACTTGCACAATCGTGTAATTTCCCCGAGGCAAACCAACGAACTCGTAATAACCATCGGCATCTGTTCGAACTCGAATTGGGCCAGAAGCATAGACGCCTGGCAGCACATCCGCTGCCGTCACCAAATCCGCGGTTCCGCTGAATCTCAACTCCAGCAGCACCCCACTCAGTCGTTGATCATCCGGCGTAAGTTGACCGTCGCGCAGATCGTACAGGTTCAAAGGCACCAGGCCGTCGGGAGTGACAATTGGCGGGCCGTCCCGGAACACATAGCCGCTGATGCTGCCGGCGGGCTGCTCACAGAAGTTGTACTCGACGGCATGATCGCCGCTGAACAGATTCACGTCTTGAATGAAGTCGTCCATGTTGTCGTCGCCGCCAAACGAACCGGCAACCTGTCCACCCTGGAAGTAGCCGCCAGGTTGCAGTTCGCGCACGCTATAGTTGTTGGGGCGAAGCTGGTCGAAGCGATACTGGCCAAGGGAATTGGTGAAGGTCGAGGCAACCACGATCCCGTTGCCATCCAGCAATTCAATCTTCACACCGGCCAGTGGCTGCTCCTGGCCATCAAAGAGGCAGTTGTTGTTGAGATCCACGAACACCCGTCCCGCAATGCTGACGGGCTCCAACTCACAAAAGTTGTATTCCACGAGTTGAGCGCCGGAGGCAATTTCGATGGCGGAGATCAAGTCCTGCACGCTGGCATTGCCACCACCGGTGCCCGGCACCGTTCCGCCTTGCAAATATCCACTGGGCTGCAATTCGCGAACGGCATAAGTCCCCGGCAACAGGTTGTCAAACCGATAGCGGCCATCGGCATCCGTCTGAGTTGTTTGAACCACGGTCCCTTGTGAATTGAGCAACTGCACGGTCGTTCCGGCGAGCGGCCGGTCGCTGCCGTTGAACAGACAATCTTCATTGGGATCGACGAACACACGCCCCGCAATGCTGGCGGGCCTGAGTTCCCCGAAGTCATAGTGCACTCCGATGTCACCCCAATTCAGATTCACATTACGAATCTTGTCCCCCGGATTGTCCGCCTGGCCAACAGTCACCCCCGCAATCTTGCCGGCGGCATCTTTGCCGTCCAGCCAACCCGCCGGCTGAATTTCCACCACGCAGTACTTGCCGGCCGAGAGTCCGCTGAACTTGTAGAAGCCGTTCTGGTCGGTCAACTGCTGGGCGACTTGGGTACCGCTGGCATCCTGCAGGATGACTGTTGTTCCGGGAATGGGCGATTCGCCAGGCTCGTAGATGCCGTTGTTGTTCGCATCGAAATAGACGTAGCCCGAAAGTTCGATCGGCAAATACTCAGCAAAGTCGTAATGTATGCCGTGCTGGTTCCCCAGTGGGATATTGATTTCCGTCAGCACGTCTGGATTGCCACTGACGGTGCTGCCCGTGGCCGTGCCGGAGACCGTGCCGGGAATCGCTCCCGCGCTTAAGTACCCGCTCGGTTGAGTCTCACGTACTTGATAGACTCCCGGAGTGAGGTTCAAGCTGGTGCCGAATTCATAAAATCCCTGGGTGTTCGTCGTGGTGGTCTTGCCCGTGAAGACGAAGTCGGCACCCTGCTTCTTCCAGAGAGCGAGCGACACGCCCGCGATGGGCGGCTCCGCCGGATCGCGGTGCAGATCCAGGTTGTATTCCTGATAGACATAGCCGGAAATGCTGATCGGCAAGGGTTGCTGCTGCAACGGAAGCATTGTGCCGGTGCTGCGATCACGTTTTCCCTCAAAATCATCGTGGGGCAAGCCGTTCGCGTTTCCCGACGAAACAAGCAAGCGCGAGCCGGAGAAAAGAGGGTCGTAAAGGTTTTTGAACTTGACGGTTCCCGTCGCGTCATAGTGATGCGGTTCTTGGAAGGTGGCCGTCAATAATGAGTCCTGGAATTCCACGCCAGACGCGATAGGATCGATGCCGGAATTGATTTCATCCAGATTTGTAACGGCAGGATCGAATTGCTGAACCTCGTCTACATCAATGGAAAAGCGAAGTTTGTCTCCGGCATGAAAGCCGACGAAATTCAGGATCAATTGGCTGGAACCATCGACGACACTGGCAGTGACGCTTCCACTACCGGTGAGCGAAATGACCTGGAACGAGAAAGCATGGTCAGCCCCCAGACCTCCTTCCACGGTGTCAAAGATCATGTCGCCAACACTCAGCCCCTTGGGGCCATGATCGCCATCAATCACTAAGCGGCGCAATTCCGTGCCCGGTGCTCCCCCTTCAAATTGCACATCAAAGGTGTCGCCGTGCAGGTCGGAACCGCCGTCTTGTTCGATATAGACGACGCCCAATTTGAGCGGGTCGGCGTCCAGCATCTGCCGCTCTTCCATTTGCTCAAAACGGCAATGGCGAGACGCACCATTGGCGACTTTAGCAGCCTTGCGACGGCGACTCACAACCTTGGGCGCAGGGACCGGCACATGCGCGGCATCTACCCGTTTCCGCCAACCAAACAACAAGCTCCACAATCCCACGGCGCACCTCGTTTACTTTTTCCGAGTCTCTGATTCCGTACGCGTCCCCAGTCGTCTCCCCGGCATGATTTCCTCAGCCGCGATGTGATCGGTCACGGTCCAAATCCGCACCGTTGTGTCATAGCCGGCGGAGACGAGCATCTTGCCGAGGCAATCGAGGGCGGCAACCGTGCCGGTGTGGCCTAGCAGCACTCCCAACTCCTGACGCTCACGAACGTCCCACAGGCGGACGACGTTATCACTGCCGCCGACGGCCAATTGATGGGGGCCATAGAACACGAGCGACATGAATTTCACTGGGCGGATATCCAACGAATAGGGCTTGGTTTCCGCGGACATCGGAATGACATGGATGGTCCGGTCTTCCCCCACGGAAGCCAGGAACTCGCCATCCGGCGAAAATGCCAGCGCCCGAATCCGTTGCTTGTGCGCGGCCACGTCGCGAAGTTTTCGACCGCTTGCCGTATCGAACAGCCGAACCGTTCCGCAGCGACCGCCGGAGGCAAGCTGTGTGTCATCCGGAGAGAACGCCACGGTCCGCATGTCGGGGCACGGACCGTCGAGCTCTCGCACGAGTTTGCGTTCGAGAGCATCGTAGAGATGAATCTGCTTCTGAAAGCCCGCGGCCACAAGCAGTTTGCCGTCATGGCTAAAGTGGAGTTGGGCTATCGCCTGTTCATTTCCTGTCAACTCGGCTTCCCATTGTCCCGACTCCGCGTTCCACAAGTGGATGAGTCGATCGTTGCCGGCTGAGGCGAGTTGCTTGCCGTTTGGCGAAAAATCGACAGTCCGCACCCAGTCGGTATGTTGAACGAGGCGGTGGATCTGATTTCCGTCCTCCAGACTGAAGACCCGCACAATATGGTCGTCCCCGGCCGTTGCCAGCCATTGTCCATTCGAATGCACCCGCACTGCGGTGACCACGGGTGGAGTACTCTGGTCAGGATCGGGAGCCAAATGGATGGTTCGCGATGGCCAGTTGAAGGCGGCCACCTTAGCCGCCACATCGGCATGAACCCATCGGCCCCTGGACAAAAAAAGCCCGGTCGCCAGCGTACCGGCGGCACTCGCGAGAAACTGTCGGCGGCTGGTTGGCATCATGCTCACGCCCGTAAAGATAGCTAGCTGGCATCCGTGCAGGGCGCAGCGCCCCTCTCCCGACTCTATCGGAGCGCGCGGCAAGCGGGCCGCAAGAGAACTGCCACAGGCGGCAGCGTCATGTCAAGCTTTGACGATTGGGAAGATACGGGCGATCTCGTCACCCGGCTAAAACGTCCAAAGCAGTAGCGTGCTGTAGTCCAGGTCATTCGGCCTGGCCCCCTGCGGAGTGCTGTCGTAGCGGTCGATGATGCTCAGCTTCAGGCTTAAGTTGTGGACCTGCGACAGGACAATCTGCCAGGATGCCTGGCTGTTGAGACGAAAGTCGGTGAAGTCGGTCACATTCGGATAGTAGCTCATCTGGGCGGATATCTGATGCGTCTCATTGAATTTGTGTTTATATTCGCTGCCGAACAAGAGTTCGGGATTGGTCTTGTTGTTGGGACCACCAATTTCTCGCGATGCGGAAAGACCCATTCGTCCAATAAGAGTCGTGATGTCAGTTTGGATGAACTCATAGCCCACACCAGTATCGCCAGAGAGGCGATAATCGAATGCCTTAAACTGGTCGTATTCCACCAGTGTGTGAAGGAATGTGTTGAGCTTCGAATTGGGCATTGGCCAGTCGATGCGACCATCGATAAGGGCGGTGTTTGCCGTTGTCAGGCCATTAGCCCTTTTCTGAATGCTGGTGATCTGAATCTGTTCCGTGCGGAATTCGGTCTTTCGTTTGGCCAATGCCCCCAGCCGGATGTTAAACGTTTCCGTGTTTCCGTCCGTGCCATTGAGCCCCAATTCCACATTTCCTTCCCAAGGGTCCCAATAAACGGGGGACCAGAAATCCCAGCCGATTTCCTCTACTCCAATGGGCGCAAGTGGTTTGTCGGACGGGGAAGTTACATTTTCCGGTTCGGGAAGTACGGCCGATGGCTCACTTTCCGAAGGAGGCAGGCGCGTGGTTTCCTGTCCACGGATAATTCCGCTCGATGTCAGTGTTGCTAACAGCGCAACAATGAGCATGCGAACGGAAGCCGAAAACCACATGACAGCCGATTTCATAGGAGTGTTCGAGCGATAGTCGTCCAGCGAATGCCAGGAAATGAGCAGGGGGGGGAGGCTACCAAAACGTCGGGGGTTACTCAAGGCCAAGAGGAACCAACGGTTTGATTGGACACGTGGGGTAGGTGGCTAGCAAGCCCAAGAAAAACATTCCGGCACAGCTGCAAACCTTGGCAGCCTGCGGACGGCCTAGTCTTTGGGAACCACAAGTATGTCGTTGCGAATGTGCAGTAAGCCAAATCGACGAACGACGTCTCGAGCCGCTGACTTTTGAGCCTGGGTCCTTGCGGTTTCCGATAGAACAACTTTGTGTCCATTCACGGCTACTCGAATGTCAACGGCCGCCTCCCCACAAATCCGGCAGATCGTTGCTTGAATCTCGCTTGCCAATTCTTCGTCACTCGAGACGCTGCCGACGCTGGCCACCAGCAGGTTGCGAACGTCGCGGACGCCTCGTGCTGAGCGGGCAATATCCTCGGCAATCATGAACTGCCAGGCGTCTGCTACGCTCCCCGCCAGTTTGGCAACTCCTGAAGAAACTGACACGGTGATCGCGTCCTTAACGACATCCTCACTGGAGCCCAAGGCAGTTCGCACGTTGTCGGCCACTTGGGCATCAGACAAGTTGATGGGTGGCTCAACCCGTAGATTATTTACAACCTCCACGACTCCCGGCCATGAAGAAGCCAGGTCAACGGCGGCAACCGCCCGACGAAAAGATTGAACGGTGCCATGCAACTGAACGACGCCATCCTCGACTGCGACTTGAATGGCTTGAGCCGACAAACGCTTGTCGGTGATCATCGCCTGGTGAATTGAAACCTCAATTGACTTATCGTGGTCCACGTTGAACTTCCTTGTTTTCTTGTGGCTATCCCCAGTGCGCCTGGAAATCTACCGTAAAGGGGAAAAATCAGGAATCTCAACCCCACCGCACTAATCTTGAGGTAAGCCGGACTTTCCACCTGCCGACCACGAAAAAACGCGGAAACCCTTTCGCCAGCACAACTTCCCACGAGGCAGGAAAGCTGATATGATACGAGGTTTGCCATGCTATTTCGTGTTCATTAGGCCACGTTTTTCCCCCTCACCATGCCCGAATCGTCCAAGTCAACTCATTGGAATTCCTTGCTCGATCAAATAGGTGTACCTGCGAGCGAAGTTCCCAGCTCTCCTGCCGCGGAATCGGCGACGGGCGACAGCCCTGTCGAAGCATCACCTCCGACGACGCCGAAGCCGTTACCCCCACCCCCTCCGCGTGCCAAGCCACAGGCCAAGGCGCCGCCTGCCGTCGCTAAGCCCAAGAGCCAGTGGTCGAGCGTTCTTTCCATCCTCGGCCTCGCCGCGCCGGAAGAGCCCGCCGCGCCAGAACCTGAATCAAAGCCCGTCGCTCAAGCCCCGCCTCCGGAGGCCGAAAAACCGCTCATCGATTGGGCCAAGCCAGAGAAAGTAGCTGCTGCTCGTTCCCCCAGTCTGCTCGACGAATTCAAGCCGCGCATGCCGCTCGAGCCCAAAGCACCGCGGATCGAAAGCCGTAGCTTTGAAGACGATATGAGCCTTTCGCTGGATGATGACTTTGAAGAACGTTCCGAAGTGATTGAGCCCGATCTGGATGACGAACTGGATCTCGACGCGGACTTGGATAAAGACCTGCCGCCTGAGCCCGCCGCGGAAGTACGCCAAGACGACCGTCCTCGACACAGAGATGAAGAGCGCGGACGCGGGCGGGAAAGAGGCCGCGACGGCCGAAACGATCGTGGAGGACGTGGCCGCGAGCGCAGCGAACAAAGCCGCCGTCCGGAAGCGCGCCGAGATGTATCACCACCACCTCGCCGGGACGATACCCCGCCGCCCAGACGAGATGATTCGCCGCCACCGCGACGTGAAGAGCCTCGCCGTGAAGAACCGCGGCGAGAAGATTTGCGCCGTCGAGATGAGCGTCCCCCCCCACCTCGCCGCGGTGATCGCCCCCCGCGTCGTGAAGAGCCGCGTCGTGAAGCTCCGCGTCGAGAGGAATCTCGTCCAAAAGAGTTTGATCTCGATTTAGACCTGGATGCGGATTTGGATCGCGACGATATCCTCCCCGATGTCGAAAACATCGAACTGGATGATGTGGCAGCAGAACTTCCTAAGCGTCCGGCTCGGCCACGAGGTGAGAGTGCCGAGGAGACGGATGAATCTGGCCGTCGTCGTCGTCGCGGTCGCCGCCGTGGTCGTGGACGGGGAGATCGTCCTGCTGGTGATGAGCGTCCCGTCGGTTCGGCTCTTCCCCGCTCGGAATTTGACGAAGCTGAGGAAGACCAGATTGCCGCTCGCGCCCGGCAACGGCTGGAGGAGAACGACGAGGATTTG
This sequence comes from uncultured Pirellulaceae bacterium, assembly GCA_964444865.1. GTDB lineage: Bacteria > Planctomycetota > Planctomycetia > Pirellulales > Pirellulaceae > SXOA01. The sequence goes on along the minus strand of CAYUJE010000205.1, from coordinate 3,909 downwards.
GCTGACGTCGACCTGCACGATGATGAGCACGATGATGCGCATGGCCATACGAAGATTCCAACCTGGCAGGAAACCGTTGGTGCGCTGATCGACGCCAACATGGCTTCTCGCTCTCGTGACCGGGATCACGGTGGTGGTGGTGGCGGCGGCCGTGGACGAGGACGCGGACGGGGCCGATAGCAGCCGACGGTGAAGGCGGCGGAAATGTCACGTTACCACGAACTGCTCACGTCGCTTCGCCAGGCGTTTCCTGCACCGGTCTCCGATCCGGTGCATGACGGCTATGTTGTGTTCTCGCTCGTCAAAGCTCTCGACCGGGTCGATGCACTCAAGTCTCAAGCTCCAATCCTGGGTACTCCCCGTGAGCCGGACTACGCCGCCGCGGCCGAAGCCCGCCTGCGGCACGCCGGTCGCTCCCTGGAAGAGGTAATTCCGGAGCTGGTCCATTGCCTGGATGGCCTCTTGATTTTTGGTCATCCCCGCAGCCAGGTGAACGTCGTCGCCCACCCTTCCATCGCCAGCATCATCGGCGTGGTCCTCCCTTCGATCTACAACCCCAATCTCTGTACCGACGAAAGTGGCCGAGGCTTCTCCGAGGCGGAAGTCCGGGTCGCATCGATGATCGCGAAACTTGTCGGATATGATCCTCAGCACTCGGGCGGGCTGTTCACTTTTGGCGGCACGGGGACGTTGCTCTATGGAGTAAAAATCGGCCTTGAAAAAGCCTGCCCCGGCACACTGCAAAACGGCGTCCATCCCAGCGCGGTTCTCATCGCTTCCGAGCAAAGCCATTATGCTTGCATGAGCATCGCCGGCTGGCTCGGGATGGGGCAAAAGAACGTCCTCAAAGTCCCGACGCACGAAGACAATTCCATGGACGTCGCCGCTCTGGAGCAGACGATTCGTGACGCCATCGGCCAAGGAAAGCGAATCGCCGCCATCATTGCCACAATGGGAACCACGGACGCGTTTGGCGTTGATGACCTGGCGGCCATCCATGCCGTCCGCGAAAGGCTTGTGCAGGATTGCTCGCTGGACTACGTCCCCCACATTCACGCCGATGCCGTCATTGGCTGGGCGTGGACTGTTTTCGACGAATACGATTTTGCCGCCAATCCACTGGGCTTCCGGGGAAGAACAGTTCGGGCACTGGCGGCCGCGACCAATCGCATTCGCCACCTCAATCTCGCTGACTCCTTCGGAGCCGATTTTCACAAAACCGGATTTGCTCCCTATATCTCTTCTCTATTCTTGCTCAAGAACCGCGACGAACTGCGGCTCGTTTCACGGCAGAAGGAAACGATGCCCTACTTGTACCATTCCGGTCAGTACCATCCCGGCATGTTCTCTCTGGAAACCAGTCGCGGTGCCAGTGGCGTGATGGCGGCACTCGCCAATCTTCTCTTGCTTGGAAAGGAAGGATTTCAGACCCTGATTGGGCATGCCGTGGAGATGGAGGAGATCCTCCGTGAACTGATCATCGCCCGGCCCGAACTCACGATCCTCAACGAAGAAAACTACGGTCCGGTCACGCTGTTCCGCGCCTATCCCACGGGTGTGGATACCTTCCGTGTCAAAGAGCAAGAACGGTGTGACCCGGATTTCGTCACTCAGCTTCGGGCCTATAACGACTTCAATCGCCGAATCTACGAGCGGGTTCATCACGAAGCCCTGGCTGGCCGCGGCGTGGCCATCGGCTTTACGGAAAGTTACCGCCACAGCGACCACGGCGAACCGATCGTTGCCCTGAAGTCCTACGTGCTCTCCCCTTACGTGGACGAAAATCGGATGCAGTCGATCATCACCCATGTGCTCGAAGCCCACCGGGCCGTAGAGGCGGAAATGGCCGGTCCCACCCAGCGCGGCAAAACGACCAGCACCGGCTGGGACTCGCTGTAACGCGGATAAAACTATGAACAATCTGCCGCCGGAATTTGAATACAAGGACCAAGGAGGGTTCACGGTTGTCGGATATCCCGAGTCGCCCCAAAAGCGAGCCAGTGATTTCGCGCGTCTGTTGCACGAGTTGACGCCGCGGGTTTATGTCACTCCGGTTCTGATTGGCATCAACGCGGTTGTCTTCGTGCTGATGGTTATCTTCGGCGTCAGTCCCATCTCGCCGACTGTAGCCGACCTCATTCTCTGGGGAGCTGACTTTGGGCCAAGAACGATCGGAGGAGAGTGGTGGCGATTGCTCACGAGCATGTTCCTTCATATTGGGCTGATCCACATCGGATTCAATATGTGGGTTCTGTATGCCGCCGGTCCGCTTGTCGAGCGCATGGTAGGAAACGTTGGATTCTTGCTAATGTATTTGGTCGCCGGGCTTTGCGGCGGACTCGCCAGTTTGTCTTGGAATCCCATGATGGTGAGCGCAGGCGCTTCCGGTGCCATTTTTGGCGTCTATGGCTGCCTGCTGGGCTTGGTACTGCGAAGTGACGGCTCTATTCCAACTCCCATCCTGTTTCAGTTGCGGTCCAGCGGCATGGCCTTTCTGGGATATAACCTGGTTTTTGGAATGATGATCCCCCATATCGACATGGCGGCCCACCTGGGCGGTCTGGCGGGAGGATTTCTTTGTGGACTGGTCCTCAGCCAACCCTTTACCCCAGCCGCGTGGTACGGCCGAGTTTGGCGAAATCTGCTGCTCACCCTTTGCGGGATTTGTTTTGTCGCGGGCGGAATTCTTGGGGTTGCCACTTGGAATTCAGCAGTAGTAAAAGTGGAACGAGAACTCGAAGCACTTGGTCCGATTGAGAAAGACGCGATTGATGCCTTCAATTCCGCACTGAGAAAGGCTCAGAAGAACGAGCTCTCTGATGCGGGGTTTGCGGACGAACTCGAGCGCAATGTACTGCCCGAGTGGCGTGCCGCTCGTCAGCGACTCATCGCCCTGCAACCGGTTCCCGTCGCCTATCGCAAGCAAGTCGATAGACTCCTGAACTACATGCAACTCCGCCAGGAGGCATGGGAGCTTCATGCCGAGGGAGCGAGAGAGAAGAGCCCCCAGAAGATTCAAGAGGCAGCTCAAAAACAGAATCTAGCGCAAAAGGCTGCGGAGCGCATCTCAAACTGAACGTGGTTCCCGGCTCAGTGGGTATTTTCAAGGGGACTGACCGAGTCTTGATGTCGATCTTCGAGGGGATCAGTCACCCCAAGAAACAGCTCAGGGCAGACATCCTTGCGAATGCCTGCCCTGCGTTGTTTGGGGGCCGAGACTGCTGGTCCGGGATGCCGGCTCGTCTCGCGGCTGCGTCCTGCTGCCGCCCCATGGTCGAATTGTATAAGCACCGCCGCGGGGTCTAGTCGCGGCGGATTGTGGTATCGAATTAGGGGACAAACCGTGGCGAGCGGCCTGCCGTTTTCTGATGGGACCGGGAACCGGGCTTAAACCAGTTCCTTGCGGGCACCAATCAGCGTGCGGAGACGTTCGGCGAGTAATTTCGCATCGAACGGCTTCTTGAACGTTTCGTTAATGCTTGAGCGATCGAAGCTGATCGGACTTCCGTCATCGGGCAAAAGCGCGATGAGAATCGTCTCGGCAAAATCGGGGTTCTTCCGCAGGTTTTGGCAAATCTGCAAAGACTCGATCTTTCCGATTGAGAAATCCACGATGATGCAGTCCGGGTGGAAGCTCTCCGCCTGAATGCCGGCTTCGAAGCCGCTGGCGGCGATAGCAACCCGGAAACTGCGTTCCGTGGGAAGTTCGCGTTTCAGATTTTCGATCAGGATCTGATCCTGCGCCACAACTAGCACTTTCGCCATCGCCTCATCTTCGAGGTCGCCGAGTGGCATTCCATGCTCTTTGAGGAACTTGATCAGGTACTCGCGCGGGATCCGACGGTCTTGCGAGCCGGGGATTCGGTAGCCTTTAAGGCGTCCCGAATCGAACCACTTGCTGACCGTGCG
>CAYUJE010000204.1:0-12188 GCA_964444865.1 uncultured Pirellulaceae bacterium | reverse complement strand
CAAGAACCGCGGCTGCCGGAGAACGCGGCATTGGGCAACCGCCGAGTGGTGACCACAGGGCATGGCCACGCGAGCGCGGCGGGAGTCCTTCACGACTTAATTTTCTTCTCTGGAAAGTTCTTTGACGCCAATAACTCCCGACCCCGGAGCCAGAGCGACTACAATACTGGCATGGACGTCAGGCCCAAACGCCACTGGTATCAATTCACCGTCGGAGGGCTGCTGATATTGACGACGATTGTGAGCCTCCCGCTCGGCTGGTATGTCTACGAGCGGAACAAGGCTTTGTGGGAAGAGCGAGAGGCTGAGCAGTTTCATAGTCTTATCCGGGACGCGACAATTGCTGCCAAGAAGGATGCCGGTGCGAGGCCTTGGAAGGAGGTCGAAGCGGAATTCACAAAGGCGGGATATCGCCTGATGGAACGAGACGCCAGCGAACACTGGAAACCCTTTTTGGCTCAAGAAAACGCCTGGACCGCGAAGGATGGAACAAAGCACGACTTGATTGTGGCAGCTTTCAGGAACTATTCTGACGGCTCGCCATTTCGGGGAGCCGCGGGAGATGTAACCGAGGTGAGCGCGGGTCTGACCGCCGATCTCAATTTGCCCTTTGCGGACGTCATTTATCGGAGAACGTATTCACCCCGTTCGTCCGTGGGTATTTGCCTGCAGCGGCCCGAACTTGTGACTGCCGCGGTGGATTTTCCGATCACGAAACGGATCGAAGTGCGTTATGAGATTTCGCAGGACGATTGGGGACACTACCTCCGATCCTACGGATTCACTGTGAAGATCCACTTGGCCAAGTCTTTTGACAAGGATAGTGAAGGTAAAGAGTTCGACTTTTGCATTTCCAGCGAACTCGATCCACCGTGGGATTATCTTGGCCAACCTATCAAGGATGGTTATGTCTTTTCGCCGAAGCTGGGAGAGATCACGGGCATCCGGGAATACCGCAAGATCGGGGACACATATCTTGAGGATTGAACAAGGAGTCTCGGGACTGTAAAAGACTTGGGGGTCTCGTTCGGCGGGAGCTGATAATTTCAACCTGGTCTTGACTCATTAGATACAAGTGTATAGTATTCGGCGGTAAGAAACACGTCTTCGGTGCGCGCCGACGGAATATCACGATGCAAGGCGTCGAATAGTCCCAGCGGAGGCGAGTTCGGAACGAATCGACTACTGAAAAACACCTTATCAAAAGACGATTTTGTGATGAATCAAAAAGTACAAAAAAAACGAGGAGAATGAATCACCTTTGGCCACGTGAAACACCGCAACCCACAATCCGGCAAGAATTTGTGGTGTTCACTTTGACGCAATTTGCGCAAACGAGTGATTTCTGAATCACGAGTTAAAATCCGCTATACTGGGGGTTATTCGGCGCTTATCAACTGGTAATTTGGGACGGGATCAAACTCGAAAGGTGAATCATGAATCTGAACGGGAAAGTCGCCCTGGTGACGGGGGGAACGATGGGGATCGGGGCGGCTATTGCCATCGACCTGGCCCGTCGCGGAGCCCAGGTCTCCATCTGCGCCCGCCAGTTAGGAGAAGAGGCGAAGCAAACAAAGTCAGCCATTGAAGCGGCAGGCGGGAAGGCCCACTTGATGAGCTTGGACATGTCCCAGGCCGAGGATTGTGCGCAGGCCGTGGAGCAGACGGTGGCCCACTTTGGCCGGCTGGATGTGCTGGTGCATAATGCCGGCGGGCCGAGTTTTGGCCGCATCGACGAAGTCACTCCCGAGCAGTGGCGGCAGACAATGGCCCTGCATGTCGATGCCTGCTTCTACCTCTGCAAAGCGGCGCTGCCTCATTTGCGGAAGGCGGGAGAGGGGGCCATTATCACGGTCTCGTCCAGTGCGGGCGTTCGCGGCGTGCCTGGGGCGATTGCTTACGCCACCGCCAAAGGTGCCCTGCCGCAGTTCACGCGGTCGCTGGCCCGCGACCTGGGAGACGACAACATCCGGGTCAACGGCATCGCCCCCGGCATCATCCGGACCCGCTTCCACAAGGACATGCCGGCCGAGAGGAAAGAGTTCAATCTCAAGCACCGCATCCCACTTCACCGCGAAGGAACCGCCGAGCAAGTCGCCGAAGCGGTCGCCCAGCTAATCACCAATGACTACATCACCGGCGAGACACTGGTGATTGACGGCGGACTGACGATGAGAATTGCGTAGAGGAAACAACCATGAGAAAGCTAACATCGATTCGCACCTCGTTCCCACGGTCTCCGTGGGAACGCACTCTCCGGACGCTCTGCGTCCCGTTCAAAAGCAGGCCGCCGAGCGGCGAAGACATGTGTTCCCACGCGGAGCGTGGGAACAAGGTTTGGTTGGCGGCTCTTCTCGTTCTACTAGGAATCAGCGATCCCGCTCTCGCCCTCGAACCCGCCCACGTCTTTCTGCTGGTCAACAAGAATATGCCTGCTTCCCAGGAGGTGGCGGAGCATTACTGCGCGAAGCGGGGGGTGCCGAAGGAAAATGTCGTTGCCCTCGATTTGCCCAATGGCGAAGACATCAGCCGCCAGGATTTTAATGAGAAGCTGGCCGGACCGCTCCGCGAAGCGCTCATGGAGAAGAAGGATCAGGTCAAGGTGCTACTGGCCGTGTATGGAGTGCCGCTGCGGGTTGGCTCGCCCGAAATGACGGAAGAAGAGAGAGCCGATGTCGCGAGGCTCGATGCCGAGCTCGAGGCAGCCAAGAGTGAAGTCGGACGGCTGGAAAAGCTGGTGCCCATTGCGGAAGCGGAGGACAAAGAAAAGAACACGGACGAAACAAAACAGACTCTGGCCAAATTCAAACAGGAACTGGCCGCCGCAAAGCAAAAACAACAGCCGCTGCAAGGCAAACGGGAACAACTCGTTCGTGGCGGCCGTTTCGACAGCCGGGCCGCGGTTGATAGCGAGCTGATGCTGCTCTGGTGGGAGAAGTACGAGCTTCGCGGCTGGGTGAACAATCCGCTCTACTGGCAGATTCCCGAGAATCTGCGTGCGACCGCCCCGCCAACGCTTCTTACCTGCCGGCTCGATGGGCCGACACCGGAAATCGCCAAGCGACTTGTGGATGATGCTCTGGAGACGGAGAAGGAAGGACTGCAAGGAAAGGTCTACGTGGATGCCCGCGGCATTGGCTACGACCCCAAAGGGGATCCAGGCTTCGGCTATGGCGGTTATGACCAGTCGATGCGGGACATGGCGGCGCTACTCAAGGACGATGCGAAGCTGGAGGTCATTCTCGACGACAAGGGCGAACTATTTGCCGTCGATGTCTGTACCGACTGCTCGCTCTACTGCGGCTGGTACTCGCACGCCAACTTCATCGACAGCTGCCGCTTTAAGAAGGGAGCCGTCGCCTGGCATCTGGCCAGTAGCGAAGCGGTTTCGTTGCGGCAGGAAGGGGCCAAATACTGGTGCAAGAACCTGCTGGAAAAAGGAGCCTGTGCCACGCTCGGCCCCGTGGCCGAACCCTTCACCATCGGCTTCCCGAAGCCGGCGGAGTTTTTTGGAATGATGGCCACGGGCAAATACACGCTGGTAGAGTCGTATGGCCGAACGGTCATGCTGACGAGTTGGATGGGAACCCTCATCGGCGACCCGCTCTACAATCCATTCGGCAAGAAGCCAGCCCTCGCCGAAGAGAAGATTTTCGCCAGCCCCAAGGGAGGGCAGTTTTTCATGCGGATGAAATAACGCCAGATTCTTACTTTCCAAAGCAATACAAATAATCATTCGTCCGCAGCAGCACCTTGCCGTCGACAAAGACGGGCGTGGCCAGGACGAAGTCCTTTTCGAGAACGTTTTCCGCGATGAGTTTGGAGTCTTTCTCCGGCGTGATCACAAACGTCTTGCCATCCTCGCGCGTGATGTAGATGTGGCCGCCGGCTAGAATCGGTGACGAACTGACCGTTGTGGCTCGCTTCTTCTCCGGTTGCGTCGTCCAAAGAGTGTCGCCCGATTTGAGGTCGAGGCAGGAAATCTGCCCCTTGTCATTGCAGAGGTAAACCTTGCCGTCCTTGGCAATCGGAGTGGGAACGTCGGCTCCCAGGCCCTCTTTGGTCCACAGGACGTGGGTCTTGGTGACGTCCCCTTCGCCGCCGAGTTTGATGGCGGTGACGGTGCCGCCGCGAGCATAAGGAGCGATGACGATCCCCTCGGAGACGACCGCGGAGGAGATGGAGCGGAAGAAGTTGTTCTTCTGCGGGTTCAGGCTCCCCACTCGCCACAATTCTTTGCCACTCGTCGCATCATGGCTGGTGACGTAGTCGGCTCCGAGCACCACAATCAGTTCCTTGTCTCCATCCTGCACCACCACGGGCGTGGTATAGCTCTGAGCCGCTTCGCTGGGCGCGCCGGTGTTGCGGTCCTGCTTCCAGACCAGCTTGCCGGTATCTTTCTCGAACGCGGCCAGGTAAGAAGGGCCGCTATGCATGACGGTGGCAATAACGTGATTCTTGGTGAGGACCGGGGAGGTGCCGACATCGTGCCAGAGCGTATCTTCGCCGTATTTCTCTTGCAGGTTCAATTGCCAGACCACTTTGCCGCTAAAATCCACCGCCCCAAAATCGCCGCTCTTGAAGTAAACAAAGACATGCTTGCCATCGGTGGTCGCCGAGGGGTTGGTGCTGCTGCCTTTCGCACTTTTGAACGGCTTCGCGCTGCCGATTTCCGCCGTCCACAATTCTTTCCCGCTCCGGTCATAGCAGAGGAGTACATTCTTTCCCTCCACGCCGCAGGTTAGAAAGATGCGGTCTTCCCAAACAATCGGTGTCGAGGCACCTCGTCCCGGCAGTTTCACTTTCCAGGCCACATTTTCCGTGCTGCTCCACTTCGTGGGATATTCCTTCCCTTCCGCCACGCCATTCAGATTCGGTCCACGCCAATTGGGCCAGTTTTCCGCGCGAGCGAATGACGGAAGCGTGATGGACAACGACAAGACGGCGACTAGTAGCAGGCGGGGCATTGGTGGACCTCCACGGGGAAAGGGGCAGGCTGGGACCCTTATCATCAGCGGTGGAAACGCCGGGTGCAACCAGATAACCGTCGCAAAACGGTTGGGCAAGAAGGCCCCTACTTGATAAATCGTGGCAAGTAGCGCGGGAGCGGGATTTTGGATTCCGGGGCGGCCACCACGGGGATTTGGCGGACCGCAGAAGCCTTCCGCACGGAGGACTTGGCCGCGGAAGTAGGAATGGCCGGAAGGGGGACAGGAGCAGGAATTGGATCAGGTAGGGGAGCAGGAGTTTCTTCGAGCCCGGATTCCGGTTCGGGCAGGCGGCGGGGCAAGTCGCCAAATTCGCGAGGGGGCGTGAGGTTGAAAGAGTCTTCCGCCGGATTATCGCTGGTGCCGTAACGCTCGTCGTTGGGTGTCGGCGGATTGCTGAGGGGATAGCAAACGGGCTCGGCAAATCGGCCCAAGGGGCCGATGGAGCCGTAGCGTTCTTCGTAGAGATAAACGCCGTGCGTTTCCAGAATCGTCCCCGTTTGCCGTTCGAGCGTGGCAAGTTGAATGTTGTACTGGGCGAGGGCGTTGGCTTCGCCGCTGATGGTATTGCCCCAGTCGGCAATGGCCTGCAGCACATTCAGCAGAATGCCTTGCCCCGTCTGATAGCGCAGAATCTGTGAATCCAAATTCACGCGCGCCGCTTCGCGGGCGGCGCGGAACGCCGAATAGGATTCATACGCCTGATCCAGGGAGCGAACGTTCGTCGCCAGGTTGTGGACCGTGGCGTGCATCCCTTGATCCAGATTCGCCCGGTCGCGGGCCAACAACAATTCCACGCGGCGTAAACCGGCTCGGCCCGCTCGCAGGCCAATCGGAACCGAGAAGTTCACCCCTAACGTCCAATCTGTGAACTGTCCCGCTCCACTGGTGAGCGTGGTGCCGTTGGGCATTTCCCCTTCGAGCCCATTCCAGCGGTAGAGTGCCACCGCATCCAGACGCGGCAAAGCGTTGTTGTTGGCCTGGGCGAGGAGTTGATTGTCCGCTTCGAGGACGAGTTTGAGTTCAATCAGGTCGGGCCGTCGCTCCTGAGCGATTTGCACGATACTCCGCCAGTCGGCCACAAACTGATCGGAAACGGGGGGGGTGACCGGGACGTAAACCGTGTTATCCGAAGGAGGAATTCCCAGCAGATTTCGCAAAGCAGCTTCCCGCTGCAACACGTTGGCTTCCGACGAGACCAGATTCGCGCGGGCGTTGGCCAGGGCCAGTTCCACCTGGGCCAGATCGGCCCGGTTGTCGAAAGTGACGCCAACGCGGGCCCGCAGTCGTCGCACCCCTTCCCTGAGTTGATCCACCTGCCGCCGACGGGCCCAAACATCGGTCCTGGCAAAAACGAGATTCCAATAGCCTTCGATGACCCCCCGGACCTGTTCCTGCAAGGAGTCTTTCAGTTGGAAATACGAGCGTTCGGTATCAATCCGCGCCAGCATGATGGGCGCCAGATTCGGTGCCAGCCGGCCCCCCTGCAACAGCGGCTGGGTGTAGCTCAGGCTGGCGGAAGATCGGCTGGAAGGATTGAGGGGAAGTCCCCCCGGTGAAATCGTGTTGGGATTGGCTCCCACATTGAGGGCGGCGATGCCGCCGTAGGCATTTTGCTTAGCGACCTCGACCCCCAAGTTGTAATTCTGGTTTCTAGTCCCTGTGATGATCGATTGATTGGCCGGATCGAGCGGATCGGGAACTGCCACGGGATTCTCAGAACGGTTGAAGCTCTGGCTGACAGTCACCGTCGGATCAAACCGGGAGTTCGCCGTGTCGATGCTCGTGTTCGTCAGAGCCGCGTCGTAGATCGTGCTGCCACTGGCGACGGCGGTGTTTCCCGCTAGCACGCGCACGACTCGGTCATTGGCCAGGCAGGTCCGAATGGCATCATCGAGCGTGAGGTAGATCGGCTCAAGGTCTTGGGACCGATTCACCACCGAGGGAGGGGGAGGGGAATCGGGCAGATCATACCGCGGAAGTTGCGAAGGGTCTCGGACCTGAATATTCCGCTGCTCGGGGAAGTAGGTTGGAACGAGATGCTGTTTGGAGGAGAGCTGGGCATTGGCAAACCTTGCCGTTAGCGCAAGTTGGAGCGGCAGCGCAAAGAGTAAGAGCGCGCTGGTCACAATCGTGCGGATCGTGCCGATTTCCATATCTGTATCGTTCGGCCTGTGCGCAACGATTCTTCCGGTTTATCCAATCAACGCGGATTTGTTTCACTTGACGGTTCTTCCGGCAGTTCCGCTTGTAACGCTTGTATCGCCTGGTGAAAGTCTGCCGTGTCTTGGACGATGTTCCCGTCCCGCAGGACGACGATGCGGCGGGCGTATTTGGCCACGTTTTGATCGTGGGTCACCAAAATCACCGTAAGTCCAACTTTTTCATTTAACTCGCGGAACATGGCGATCACTTCGCGGCTGGTTTTGGAGTCGAGGTTGCCCGTCGGCTCGTCGCCGAGCAGAATCGCCGGCTCATTGACCAGGGCTCGGGCAATGGCCACCCGCTGCTGCTGGCCGCCGGAAAGCTGGCTGGGATGGTGGTCCAATCGATCCGCCAAGCCCACCAAAGCAAGTTTTTCCTTGGCGCGCTGGTGCCGCTGGGAAGCAGAAATGCCTTTGGAATAGAGCAGCGGCAGTTCGACGTTTTCCAGGGCGGTCGTCCGTGCCAGCAGGTTAAAGTTTTGAAACACGAATCCAATCCGCTGGTTGCGAATCCCAGCCCGCTCCGCCGCTGACATATTGGCCACTTCCACGCCGGTCAGCTTGTAACTGCCGCTGGTGGGCCGATCGAGACACCCCAGCGTGTTCATCAGCGTGCTCTTTCCGCTACCGCTGGGGCCGATGAGGGCGACGTATTCCCCCTGCTCGATGGAGAGGTCGGTCTCCTTCAGGGCCTCCACCTTCACCTCGCCGAGGTCGTAGGTCTTGGTGATTTTCCGAATCTCGATGAGGGGCACGCACTTTCTCCGGCGGGGATCGACAGTTATGGTAGATAGTAGTCTGCTCACTCCTTGAGCGGCAATTCCCTGCAAACGGAGTGTGCAGGCTACTCCTTACTTTACAAGCTGCATGAAGACTCTGCTCCGAATTCTACTGGTTGTGGGGGTTCTCGTTTGCCTCGCGGTGCCGGCGTATCTGGGTGGGGCCCAGTATTGGAAGATGGTGACCCGCACGAAGTGGCGGACAGCAGAGGTAGAAAAGGGGCAAATCGTCTCCGTCGTGAATTCGACGGGCTCCGTTAAACCCAAAATGCAGGTCACTGTCGGCTCGTTTGTTTCCGGTCCGCTCCTGCCGGAGCCGACGACGAAGGAGGAGGAGGAGGAGGAGGAAAGCGTTGCGGCCAGCGGCGAAGAAGCCATCAAAGGAACCGTCGACGATGCCCGCGGAACAGAAATCAAGTCTGCATATGACATCAACTGGGACGAGTTGCTGGAATTGCTGGAAAAGCTGTTTCCCGACGGTGATCGCATCGACCCCCGGAAGTTCACCCGCCGTCCAGTGCGATTGCCGAATTTCAATGACGAAGTGGAAAAGGGGACCATCCTCGCGAAGATCGACCCGCTCCTCTATAAAGCCACCGTGGACCAAAATGCGGCGGCTTGGCAAAACCGAGAAGCCGACGTGAAGCGGGCACATGCCCTGATGCAACAGGCGATCAACGACGAACGGCGAGCCCTGGATCTGCGGGCGGAGGACAAGACCTTCATCGCCCAGGCGGAAATGGACAAGTTCAAATTCACACGGATGTCACTGGAGGCTCAGCACACCGTGTCCAAGGCGGCTGTCTTCCAGGCCCTCGCCACGCTCAAGAACTCGCTGGTCAATCTGGGCTACACGGTAATTCGCTCGCCAGTATCCGGCATTATCATTCACCGCAAAGTCGAGCCCGGACAGACTTTGGCTTCGCAGTTTCAAGCCCCCGAGCTGTTTGTGATCGGCGTCGATATGCGGAATGAAATGCAGATTCATGCCGCCGTCGACGAGGCGGACATTGGCCGCATTCAGGCGGCTCAGGCAAGAAAGTTGCCGGTGAGTTTTACCGTGGATGCCCACGATGAGTTGTTCCACGGTGCGATTGACCAGATTCGGCTGAATGCGACGACGACGCAGAACGTGGTGACGTATCCCGTGATTGTGAAAGCCGCCAATCCGGATCTCAAGCTGCTGCCGGGGATGACGGCGGCCATTTCCTTCCAGGTGGATGAGCGGAAGGACGTGGTGAAGATTCCCAATTCGGCCCTGCGCTTCTATCCCAACCCCAAGCAAGTGCGCAAGGAGGATGTTCCCATTCTCGAAGGAACAGCCGTGCAGGATAATGCCCAGGAAGCCCAACAAAGCGAAACGACCCTCTCCGCCGAAGAGCGGGCGGAAAGCCGCCGCAAACGGAACCTCCGCCACGTCTGGATCGAAGACGGGGAGCTTTTGAAAGCCGTCGAAGTGGTGGTCGGCCTCACCGACAGCCACTTCACCGAAATGGTCTCCGGCAGCCTCAAGCCGGGGGACAAACTCGTCATCGGCATCCAGCAGCCGCAGTATGGGAGATAGGGAATCGTGAGTAGTGAGCGGTGGGTAGTGAGTTAGTACGCCTGAGTCCATTCGTCATTCGGAATTCTCCTTGTCTTACCTCCTAACCCTCCGCATTGCCCTCCGCGCTCTTGCCAAGAACAAAATGCGCGCCGGCTTAACCGTGCTGGGCGTAGTGATTGGGATTGCGGCAGTTACCAGCATGGTTTCGCTGGGGCAGAGCGCCAGCCACCTGGTGCAGAGCCAGTTTGAGTCGATCGGCACCAACGTGATCGTGGTCTTTCCGGGAAGCAAGCGGAGCAACGGCGTCAGCCAGGCCAATATCCCCACGCTCACCGCCCGCGATAGCGATGCCATCGGCGAAGAGTGCGCTGCGGTCCTGGCCTCGTCGCCACTCGTTGGCGCCCAGGGGCAGGTGATTTATGGGAACTCCAACTTCAGCCCCAAGGAAATGTACGGCGTCGGTGCGGAATACCTCACCGTCCGCAATTTGAATCTGGCCCGGGGAGTTTATTTCACGGAGCGGGAAGTCAACTCGGCGGAAAAGGTCTGCGTCATCGGTCATACGCTGGTGGCCAAGTTGTTTCAGACGACCAACCCGGTCAATGAAACCATTCGCATCAAGAATATTCCCTTCAAGGTCATCGGCGTGCTGGAGCAGAAGGGGGCGAACATGATGGGGGACGATCAGGACAATATCGTCCTGATGCCCCACACCACCGTCCGCAAACGGCTGCAGGGGAGCGAGTTTGACAACGTCAACGCCATCCTGGTCTCGGCGAAATCGCCGGTCTTGATGTTCGACGCCCAGAATGAAATCGATCAGCTCCTGGCCGAGCGGCACCGCATTCATGCCGGCGAGCCCAAGGATTACTCCGTGCAAAGCACCAAGGAAATGGCGGCCGTCCTGGGAATTGTCATGGGGACGCTCACCATGATGATCACCTCCATCGCCGGCATTTCGCTGGTGGTCGGCGGCGTCGGCATCATGAATATCATGCTGGTCTCGGTCACGGAACGGACCCGCGAAATCGGCATTCGGATGGCCGTGGGAGCGCGACCCCGGGATATTCTCACCCAGTTCCTTGTGGAAGCCGTGCTTCTCTCCTGCATCGGCGGCGCGATTGGCTTTCTGCTCGGCGTTTTCGCTTCCTGGGGGTTCATCACCATTATCAATCTTCTCACGAGCGGCACCAAATGGACCCTGACTATCTCCATCCCCGCTGCCATCATCGCCTTCATTTTCGCCGCGGCTGTCGGTATCTTTTTCGGCTTCTACCCCGCCTGGCGGGCCAGCAAGCTGGACCCGATTGAGGCGCTGCGGTACGAGTAAGTCCGTGGGGTAGGCTTCCAGCCTGCCCAGAAAATGGCGTCAGCCGAACCTGCCGCCTGACTTTCTTGTCGTTTCCACGTAGAATAGAAGTTGTTGGAGGGGACCGCGGTCCCCTAGGTTCTCAAAGCGAAAGGAGCGTGCGTGGCCACAGCAATTCAGTCGGCAGCGAGTGTCAGTCCCCAGCGAAGCCTGCAATTGGCCCTGGCAGCGGCCCAAAGTGCGGAAGACAACAAGGGGCAAAAAGTCACCGTCCTGGACCTCCGTGACCAGACGGTCATCTTCGACTACTTCGTCATCGCCACCGGCAGCAGCCAGCGGCAACTCCGGGCCATCAGCGACGCCATCGACGACGTGCTGCAAAAGGAACTCGGCCACCCCCGCCTCAGCACCGAAGGCTACCAGGACAGCAAATGGATCCTGCTCGACTACGGCTCCATCGTCGTCCACGTCTTCGATACCACCAGCCGCGATTACTACGCGCTGGAAGACCTGTGGGCGGGGGCGAAGAAGGTGGCGAGATAAGTGTTGAGGAAATGTCTTAAATCCTAATGTCTAATGACTAACGGTGCGAAGCATTCTTCCCCCTTAGTCATTAGGCATTAGGATTTAGTCATTCGGGGAATTTCAATTTCCCTTCTCAACCCTACTTTGTCACACTTCCATGAAAATCACCGCTGTCAAAACCATTCCGCTCGGCGGAGCCACCCACGATCACGGCTGGCCGGGGGGGACTGATCCGAATGTGCAGTACAACACGCTGATCGAGGTCATCGGCGAGGATGGCTTTGTCGGCATCGGCAGTTGCTATACGACGCGGCAACTGGTGGAAGGTTCGCTGGCTCTATTGCTGCCGCACATGTTGGGGGAATCGGCCTTGGAGCCGGAGCGGGTGAGCGAGAAGCTGCGGCAGAGCATGTTCTGGCTCGGCCGCGGCGGCTCGGTGGAGCACACCATCAGCGGCATCGACATCGCCCTCTGGGACTTGCTCGGCAAGGCTCTCAACCAGCCGGTCGCACGGCTGCTCGGCGGCATTTACCGGGACAAAATCAAACCTTACGCCAGCATCTTGTTCGACGACCCGCCGGTCCTCCGCGACAAACTGTTAGAACAAACCAGCCGCGGCTTCAAAGCGATCAAAATGGGCTGGCGTCCCTTCGGCCGCGTCAGTCGCGAGCTGGACGAGCTGCTGATCCGCACGGCCCGCGACACCGTCGGCCCCGACGTGGAGCTGATGGTCGACGCCGGCGGCAGCGAACAGTTCTGGCCGCACGGCATTTCGTGGGCCCGCGAAACGGCCAAGATGCTGGGCGATTACAAAATCACCTGGTTTGAGGAAGCCCT
>CAYUJE010000203.1:0-12295 GCA_964444865.1 uncultured Pirellulaceae bacterium | reverse complement strand
TCACGCCACCAGCGGCAGCGAATTCGGCTGGCGCAGCGGCACCGGCAAATGGCCGAAATACTATGCTGACAGCCTGCCTCCGGTCGTCGATATCGGCCCCGGCTGCCCTGTCGGCGTGGACTTTGGCTACGGGACCAAATTCCCTGCCAAATATCAGAAGGCCCTGTTCATCTGCGACTGGACCTTCGGCACGATGTACGCCATTCACATGACCCCCCAGGGTTCGACCTACATCGGCACGAAGGAGGAATTCGTTTCGCGCACACCGCTGCCGCTGACCGACTGCACCGTCGGAAAGGACGGAGCGTTGTATTTCACCATCGGAGGCCGCGGCGCTCAGTCCGAACTCTTCCGAGTGACCTACGTCGGCCAGGAAGAGACCAAGCCAGTGGACGCGAAAAACCAAAACGGCAGCGAAGAGCGGACGCTCCGCCGGGAACTGGAGGCATTTCACACCGCTCTGGGTGACAATGACAAAAAATCTGCCGTAGCAACTTCGCTGAAGCATCTCAACAGCAGCGATCGCTTCATTGGTTACGCCGCCCGAGTTGCCTTAGAGCGACTCCCGCTCGACTCGTGGCAAGAGTCGATCCTTCAGGCGGGACCGCCTGCCTATCCGTCTCAGCACATCATCCGCGGGTGTGTCGCGTTGGCCCGGCAGGGAGAACCCGCGCTGCTGCCCAAGATCTTGAAATCCCTGGAAATCGTTTCCAAGAACTACAATCTTTTGCCGGAAGAACAGCAACTGGACTTGCTCCGCGCTTATCAGCTGGCCTTTGTCCGGCTCGGCAATCCCGATAAGGAAGCCTGCGACGCACTAGCAAGCAAGTTTGACGGTCTGTTTCCGCAAAAATCGGACTTCGTCAATCGCGAGTTGGCCGTTTTGATGATTCATTTCCAGTCTCCCGCTGCGGCGAAGAAACTGGTGCCTGTGCTCACCCGCGAACGAGTCGCGTCCGAGGGGGAACTGGGCGACCTTTTGAGCCGCAACCAGGGTTACGGCGGCACCATCGCGGCCATGCTCGCCAATCAGCCCGATCAGCAGCAGTATCACTACGCCTTTCACCTGAGGAACTTAAAGACCGGTTGGACGATTGAGGAGCGCAAGACGTACTTCGACTGGTTCAACAAGGCCCGCACCTGGAGCGGGGGAGCCAGCTATCCCAAGTTCCTTACCAATATCGACAACGAAGCGTTTGCCAATTGCACCGACGCCGAGCGCCTGGCCGTCGAAGCCAGCGGCGTCCGCAAGCCCTACATCGCCCCGGCCCTGCCGAAGGCCACCGGCCCCGGCAAGGAATACACGGTGGACGAAGTTCTGGCGCTCGCGACCGACAAGCTTAAGGGACGCGACTTTAAGAACGGCGAAAAAATGTACAAGGCCGCCCGCTGCGTCGTCTGCCACCGCTTCGGCGGCGACGGCGGAGCCACCGGGCCGGACCTGACGCAGCTTGCTGGCCGGTTCAATCTCAAGGAACTGACCGATTCCATTGTCGACCCCAGCAAGGTCATCTCCGACCAGTTCAAAGCCACGGTCATCGCCACCAGCGACGGCAACGTCGTCACCGGCAAAGTCGTGTCGGACTCCAAGGATTCGATCACGGTCGTCGTGGATCCCGAGAACGCCACCAAAACCGTCGAAATCAAGAAGGCCGACATTGAAACCAGCAAGCCGTCATCCGTCTCATTGATGCCCAAGGACCTACTGAAGGGACTCAACGAAGACGAGGTTCGCGACCTGCTGGCCTACTTGCTCTCGCGCGGCAATCCGGGCGATGCGATGTTTCGGAAATAGACGCGGTGGCAAACGCGGCACCTCGCTAACCGATAATTCACCCACGAATGCTCGCCCCAACAAAGGAATTCAAAAAAGTTTTTTGAATCAGCTATTAACCATAATTAAGACCGTCGCTGACCCCTTTTTCGGCTCCTGGAGCCACTGACGGAGACGTTGCCGCTCCCCACGCTGGTCAGAGCCTCCAGGGCGGAATCCACCGCGCCGCTACTGGCGTCATAGGCAATCGGAGCCGTCGTCTGGCCGGCAAAGAATATTTTTCGGTTCCTGACACCTTTTCCGCCCCCAGATAACGGTCAGGTCGATATGGAGCTTGATGACGACGGAAACGTGCTGGTGGAATACACCCGCGAACCCGATGGTACTCTCATCACTGAGTGCCGAAATGGTGTCCATAGGCAATACCACTTCGACCCGATGGGGAACGTCCTCGCTCTCACTGACGACAATCAGAACGTCACCGACACCTTTGCGTACAACGCATCCGGGGAACAGACCGAACGTACCGGGACAACACCGACTCCCTACCGGTATCACGGGCAACAGGGATATTACTTTGACGAGAATACGGGCGAATATTACGTGCAAAGGCGCGACCTTGACCCATCGCAGGGGCGGTGGCTTTCTGCGGACCCGCTCGGCGTACTAGACGATCCAAACCTGTATCGCTACGTGCGGAACAACCCAATAATGCTGGTCGATCCAACTGGTCTCAGTGTCGAAAGCAGGATTTTATGTGATTGTTTTGAGGAGCTTCTACACCCGTTTGCGCTTGGATTCTTCATAATTGGTTCGTTTGCGAGAAGCTCGGCCGCCGCCGGGCAGAAAGCGGCAGATGACAATTACCCTGGTCGCGAGACGCGAAAGAACCGAGCGATGAGGCACTGTGTTGCATCAGGAAGGTTATCAACCTATGGGTTCGTAGGTTGCCACACGGCTGAATGTATTGGCACTGCCCGCGAAAAAGCTCAGAATGATGAAGGTCAAAACCCAAGAGAGGGCCAACGCGGAATCAATAACAATCGTCTTGGGCGAAAGTGTGCGGGCTGCATCGGGACGGATGCTGACGATACAGAAGACCATATCATTAAAAAGACTTCCCTAGAAGATATTATAGAGTGTTGCAAAGATGCGATAGAAGCTGGAAAGGCAGACCTTGGGGACTAATGCTTTCAGTAATATCTAGAACTAAATCTACACGCCTTCTCCTCCTGTTAGTCGGAGCAGGTGTGGTTATGGTTGTGCTGCTGGCGATGGCGATCACAAGCCTACCGTCGCAATTCGATGCGTCTAAATGGAGGGAGGCTGGCAAGGTAAGTGGTGACGGCCGCGCGGTTCGTAGCGCAATGGTTAAAGACTTGCTCGCGAGACATGATTTCAAGGGATGGAGCGCAGAAGAGGTCGAAGAATTGTTGGGGCCACCGGACAAAGGATGGTCAGGTTTTTCTCAATGGGATTTTGTTTATGTATTAGGACTGGAGTGCAGTGGCGGGTATTCGTTGGATGATGAGGCTCTTGGATTTAAGCTCGATGCAAATGGGCGCGTCACCACCTACGGCCTATCCACCAACTGATTGCCGCCCATCTTATCCCTGACCAAAAGGCTGTACTACATTGGTCAGAATTCGGTCAGAGATAGCAGCCTAAACTTCCCGAATCTTGACTAGGAAACTTTCAGAAGTAAGCTTGAAATAGCCCGGAAAACCCTGATTATTGCGAGGTTTTCGACTCTCTTCAAAATAGCTCCGCAGGCTGTACTTCATCACTGGGGGTGGGGCAAAGGGGACAGGTCCAGATGGGCCGCTCAGTCTGTTTCCGGTCCCAAGAAAAGTAGGCCGCCAATCCGCTGGCGAGCCCCGAGGGAGGACGAGCTCTCCTGAACGACGCTCTGCGGCAGAGGCCGGTTGCTTCGGGGATTGCGATGGCAGTCGCGGTGCGGACTTCGCGGGCCTGGAAAGTCTTGGGGTACTGCGAGCGGAACTCCGCTGGCGCGCAGGAGGACTCGATGGCTTCCGGGTCTCGGGCGCGGCTGTGTTTCATCAAGGCATGTGTTTCAGGAAAGCCCCTCACCCCCAGCCCCTTTCCCCTCCGCGGGGAGAGAGGCCGGGGGTGAGGGGAGCTGGGGCAGTCTAGCGGGAACGGCGTAGAACATCAAAAAGATTTCGGCACCCCCTTGGTTTTTGACTCCACATAGTGTACAATAGAACCAATTCGGTCCGGCGAGAAACCGGAGTGTTCTTTGATAATCTGTAGGAAATTCGGGGTAAGTTGAGGGGAGATGCTGCGCGCTGGGTGAGATGGGGTTTTCGGTCTTCGGTTTTCAGTTTTCAGACGTGTGGGGAGCGGGACTCAGGGCGACGCGATTTGACGTAAGTCGTGTGAGTCGATGGCTTCTGTTCGAGGGGCAAGGCGTGAATACGGAAATGGCCCTATTCAATATCGCATGAATAAACTGGCTTTTAGCAAGCGATGCTCCGGCAATGACTTGCGGCGATTATTCATTTTCTGGCCGGTGGAAAAACGGGGTCGAAAAGATGAATAAAAGACGGCCCTATCGGGGGGGGTGTCCGTTTTTTATGGGAACCAGCGACGCGGACTTACGGCGAGCCGATTTGACGTAAGTCGGTTAGTGGACTCCCTCGCTGGCGCTTCGGGTTAGTGGTGGGCAATCGAGCGATTGCCGGCATTCGGCAGGCACAGCCTGCCCTACTTAAAACGGTGCCGTTTCCGAGGAAGGGGCTTCCGCCAGCGTCTTCAGGGCATCCAGCGTACGGAGTACGTCTCCGAGTGAGATTTGGCTCCACCCGTCCGTTTTGTGGTGCAGCAGGGCCAGTTTGAAGGCCTCGAAGGCATCCGACAGGTCGTCGGGAAGTTCCGGCAAATTCTCGAATGGGCGGACAAGATCGACGGGAGCAACGGCGGCCGATTCCCGGTCAAATCCGGGAGCGCTGGTGCGATCCAGGCCGCTCTCTTCTTCCCCAAAGTCCGGCCCCTCCGCCCGCGGCCCCTGAACCTCGCCATAAGTCCCGGTAATCTCGTTGGGCGTCTCTTTGCTCCGAGCCGTCTCATTGCTGGCGACGAAATCTTCGTCGACTTCGCTGGGCTTGATGTCGGATTCAACAGGTCGGTCCGCTTCCACTCGCCCTAGCGTTTCCCAACGCTGCTGCCGCATGCGGGCCACCGACCAGCCGCTTTGCACGGCTCCTTCGAGCCACATTTCCGCATCTTCCCAGTCGAGGGCGGCTTGAAAGTGGCTCCAATAGAGTCCCTTGAACTGCTCCTGCGACTCCCCAAAGCGTTGAAAGACTCTGCGGAGGCGACCCACGTGTTGGCCGGTGACCCCCCCCACGAGGTTGCTCCAGGCTTCGTCCGAGTATTCTTCGGTAACGGAGCCGGAGGCCAGGAGATCCCCGCGCCACTGGCAGATGATGCGTCCCTTTTCCCAATTCGAGGTGCTAATCAAACGATTCCACCGCCCCACATAAGGCTGCGAGGCCGGCAGAAGTTGTTCGGGCGTTAGCGGAGAGGCCGTGGATTCGGCGGGATTCAGTTCCAACGGGATGGTGCTTTCAGTCACAGCGACTTCCTTGAGGATAAGATTCCAAGTGGCAAACGCGGCGGCTTGTTAAAGAGATGCAGCAAAATAGCAGCCCTTGCCGCCAGCAAAAGGGGGGCTTTTCACAAAGCAGGAAAGGCCCTTTCCCCGACGAGAAAACGGTAACCTCAGTCGCCTGCAGGCCGTGGGGGAAACCTGTCGAATTCCGCCACTGCCGCTGGCGGCAGACTCAATGGCAGGCAATTGCCAGGTCGCCAACCTCTTGCTCCGTATGGGTTTAGCGGTAATCTCCTTGGCGTCCCCGACTTGCAGTGAGCTCTCGTGGAATATTCGGAACTTTTCTTCCGGTCCAGCGTCTAACCGCAGGAACGTGGTCCTGCGCAAGCCGACTTTGCTGGTTTTTCCTTGCCCTCCGAGGGGCCAGGAATTACCATGTAAAGATAGTTTGACAGCCGCGATTCTCGGCAGGCAGGGATTGCTTTCCGATCGGGTCGCTCGAATGATGAAGGCTTATCGCGGACCGGAACCCTCGATATGCCCGCACAAGAGGTACTCGCCAGGCCCATGAAGCAACTACTCTTCGGCCGCAAAAGTCCCGCGCGAAAGCGCCAGGACGCACGTTCGCTGCAAAACCGCAAACGCACACGGCGGAGTTTCGTGGAGCGGCTGGAGGATCGAAATCTACTTACCGGCATGCCGTTTGGTGCTCTCCCCGACGACACCGGCGAATACATGCTGGGAGACGTCTACGTCAATGTCGTGCTGATGGAATCGGATTCCAGCATGGCACCTTTCGATGTCAGCACCGAGAACTGGACGGCGAGCGAAATTGCCAGCGTCAAATCCCGCATCACCGAAGGGCTGAAGTGGTGGGAAGATACCCTGGATGCGATGCCCGATGTTCGGGACGGCCTGCTCAAGTTCACCATGGACTGGACTCACGCCGATACTCCCGTTCGCACCGGCTATGAGCCGATTCGCAGGACCAGCCAGGAATTTGCCAACTGGATTTATGACTTTCTCGGGAACGTCGGCTTCACGCAGACTGGAAACTTTCTGACCGATTTGCGGGCCTTCAACAACGCCCAGCGTCTGGCAAATAATGCCAATTGGTCATTCACGATTTTTGTCGTGGATGATTCCAACGACTTTGCCACCGACTTCAACGACAATCCCAACGATAATATCCCGGATTACGACGGCAGAGGCCGCTTCGCTGCGGGAAGCGCTTTTTCCAGGTCCTTTGCTTACGCCGGAGGCAATGCCTTTGTAATGCCAGGGAATCGCCCGGCCAGTACTGTGGCCCATGAGGCGGGGCACATGTTTTGGGCGTTCGACGAATACAACACGGGCAGCACCGCGTACCAGTTGACTCGCGGCTACTATAACACGCCAAACTCCAATAGCTCGTCGAATCCGACTCCGGGATTTGTTCAGGCGGACAGCATTATGGCGAGCGGCGCCAAATTGGACGCCGCTTATGCCGCGCATACCAGTTCCATCCCTTCACTGGAAATGATCGGCTGGAAAGACAGCGATGGGAATGGCATTTTTGACGTGCTCGATGTTCCCTTCAGCCTGTCTGGCACTGGAAAATACAACAGCGATACTCTTACGTTCAAGTTTGTGGGAAAGTCCCAGGTTCGAACCCTCACGAACCAGAATCCCAGCGGATTGAAGAGTGACATCACGATCAACCAGATTGATCGAGCCGAATACTCGATTGACGGTGGCACTTGGACGAGCATTGGCCCCGCGTATCACAAGTACTCGACAGACTTAAATCTCGACATTCCCGTCTCGGCAGGTGCCAGCCAGATCAGAATCCGCACGGTGGATGATCGCACCGGCGTCAAATCGGTGGAATACGTCGCCAACCTCACGAACAAGCCCCAAGCTTCTCCCCAGCCGGGCCTCAGTGGATTTGTTTTTAGCGATAGTGATGGTGGTGGCTCGTGGGGCGACGCGGAAGGCGGTCTCGCGGGCTGGACAGTGCAACTGGTCACTCCGCAAGGCCAACCCCTGAATCTGCATCAGGTCATGGAGCCTGACAGCTACACGTTTGGGACGAAACTGAATAACGTCGCCGCGCCGCAGGTCAAGCTTAGCGCCGTTGGTGGAGACGTATCCAGTGACGATGTCTATGCCCGCAACGGTTATTCAACGACAGGTGCCGGCAGAGTTTTCTTCAATAACAGCATTACCGATTTCCAGCCGGTCGATACTTGGACCAGTGCCCGACAATTGAGAATTGATTTCGCGCCAGGCGTTTCGGAAGTCAACATCAAGGCGATTAGCAGTGGCAGCGCGAGCGTTGGCCGACTGGAAATCTATAATTCCTCGGGTCTCCTCTTGGGCCGCTATACCACCGGTGTTCTGAACA
The DNA here is from genome assembly GCA_964444865.1 of uncultured Pirellulaceae bacterium. Taxonomy (GTDB): domain Bacteria; phylum Planctomycetota; class Planctomycetia; order Pirellulales; family Pirellulaceae; genus SXOA01. The sequence continues at coordinate 4,561 of CAYUJE010000203.1, read as the reverse complement.
ACGGCAATAGTGAGATCATGAAGCTAGTCCGCCCCCAGGGGGACATTGCCTACGCCATCGCGGGCGGACATGCCGGAACCAAAGTGGTGCTCGATACTCTGGAGTGGGGCGCCACCTCCTCGACGACCACGGATGCATTCGGGTATTACAACCTGCCGGAACTTGCTGCCGGATTGTATCGAGTGGCAGCCGTCGCCATGCCATTCTCCACGCTATCTTTTCCTCTCAGCGGATTTCACCTGATCGATATTCCCGATGCGATGAGTGGAGTGTCTCAGGTGAATTTTGGATTCATCTCTACGGTAAATCCGTGGCGAAATCCTGATAATGCTCTCGATATCAACGGCGATACGGTCGTTTCGGCGATTGATGCCCTGGTCGCCATCAACTACCTCAATGCGCATAATTCCACGCTCCCTCTCCCGAGCACCCGTGCGATTGGGGAGATGTACTACGATGTCAACAATGACGGCTATGTAAGCTCGATCGATGTTCTTCTCGTCATCAATGAACTCAATAGGCCCAAGCCCCCCCCCCCCCCCGGGGGGGGGACCCACGGCGGAAGTCTTGGCGGTGGTGGAACCGGCGGCCCTGCCAATGGCGGGGCCGCCGCGAATCCCTTAGGGCTGGTGCCCGGCAAAGACCTCGCCGCTCAGTACTATCGCCAAAACCCGCTTCAGGTCTTGCAGGACCCCGGATCCGTGGGCTGCACCTGTTCGCAATGCACGGTTATTACCGAAGTTGCGTCAGGCCGTGTGGCAGCTAAGTCGGCTGCTAGCGACGTGCCTTCGGCACCTGCGAAGTCGCAGGAAATGCTGTCCTTTGCAGCGGTGAAAAAGGAGTCCCGAGTTCACAGCCTGAGCGAGGATGCAATTCCGCACATCGATTGCTGCCTTCTCGACACAATCGCTGCTGCAACACAAGCGACAGACTCTCGTACCGGCCGTCGGGCTCGCAAATAGCTTGGTTTGCGGTTCCAAGGGGCGTAGTTTTCATCTTTCGGATGCCTTATCCGAAGCGCCCGGCGAATAATGTTTGGCTGGCCTTCCCTGGTTTACCAGGTTTTGGTATTCCCCTCTGCCTGTTGGGCCGCTTCGCGCGACCAGGAACGGAAGGATTTCCAAAAAGCCAGGTGTCTCATGTCGAAAATCTGGGATCTTCTCAAGCGAACGCTGGCAATTGCCCGGCATGTCAATCTGAGGCTGGCGATTGTGGCCGTGGTGCTCGGTGTGGGCGGCTTTGCCGTCTTCAAAGGAGTGCAGCAAATTCAGCCCGCCAAGCCGACACCGAAGAAAGTCGCGAAAGCGGGCGAGGAAAAAAATCCTGGCAAGGCAGAACGTAACGCGCTGCCGGAAGTGACTGGGGGCGCTGAAGGGGCGATGGAACCTGCGGGCGAGGCACCCTTGTACGGGGCCGGCACTACTGCCCCGGAGTATGGAACGGCTGGAGAAGTTGCGCCTGTGGGCGGAGTTGTCGGTCAACCCGCGGAAAGTGGAGAATCTCCGGCTTATGGTGCCGGTGATTTCGCCAATGATCAGGCAGTTCAGGAAGTTCCCGCGGAGGAATCTTCGGGGGCCCCCAATCGACTTCGTCCGCCTACTCGACCGAGTGGCGGCGGCGTGTATTCCGTGAATGATGAAAGCCAAGGTGCCGAACAACCCGGCGAGAGTGAAGTCCCTCCCATGAACGAGGGTGCCTTCGTGCAAGAGGTCCCGGCCGTGGTCGAACCAGAAGCGGAACAGCCTTCCGCTCCAGCCACTTTGCCCAGCACTCGCCCTCCCGGAACATTGGGCTCCGTTCGCGCGAATCCCATTCCCGCCAAGTCTGAATTCTCCGGAGCAGGAAACTTTGGCGGTGGCGTCGAATCAGGGACCACCGCCGATTTGCAGCCGACCAATCCCAATTCTTACGGCCCTCGGGCCGGCACTGCTGCTTCCACCGCACTTGATCGCGGCAGCCGCAATGTTGCCGCGCCGGTTTCGCATGCTCTGGCCGCCACGCAAGGCGTTCCCGGCGAGCGGCAATTGGAAGGGATGCAGGCCCCTTCGGTTGCCTTGGAAAAGCTGGCCCCGGCTGAAGTCCAAGTCGGCAAACTCGCCACCTTTGAAACTCGCGTTCGCAACGTCGGTCAGATCGCCGCTCATGATGTCATTGTGACTGATCACGTCCCTCGTGGCACGCGGCTGGAAGCAACCACGCCCCAAGCCACCGAGGCGGCTGACGGAACGCTCACCTGGAATCTGGGAACGATGCAGCCCGGAGATGAGGTCGCCATCTCCATGCAGATTACGCCGGAGGCGGAAGGGGAAATCGGCAGTGTCGCCCAGGTCGGTTTTTCCGGCAAGGCGACCGCCCGCACCATCTCCACGCGACCGCTGCTGAAGATTGAACACACCGCCCCCAAGCAAGTGATGATTGGCCAGGAAGTGCGTTTGAGCGTTACCATCACCAATCCCGGCAGCGGCGCGGCAACCGGCGTCGTTGTGGAAGAAGATGTGCCGGAAGGACTCTCGCATGTTGCCGGCAATGAACTCGAATACGAAATTGGCGTTCTCCGCCCCGGCGAAACCCGTGAATTGGAATTGAGCCTGAAGGCGGAAAAGCCAGGCCTGCTGGAAAACACCATTTTGGTTCGCGGTGAAGGGAATCTCACCAACCAGCACCGGGTGCAGATTGAAGTCATCTCGCCGCAACTGCAGGTGGGTGTCAATGGGCCGAAAAAACGGTTCCTCGACCGCCAGGCGACCTACAGCCTTACCGTCGCCAATCCGGGCACGGCAGCCGCCCGCGACGTGCAGCTTGTCGCGTATCTGCCTAAAGGTATGACCTATGTCTCCTCGGATTCCGAAGGACAATACGATGCCGCTCAGCATGCGGTCCTTTGGGGCCTGGAAGAACTACCGGCCGGAAAAAGCGGCGCAGTCAAACTCGTCGCCACCCCCGTCGAAACGGGCGAACAGAAAATCCGCGTCGAAGGGAAAGCAGACCTTGGCCTTTCGGTTGTCAGTGAGCAATCGGTGCAGGTCGATGCCGCTTCGGAGCTCGTCTTCAGCATTTCGGACCTCAACGACCCGATTGAAGTCGGCACGGATACGACCTATGAAGTGCGCGTTTCCAATCGAGGCTCCCGCCCCGCGACGAATGTGCGGCTGGCTGCGGCACTACCCAATGAAATCAAGCTTGTCAGCGGCGATGGGCCCTCTCGCGCCGCCGCCAAGGGCCAGCAAATTGCGTTTGAACCCGTCGGCCGCATCAATTCCGGCGAGGAAGTCATTTTCAAAATCCACGCCCAGGGAATTGGCGCCGGCGACCACCTCATCCGCGTGCAACTCAGCAGCGACGAATTCCCCAACCCGGTGACCAAAGAAGAAAGCACCCAGGTCTACGTGGATAAGTAGGATGGGATTCCAATCCCGTCCGGCCAGTCCCGTTAGGATAATGATACCGCTTGAAAATCTTGATGCTTAGAAACTCGGTATCAGATGTTTCAATGACAACGGAACTGGTGTCCATTCGTTCTTGTCAGACCAGCGACCCTCCGCTTGGGCGACGTAACGGGTCTGTATCCACATAAAAGGGTGCGGCGAGCCTTTCGGCCAAAGGACATCGAGCATCACGGGGTTTCCCAGAACGGCGATGCCGAGAGGCGACTTCTCTTGAGCATCTTGGTGCTTCATTTGAGCCATTCTACCCGCACATGAAAAAGCCCGGCTACTCTGGCGGAGCTGGCGAACTTCTTTGCCCCAAAGGGGCAGTCCATGTCAGCCCAGGCTAAGGCAGCGCTTCGCTGCCGCAGGCCTGGGTAACGGAACATGCATGTTCTCAAAAGCCCCAATGGGGCGAGCTAATCCCAAACATACCGCTCATCAATTTCAATCCCGTGCTTCTTGCACAACCAGCGGAATTCGTCCTGATAGCTCATCGTCTGATGATGCGCCTCCTGGTCCGCGATGTACAGCTTGACTTCCGGGCAATTCGATTCGCTTACGGAAAACGCTCCGTAACCCGCCTGCCAGTAGAACTCTCGGTATTCCGCCCCTTTCGTCTTGATCCACTTGGACGAGTCGGCTTTGACCGCCTCGAAGAGTTGGGCCAATGTAAATTTTCGCGACATCAGGCATAAGACGTGAACGTGGTCGTCCACGCCGTTGATGATGAGTGCGGGAGAATCCATCGTCTGGAGGACCGTGGCTATATACGCATAGAGTTCCCGGCGAACCTCCTTGTCCTTGAGAAACGGCTTGCGGTGCTTCGTGCTCCAGACCATGTGAATTAGCACCTTGGCCAGCGACTGCGGCATACCTCACCTCCTAGCGCGCCCCTTCGGGACTTGGGAAGATTCTCGGCAAATTTACCTAGGGCTCCGAAGACTCCGCCCTAGGCTGACATCGTCTGCCCCTTTGGGGCACAGAAATCAACGGTTTGCTACGGCGATCTTACCGGTGCGAAAGAAACTTGGCAAATTCTTGTCAGCAGTCACTTGAATGTGCCAACCGCTGTGTATATTCTGTTGTACACGTATCGAAGTCCCGCGGTGCGCCGGTGGAAGGGGAGCGGGGCT
>CAYUJE010000202.1:4550-12306 GCA_964444865.1 uncultured Pirellulaceae bacterium | reverse complement strand
CCCGCCAGCACGAAAAAATGAAGCCGCCGCTTCCTGACCCGGCAAAGTACAATGCGGTTTTGAGGAAATACAACGATGTAATTGGGCAAGTGGCGAAGGAGAGGGGACACGGTTTCATCGATCTCTATGAAGCCAACGTATTCGATGCGGGCGAAGGTCCGTTCTTTCTCACCGACAACGGCATTCACTTCCATTCGACCGGTGATTTTTTCGTGAGCCGCCAATTGGCACGCAGCTTCGGCATCCCATCCCGATTCCCCCGCGTCACGATCGATGTCATTGCAAAATCCTATGATGCGACATATGCGGTGTTGACAGAGGTCGAGTTCAATCCCCCCAGCGTCAAGTTCGAGGTTGACACTCATCACCTCCTGGATGATGGTGTAAATTCACCATTGCTTACCTTTTGGAACCTACCGGCAGGCGAGTACGAGCTGTTCATTGACGGCAAGAAGAATAGTTCGCGAGAAGAGAATTACTTTTCGTTTCCTCGGTCATACGTCGTAAGTGAAAGCGGCAATCGGACAGAGCAAATGCGGCAGCTCATCAATGAAAAGAACACCCTCTTCTTCCACCGTTACCGCCCGCAGAACGAGACCTACCTCTTTCTCTTCCGCAAGCACGAGCAGGGAAACAACGCCGTCGAAATCCCCCAGTTCGACCCTCTCATCGCCGAACTCGAAAAGAAAATCGCCGTGCTGAAACAGCCGGTGAAACAGAAGTACGAGCTGATCAAGGTGAAGTGAGACAAGGCCGCTCCGGCATTAGTCCTCGACGTTCGCATGCAGGCCAAACTGGCTGTCGGCGCAACTATAATGCCGGCGTAAGCATACACCGACGTTGTAACAATGTATCGCCGTGCAAAAGACGGTTGAAACTAGACTAACTCGGCGATGGGCCGACCTTTTTCCAGCATATAAGTTGGCCGGCCCGCGGGGCTCTGGAATTGCACGTGCGGGTCGATTCCGAGCACATGGAAAACTGTCGCCATCAAGTCTTGCGGCGTGGTGGGAGTTGATCGGGGAATGTCGACTTTCTCGGCAGATTCACCAACCGTCCGTCCCATCTTGAGACCGCCACCTGCCAAGGCGAGGGTGCTGAGCGGAGCCCAGTGATCGCGCCCGCCGTTTTTATTCACTCGGGGAGTACGGCCGAATTCGCCCGTGATAACCAGCAGAATTCGTTCGGCCAGTCCTCGCTCCTGCAAATCGCTCACAAAAGCGGAAACCGCCTGGTCCAGCTGGGGCGAGCGGGCTTGCATTCCTCGGGCGATCTGGCCGTGCATATCCCAGCCGCCATAAGAAACCGTTACAAAGCCGCAACCAGCCTCGCATAGACGCCGGGCCGTCAGCATTTGAGCGCCGAGCCCTTGTCCGTAGCGTTCAATCGTCTTGGGGGACTCCTTCTTGATGTCAAAGGCATCGGCGGCAGTTCCGAACACAAGATTGAACGCCTGCTGCTCGAATTTCTTGGCCCCTTCGAGCATGCCAGAAGAGTCCACATGACGATTAATTCCATCTAGCGATTCGAGCAGATTCTTTCGATTGCTCAACCGATCTTCTGGCAGCGCCAACGACATGCTTTTGCGCGCCTGGCCATCTTGATCGAACGGACCATAAGCCGTCCCCAAGAATGCTGGACCACCTGAACCGATGGAACCGACGCGCACGTAGGTCGGCATTCCGCTGGCAGGATGACTGGAACCACGAACCCTTGCCAGAATCGAACCGAGCGAAGGCCGGCTGGGGACGCCACCATTATCGACGACGCGATTATCGTAACCGGTCATCACATAGTGCGTGCCGCCGCCGTGTCCGCTGTTGGTGTGGGCGAATGACCGCACGAATGCCATTTTGTCGGCAACCTGCGCCATGCGAGGAAGCGTGCCGCCAATGGAAATCCCGGGAATGTTTGTGGTTGCTTCTCCGGTAACGCTGCGATATTCCGACGGAGCCGTCATCTTTGGATCAAACGTCTCTACATGGGTGGCACCTCCACCCAGCCACAGCCACACCACCGCAGTGTCTTTAACGCTTCGTCCTTCCGCGGCTGCTTCGGCCCGTGCTTGCAAAAGGGTTGGCAGTGTCAGTCCACCCAGCCCCAAAGCTCCTACCTTCAAGAAATTGCGGCGCGAGTTCCCATCACAATCTCGGAATCGTCGGGAAGATAAAAACTGCAGCACGGTAAAGCTCCTTGGAGATGATTTGAAACGGTGTGGCACATCACCCGGCCCTATTAATACATCAGCGGGCCCTGATGTGTCAAGGTTTTTTTCAGAAAATATGTCGTTGACGATTGGTCTGGGGAGACGCCTTCACCACGGATCGCGAAAGTCGAAGCTGGCAAGCCATTTACGGCTCAACTCCACCCTTGCATTGTGAAAAGCGGCAGCATGTCGAACGAACGATCGATCCTTCGATTCACTGCCGTGACTCCTTCAATTCCAAGAACATCCTTCCATCACCGGTGCCAAACGGGAGGAAAGCTTCCCGAAGCTGATACTGTCACCGCAAGAACCGGGATCCAAGGAACTCAATGGCAGTCCACAACGGTCGCCGACTTCAAATCGAGGCGCAACACATACACCTCGCTATTTTGTCCGACAGCCCAGACAAGCTTGCGCCCAGGGTCGTACATAATCCCCAGGGAATTGTGGAAAACGTTGGCAATGGTCCCCTTGCCGATGGGGTCTTCACCTTGAAGTTTTACGCCGCGCCACGCATTCTTGTCGCAGTCGTAGAACAGCCAATAGGACTTGCCGTCCCTGGATGTGCGGGCCCCAAGCAGGACTATGTCGAATTCGGGAAGATAGACCGTTTCTCGTGACTCCACGCCAGCTTGTTCCTTGCCAGTGGGTTGAAGCGATTGGGCTTTCCCAGTCTTGAGACCGTAAGCGGTCACATCTCCTCGGTGCTCACCAATGCCGGTGAAGAATAGCAAGCGATCGCGCCTCGCATCGTACGCCATTCCATGGCGGTCAGGGCTTTTCTGCGGCAATTTCCCCTGCAAGGGAAGTTCTTTCCAGATTCGGGTGGCGGCACCGAGTCGCCACAGACCGTCTTCACCCCCGCGCTTGTCCCCCCAGGCAACGGTTCCCTGCGGTGTGGTCGCCAGCGTGATCACATACATGTTTGGCGCAAACGGATTGAGCGAAGAGTTGCGGGACCACTTTCCAGCGACCGAATCGAAAAAGTAACTGTACTCGTGCGCGGCAAACAGGAGCGAGTGCGAGTCTGGCTCATAGCCGGTTGACTTGTAGGTATGGCCCGTCATCCAGGGATTGCCCTGGAAGGACCATTCGCCATGCACCTGATCATTGCTGTAAACGAATTCGATCGGAAGTTCGGGGGCGAAGGGGAGGGAATAGCGGTCCGTCGAAATGTCGTAAACGATCGGTGCGGTGCCGCTGTAGGCGGAATGGCCGCCCGAAAAGCGCAGGATGATATCGCGATGGGGAATGAAGACGGCCGACCCCCAATCCATGTTGGGGCGCGGTAGTTTTGGCGTGGGGCGACGTACCCATTCGTTCGCGGGAAGCGCCGCGAGCTCTGCTGCTACCTTATCCCGATTCACGGGGGGCACCTCTTGAGCAAACCACTTCGGATCATACGGCCCCGTGCGCCGTCCGACGTCGCTCGATTTGCTGCCGAATTTCTCAGCACCGGCCTCGTCCGTTTGGGTGGCGTCCAGGCGACACGCCCAGGTACCATTGCCAGTGGTGACGACTACATCATTTTCATCGACTGCCGCATGGAGCATGCCGTTCGCCGGACCCTCGGGTGCAGCAGAGGGCTCGAATCGACGGATGAATTCCCATTTTCCCAGCGCGGTGTCGAAAGTCCAAGCCTCCAGCGGCAGCCGGCGGTACATGGCCGCCACATAGCCGGTTTCTGAAGTGTAGCCATAGCCGCCGAGCAGCAGGACCTTTTTGGCTTTGGGCAGCCACACAAGAGCGTGACCGGCTCGCGGAGTTGGGTTGCGCTCGGTTTGGACCTGTTTCCATTGGCGCTTGGCGACATCGAAAGTCCACGTATCGGCCCAGAGCTGATCCAGCCGGTCGCCGCCGAAGAGAACGACTTTTCGGTTGACTGGATCGTAGACGAGTTGCGAATTGGCACGTTGCGGAGGCTGCTGCGAGAGTTCTAGTTGCGTCCAGGTATTGGCGGAGGGTGAATAAACCCAGGTGCCCGGGTCTCCCCGCTCGGATTGGATGTTGCCGCCGCCAAACAAGATGAACTGCTTTTGATGACGGTCGTAGCAGAGCGACGACCACAGCAAAATGCCCCCCAGTTTGGTCTGGGGATTTGTCGCCGGCTCGAGATTGGTCCAAACCCGCGAAGCGGGGTCGTAGCGAAACGTGCTGCCGTTGGCAAAGAACAGAAAGGTCTTGGTATCCGGATCGTAATCATATGCATGGCCCAGCGAAAACGTGCCATAGACCGTCCAGTTTGGTCGCACGTTCCCTTCGCGATCCTGAAACATCCAATACTCGTCTTTCCAAGCAGGTGCGTTACAGGCTCCCTGTTTGGGGCCCCACTCTTTACCGGCGGGAAACCAGTTTTCCCACTGTCCGGTCCCAAAATCCAGAGCGAGCTGATCGAACGAACGCGGCTTTTTGTATTCGGCCCAGTTAGTTCGTCCACCCAGAATGAGAAACCGTTTAAGTTCGGGCGAGTAGCCCAGGGGAGTTTCGTAGCGGCGGCCTTCGAGAACGGCACTTTCAAGTTTGTGCCAGACATTTGTGTCGGCTGGCCGATGATCGGACGCCGCGCGGGATGCATCGCCACTCTCTGCAGGGACAGGCCCCGCTGCATCGACAATACTCGGACAACTTACCGCAGCCGCCAGCCAGAAAAGTGAAAGCAGGATAATGACAGGTTTGGTCATGAATCAGTCTCCCTGGGGCTTGTGTCAATTACCGCATTTCGGGGCGAAAGATGCAATCCTCTTCAAACCGTGGGGCAGGTCGCGAATCAGCGGCCCAGCGGCAACTTGCAGGCCTCTAACAAGGCCCTTTGCACATTCATGTCATGTTCGGCAGAAAAGTCCGCCTGTTTCTCGCCCCGGATGATGCGGGCCATATCGGCAGCGTCGTCCACGTAGCGAACGTATTTGGGGAACTTGATTTCCTGCCGTCCTTTTTTGAAGTCGCCGCGCGGCTGGGAAAGCGTGACGATGGCCGACGGATTATCGAGCGGCTGAATGTGGAAGGTTCCTTCGGTGCCGCAGACGACGAGGTGGCGTCGCTCGCCGCCGTCGACTTCCTGGGCACTCGCTTTGACGGTGGCCGTGGCTTGCGGATAGGTGAGGACTGCCAGCATGTTGTCGGCCAGCTTGTCCTCGAGGGGCGATGCATGCTGAATGAACGGGGTCACGCTGTCCGGCTTTCCCAGGATGCCAATCACTAAATCCAGGACGTGGCAGCCGAGTTCGAACATGATGCCGCCGGGGTATTCGGCCAGCTCACGGCGGCTGGCGGGATCGACGACCTTGCTCATCACCGTGTGGACCTCAAACACTTTTCCCAGCCACCCTTGCCGGAGAAACTCCCGCAGTAGCACGACAGCCGGGTTATAGCGAAACATGTAGCCCATCTGCACCAGCAGCTTTTGCTCGGCCGCCGCGTCGAAAATCCGCTTCAGATGCGGCAGTGATTCACCGGCCGGCTTGTCGAGGTGGACGTGCTTGCCGGAATGGACGCACGCTTCGGCAGCGTTCAGCAGATCGCGAACGCGAGTTTCCACGAGAACCAGTTTCAGGCCCGGCGTCTTGAGCAACTCTTCCTGCGTCATCCACGAAATGTCGCGGTAGAGTTCCTGCGATTGAGCCTTCTTACGCAGCTCCGCGTCCGGCTCAGCAACCCCGACAACTTCGTAGTCCGGGGAAGCTCGAAAGACGGAGAGCTTACTGGCATGGGCATGGCCGGTGCCAATCTGGGCGACCTTTATCGGGGCCGTTTTGGCAACTTCCTTTTCTTCGCCCTTGGAAGCACTGAGAAGAATACCACCCGCGGAGGCCGCCAGAGCACTCCGCAAAAAATCTCGTCGCTGAGGCATTACTTGTTCGCCTTGAGTCTGGATTCCCGCAGCTTGGGAAGTTCTTCTTTTAGACGTTCGTCAAAGTGCTGCGGCCAGGGACCATTCTCAAGTTGTTTCATCGCCGAGTCAAACTCTTCCAGCCGTTTTTGATGGAGCAAAGCGGGAGCGAGGCGCAGGAGGCCTGTCGGCTCCAGTTTTCGCAGGCGGGCGACTTCGCGCCACTGGAAAATCGCGTCATCCCAGCGGTCTTGCCGTTCGCGATAGTCCGCCAGCTTCTCGTGTCCTTCGGATTCAAGCGGCCCGACTTCGACCAGCGACGTCGCCGCTCGTTCGGCTTCCACCGGCTGCTCTAGCGCCGTCAGTCGCTCGGCTAGATTTTCCCAGAGGCCCAGGTCGCGGCGGTTAATCTCCAGCGTCTCGAGCGTTTGAGCCAGTGCTCCCGCTTTGTCCTCTTTGGCATCCAGGCTGGCAATCAAACGCTGGTGCAAATCGGTGTCGTCGGGAGTCAGGTCGAGTGCCAGGCGGAATTGCTTGATCGCTTTGTCCCAGGCCTTGTGCTGCTCTTGATAGGCGATGCCGATTTGCTTGCGGACGATGGGGCGATCCTGCTGGGATCTCTCCACTTCCTTATCAAGCTCCGCCACGTAGGCGTCCAGATTCGGCGACTGGTGCAGCATGCTGAGAAGCAAATCAATCGACTCTTGGCGACGGTCGTGCCGCGCGGGCCAAATCACGATCGCTGCGGAAGCCTTGTCCACCGCCAGGGCCGTGTTTCCCAGCCCCGCATAGGACTTGGCCTGCTGCTGAAAATAACTCGCCAGAGTGCCATCTCCCTGGGTGCGACTTTGCAGTGCATCCGTCCGGACCTTGATCGCCCGTTCGTAGTAACTGGCTGCTTGCTCGTAAAGCTCATTTTCCAGCGTGCTGCCAGCCATCGCCGCCAGAATCCCTTCGCCATTCGGATGCGGGGCAATGAACCGCTTGTCCGTCTCAGCCAGCAGCTTCAGCAACGCCTGCGGCTGTTTCGTCATAAAGTACGCGTGCATGAGCTGCGTCCGCCAGCCGAAGTTGTCGGGCTGTTTGCGAATGAGCGCCTCAAGCAGGGCGATGGCTTCGCCGTGGCGATCCTGACGAAAGAGTGTGCTGATCAGTAGCTGCTTACCGCCATCGTCCAGCAGTTCGCGGCGGTTCGCATCGAAGAGAATTTCGATCCCGCGATCAGCCAAATCCAGGCCGTTGATCAGATACGTGGCAATGTAAACAATGCTCTCGGGGCCATCCTTGTTCTCGGCTAACACTTCTTCCGCGGTCTTGGCGAAGTCGGCTGCCTTTTCGCTCCAGAAGCGGTGATGGTCGTTCGAATACATGTCGCGGGTGCGGTCCATATGCGTCCGCAGGTCTCTCTTGAGTTCAGCAATCACCAGGGCCAGCAGCCGCGGCTCCAGCGTCCCGAGTTTCGGCACTTCCTGGCGAAGCTCGGCGAGCTCGTGGTGATACTCGTTCCAGCCGTCATCTCCGCTGCGAGCGAGCCAGGCCGGCTCATGCTCCATGCGGTCGATGTAGAACGCCAGTGCTTCGCGCGGCCCGAGCACCGTGCGGACCGTGTTCCCCATCGTGGAAACCATGTTGCGATAATTGTGGATTTGCCGCTGAGCCAGGTTGGGGAACTTGTTGGCGACCAAATCCGCCACATCTTTGCGGGCGGCGGCAATCTTGTT
>CAYUJE010000202.1:0-4450 GCA_964444865.1 uncultured Pirellulaceae bacterium | reverse complement strand
GCCTCGCGAAATTCATCGCAAGCTGCGGAGAGGATGTCGATTGCCTGGTCGGGCCTGTCATGCCGCCAGTGGATGGTGTGCATCAAATCGGCCAGATGGAGGCGGTCGAGCGAACCCGGTTTTGCGGCTGCGTGAAGGGCGCTGACAATCCGCAACTGCTCGGCCGCCAGGGCCGGCTGCTCGGCGAAGGAGATATTGGCCAGCATCTGGGCAAATTGCAGCGGCTCACCGGTGGACCATTCCCGTTTTTCCGCCCTTTGGAGCGCGGCAACCGCGGCGGCTAGATGCGGCCCGGCCTGATTTTGGAGCTGCGCCCCGCGGCGTTCCACCAGCAATTCCAAAAGGTCGAGTCCCCGCAGATCCACCGGGGTCTTCGTTTTGGCTCGAACCTCGCCGATCCGTTGCACCAACTCATCGACCGTCGCTTCGGTGTGGATTTCGTCCAGCACGCCATCGACTTGCGACAGGAACGAATAGATCTGACCACTGGTGTGCCCAATCACGGCATCCGCCAGGCCGGCGAGCAGACGGAAATCTTGCGTGGCACGATAGTGGCCTTCGACCGCTCCCAGACCCGATGCGGGATTGGATGCTCTGGCGAAGTACGCTTGATAGGCCAGCAAGTCTTCCGGTGTCACGTCGCTGGCGTTTCCGGCGCGGTTATTCATGAGCTGCAGCAGGGCGTTCTCGTCCATGGTCTTATAAACAGAGACCTTTGCCTGGGCATTCTTGGCGTCCTGCTTCGTCGCCTGATACCAGGTTGCCAGGGAGCGATAATCTGCGGCGCTAAGCTCACCCGACGACTCCAATCCCTCAAACTGCTGGATGGCGTCGTCGAGCTTGCCGAGTTCGGCATTCAAATACCCCAGCGACTTCTGCCAGCGATGGTCCGCGGTGTCGGCAGCGGACCACTTCTTTAGTTGCTCCGCCAATTCCTTCGGTCGATCGAGGGCGACAAGCAGGTTGTATTTCACCTGCCGCCAATCGAGGGAAGGGGGAGCGTCTTCGTCGTCATTCTGTTTGTCGGCCAGAAGGGCCTGCTCGTCGCTCAGCTTGAGGAGCCGATCGGCGTCCTGTGGCTTGGCACTCGGTTTCGCCGCAACATGGACGAGCATGGTGACGAGCCGGGCTTGCTCAGCCGCCAAGAACAGGTCGCGCGTTCCCTGCATTTCTGCCTGCTCCTCATCCAGTTCGTCCCCCTTCTTTCGCTCCCCATCGGCTTTCTTTTTGGCTACCAGCGTTTGCTCCAGCATTTGCCAGGCGGTCTGCGTCACTTTCGGCAAGTCACGCTCCAGTTGAACGTTCAGATGAAGACTCTCCAGCAGCATCCAGCGGCCAAGCTCGTCCTGGCGATTCTCTGCGGCAGCGGCGAGGCGAATGGCGAGGTCCGTCCGCACCAGTTCCACATTCTTCTTGCGTTTTTCGGCAAGTTCCTGGCGGGTCATTTGCTCCCGCTTTTCGATTTTGCCTTCCAGCAATTCGTTGCGAGCAGCCTGCATCCGGTCGGTCCAGCGGTACAAATGCGAGAGCCATTCCAGCAAGCGGATTTCCGCCGTCTCGCCACTGCTGAGCTTGTCGAGCATGGCCAGCGTCTGGGCTTCGGTTTCCGCCGACCAGGACTGTCCAATGAACTCATCAAAGAGTTGCCGCTGCATCTCCGCGCGCGACTCGTCATTGGCCCGTTTGACCCGCAGCCGCAGGAAAGCGATTCGAGTCTCGGCACTCGTTTCTTGATGAATATCCAGCAGCACGCGGTCAAGCGTCGCCGCACGGCTGCTGCCCGGCTTCTCCTTTTCCCAGCGGGCCTGAACAATGGAGGCCACTTTTTCCCAGAACTTCTCATCTGGGGAATGGCCATAGTTTTGCACGTAATCAACCAGATCGTCGAGTTGGCCCAGTTCGAGCTTATCGGCATCCGCCAGTAACCGGGCCGCCAGTGCAGCACCGAGCCGCTCGGCTTCGTCGCTTTCGGAAAACTGACCGCTCCGCAAAATGGCCTGTATGGTATTGGAGGTCATCCAGTCCGCGACCCCCGCATTGCGGAGCACGAATTCGGCCAGTGGTTTGTGCCAGGAAGTGTCGTACTCCCCGCTGCCGAAGGGATGGATTTGATTCGTGATGAGATAGACAGCCGCATAGGCACGAGCCCGCGAGGCTTCCTTTCCTTGGCCATCGAGTCTGGACGCCAGCCACTCTCTCATCAGCTTCTCCGCGTCCGCTTCGCGACCGACGTAGATCAAGGCGGCGAGGTATTGCGAGTAGACATCCTCATACTTGGGATTCTCGGCCAGAATCGGCGCGAGATACTCCAGCTTGTCGGCAAAACGCCCTTGCTGGTCGAGCAGTTCGAGATAGCTCCACTGCAACTGATGAATTTCATCGGGAAGCCATTTGGCTCCCGCATCGCCCAGCGTTTTCGCCAGCCACGCATAGGCTCCCTCATAGTCGCCACGCTGAGCCAGCCAATGAACGTATTGAGTTTGAAGATGGAGATCGTGGGGGTAGCGCTCCGCCAGGTCTTTGCGGAGGGCATCGGCCTCAAAGACTCGCCCGGCGGATGCGAGATGCTGCAAACGACTCTGGTCATGGTCTTTGTCACGATGGAGATAAGCGGGCGACCGAGCGTAAACCGGTTGCAGCGCCGCCAACAGATCGAGTTTCTCCTGAGTGCCCAGATAAGAATCGCCGTAGAGCAACAGTCCCTTCACTAGCGTCCATTCCTGCGCATGCGGTTTGGCGGAAAGCTCCTCCGCCATTTGCATCAGTTCCGTTTTCAGTTCATCGTGCCGCCTGCTGGCCGCCAGCACATACAACCGCAACCACCGGGGCCACGTCTTTCCCTTGGTGAGTTCTTCGCAGCGGGCCAGGTACTCGCGAACCTGCTCCCAGTCCTGCTTGCCGGCCGCGTGTATCAGCAGCCGGAGATAAACTTCCACGGTAATTTCGCCGAGCTTCACTTGAGCTCCCTTGGCAACGGCGAGTGTCGGCAGCGGCAGATGAAGCGTAAGGGACGACTCGCGGGCGGTCTGCTGAGCCTTGAGTTCGCCTGCGAACTGCTCGGCGGAAAGGACTTTGACGCTGGTTTTGGTCAGGCTCGTCCGACGGCCTTCGCTGTCCAGCGTTTCTTGCGTCTGCGGCCAGAATCGGCCGGCGACTTCCAAAAACTCGGCGAATTTCTGAGTGCTCTGGACCTTGCCTTCATAACGCGTTTCGACCGAGAGCACGACTTGCCGCTTGGTATCAATCAGGATGCGGGTCTGCGAATCGCTTTCACCCTCCTCATCGACTTCTCTCCCCAGGATGAGCAGCGTCTGGTCGGGTGCGGGGTGTTCGACCACCACGTCCTCGGGACGCACATATCTCAAAGCATCCACAAGCGAAAAGTCCTCAACGCTTCCCTGCCAGCGCAGATGCTCACCTTTCGCGGACTTTCGAACAAGGGCCAATTCATAAGCCGGCGACCAGACGCCGCGCTCCGTGCTGTCGCACCAGTTGGTCAGGCGCCATGAACCGTCAGTCTCTTCGTGGTTCAGCCAGCCAAGCTTCCCCGAAAGCAGATTGCGAGAAGAGGATTTCGCGGTGACTTCGGCAAAGCGACGGTCCAGGGACTCTGTTTCCTGGCGAATTTCCACTCCCCCCGGCAACGCGCGGACTTTCTCTTCCCGTAGCAGCGAAAGCACCAGCTCTCGGACTTCCTGGGATTGTTTGGCCAGCAGTTCGGCTGCGGGCTTGGTGCCGGAAAGCGGCTGTGGCAAGGAGATAGGAAGGAAGCTGGCCCGACTGCGAACTGATGAAACGAGCTGCTGTTCGTAACCGAGACCGCTGAAAGGGTCGAGGAAATTCGATTCCGAAAATTCACGTTGCCGAATCGTGCCGCGTCGTCCCCCGTAGGTCAACAGCCCGGGCCTGTGCAAACGGCCGTTCAATTCCTGTTCCTGACGAATGACCAGACTGAGGTTTGTCTGGAATTCGGCGATGGAACCTGGGCCGCCAACATCGTCCCAAGCGTCAGGGTCGATGGTGTTGGTAATGAGATCCATCAGTCCATCGAAGTCGGCAATAACGCCGCCGTTTTCACCTCTTAGATTGCCCAGCCCAGAGAATTCGTCAGCGTTGCCATCAAACGGACCTCGAGCAATCGGCGCAGCGTCGAGGTCACCAAGGTAGCCGAGAAGGTTGCCACTGCCTCCCATGCTACCGCCTCCCCACCCGCCGCCGCCCCCACCCATTCCTCCGCCTCCTCCCATGCCTCCTCCTCCAAACCCCATTCCTCGTTGCATGAAGCCATCCGAATCACCGCCGTCGGAGAGTTGGACGATGCTTTGCAACTCCTCTTTCAGAGTCTTCTCAAGCTCCTGTCGCCGCTGCTCGAAGAGTTGCGGGTCGCGCCCCAAACCGGCGAGTTCAATCAGCACCTTGTTGCGAAGCTGCGTTCGCCATTTGCCGGCGA
>CAYUJE010000201.1:9402-12345 GCA_964444865.1 uncultured Pirellulaceae bacterium | reverse complement strand
CAATCGCCGGAGCGCCGAGCGGCCCCGCGAAGTCGATGATGGACTTCACAAAGTCTCGGGCCTTCAGCCGCACCGCGGCATCGCCGTCCGTCAGTCGCAGCTTATGCTTGACCCAGCCGGCCCCGGTGCCAACCGCGGCGAGCGAGAGACTGTGATCGCTGAGCAGTTTCCTGACGTTCGCGGCGCTGACGGCGTCCGGGCCCGGCGGAAAAATTTCCACGGCGTCAAAGCCTAGCTGCTGGGCTTTCCGAATGCTCCCCGGGAGGTCATCCCAAAACACAAATGGCCCGCCGCGAGCTTCGGGGACCAGACTGATCGTGACGGCTGATTTAATCATGGGACCATTGTCCCAACGGGAGCGTAAAGCGTCAGCCCCCCGACCCATTTCCATTTTTTAGTAGTCGGCACACTCCGTGTGCCGGCATGTCCGCTCACGGAGTGAGCGGACTACTATTTACAGCAGGTCCCAAATTACCTTGCCGTCGTTCACAATCTTCACCGGCCGCCCTTCGGGGGTGAGGAATTCTTCCTTGGGATCGATGCCGGTCAGATGGCACATCGTGGCGGCCAGGTCTTCGGGGCCGTGGGGCTTGTCGGCGGGGCGTTCGGCCCGCTCGTCGCTGGCGCCGACGACGCGGCCCCCTTTCACGCCGCCGCCGCCGAGGGCGACGGTGAAGGACGGCCCCCAGTGATCGCGGCCGGCGTTCTTGTTGATCCGGGGCGTGCGGCCGAATTCGCCGGTGACGATGACCAGCGTCTTGCCGAGCAGCCCGCGGTCCGCCAGGTCTCGGAACAGCGTGGCCAGTGCCGGATCGAGTTGCGGGAGCAAATCGCGGCGGAGGACGGAGAAGTTGTTGTCGTGAGTGTCCCAGTTGCTGTGTTCCACCGTGACGCAGCGGACGCCGGCTTCGATCAGGCGGCGAGCCATCAGGCAGGATTGGCCGAGCGTCCCCCGGCCGTATTCATCCCGCAGTTTGTCGGGCTCGGCCTGGAGGTTGAAAGCAGCTTTCGCTTCTGGAGAAGTCATCAGTTCAAAGGCCTTCTGGCGGAAGACATCGACCGTCTTGGCCCGGGAGTTGGCGTCGAGTTCGGCTGACTGTTGCAGTTGGTCCACCTGTTTCAAAAGCTCGCGACGATTGCTCAGGCGGCCGGCGGCGAGACTGACCGGCGGCACCATATCGGGCACGGCAAAATCCGGAGCGGCGGGATCGGCATCAATCGAAAGCGGCGCGCAGGTAGCCCCGAGGTAAGCCGCCCCGCCACTGTTGGAAAGCTGCGGCAGGCAGACATAGGGTGGAATGGAAGTCGCTGCCCGATCTTTGCTCTGCCCGCCAAGTTTTTTGGCGATGATCGAGCCAAAGCTGGGGCGTTGATTATTCGGGGTGAGCGACGGATTGAAGCCGGCGGTCGGATGATAGCCGGTGAACATGTAATGGTCCGCCGGACCGTGATCGCTGTTCTTGTGCCCAAAGCCGCGGAGGAGGGCGACCTTGTCCATCTGCTGAGAGAGCTTCGGCAGAGCGTTGCCGATCTCCAGCCCCGGCACGTTCGTCCCGATCGGTCCGAATTCGCCACGAAACTCAGCCGGTGCGTTCGGCTTGAGGTCGAACGTGTCGATCGTCGAAAGGCCACCCTTGAGGAATAAGTAAATGACGGAGACGCCGTTATCCTTGGCCGCCCGCTGCGCGGGACTCGCCTCGGCCCGCATCAGAGAAGCCAGCGACAACGAAGACCCAAACATCCCCGCCACGCCGAGCCGAAGAAAATCGCGGCGAACGACGCCGTCGCAAAAGCGAGTATGCATGGTCATGGGGTGTCCCTTGGAAATGACGAAGTCCGAATGGCGAACGACGAAGGGGAGATACCCCAGGCCAAGCGCCACCGCTCTAACCCATTATCGTATAAGCGGACGTTGATACGCCAGAGCGCTTCCCAAGAAATGCGGTTAATCCGCTGCTTCAGGGGCGATTGCATCACTTGGCTGCCGGCATCGCAAAAACCTTGAGCGGCTGGCCGGCCATCGAGATGATGGAGGTCAGGCGTTTGCCATCGGCGGAGACTCCGAAGGTTTGGACATAGCCGATGGGACCGACGAAGGCTTCGGTGACTTGATTTCCCGATTGAAGATCCCAGATGTTTAAGGTCTTATCGGCTCCCGTGAGAAGTTGCTTTCCATCCGGGGTGAAGCCGACAGTCCAGATAACCCCGCGACTCTTGGCCAGCCTGGCCGCCTGTTTCGCGAGGTCCGCCGTTTGCCAAACCAGCACCTCGGACCCCACGGAGACTGCCAGATACTTTCCATCCCGGCTGAATTCGGCAGCGTGCGTGTATCCGGAATTCGGATCGAGCTTTGTCTTTTCCGCGGTACCCGACTTTAGATTCAGGCGCAAGAGGTTTCCACCATCCGTGGCAAGCGCACTATTGCCATCCGGAAGAAAACGGACCGCGTTGGCTCCCTGCCGAAAATCGGCCCACACGTGTTGCTCGCGGCAGGACGCCAAATCCCAGTATCGAAGCCGCCCTTCGCGGTCGCCGGAGAGGACGAATTTGCCATCGGGGCTGCAGGCCAAGGATTTGATTTCCACGCTGTGCCCGACAAATTGCTTGCCGGGTTTGAGGACTCCCGCCTGGAAATCCCAGACTTGCACAATTCCATTGTATCCTCCACCAAGCACGTGTTTGCCGTCGGGAGTAAAGATGATGGAAGTCACCTGATCCAGATTGTCGAGCCGTTCCGTGGCGGCTACTTTCTTGTTCTTCTCAACGTCAAAAATCCAAACCTGCGCATCGCTTCTTCCGCCCGCCACGAAACGACCGTCCGGCGACATCGCCAGACACTTGAATCCCCAAGAAGTATCTTGGAGGCTGGCGATTTCCGGCAGGCCGCCGGCTGAGGGGGGACTGCCGGCTGTTCCGGAAGATGGTGCGGGGATCGTGGGACTG
>CAYUJE010000201.1:0-9302 GCA_964444865.1 uncultured Pirellulaceae bacterium | reverse complement strand
GGCTGAGGGGGGACTGCCGGCTGTTCCGGAAGATGGTGCGGGGATCGTGGGACTGCCGCCAATTTTTTGACCGGTCACGGGCATCGGCGGTTGCGCGGCTGGCGTTGGCAACTTCACCAATTGCCAGGCATGCAGCGCCAACGAGGAACTCTGGGTGGCGATGAATAACTTCGAGGCGGAAGCGCCCCCCCATTTTTCAGGAACCGCCGGCAACCGTTCATTCAGCGCGACCGTCAGGATCTCTTTCTCGTTGACCCGGACCGTCACTTTCTTCTTCCGGACTTGAACGAGGAGCGAGACGAATTCCCCCTGCGGCAAAACGGCTTCGCGATGGAGCGGGCCCTTCAGCCCCGCAAACCCGCTCTTGTTGCCGGCATAATCCAGAATCACTGCGGCCCCTTGCTGCTGGTGCTCAAAGCCGATGACAACCTCATCCTTCCCGCTCAGCCGTTCGGCAGAAATCATCAAGTCATACTCCTCCGGCAGTGTGGCCTGTCCGTCCAGTCGGCAAACCGCCGTTCCGGAGGAAATGAGCGCAGCTTCCTGCCTTTTCCAAGCCGCTCCCAGGCCGGGTTGCCCAGGATTCGCGGTCGCGGCAATGTCGGTCAGTCGTTGATCAAAGGCGGGAACGACAAAGGGGCTGGCGGCAGCCGTCAGAGAACCATCGAGTTTCAGGCCGATTTTTTGGGCATAGGCTCCAAAGGCGGGCGTCAGATGCGACCTTTTTTGACCGAGCAACAACTTTCGCTGCCAAATTCGGCGGAACATTTCTTCCGCCATTCCCGCCACCCGTTCCAACGTTTGGGCCCGCTGGACGGGGTCCGTAATTTTATGGAAGCTTTGATCGCCGACTCGCAGGGCGACTTCGGGTCGGCTTCCCGGACTTTTGAGCATGGACGCCGCACTGGCGCAGACTGCGGACTGGTGATAGTCGCCTTTTGCTTGATAGAGAATGGCGAGGTCTTCCCAAATGAGGCCGGCGAGGTGCGGATGTCGCGCGATCCCTTCCCACCAGATGACTTCGGCTTCATCCGGTTTTTTCAACCTCAGTTTATGACGGCCGTAGGTGCGATAGATTCGCGGATCGGTATGCCAGGGGGATGCTGAAATTCCCGCCCGGAAGTACTCTTCCGCTACTTCGTATTCCTCGAATTCGTCGGCCAAGTCGCCGATGGACATGTAGATACTGCCGTTGGTTGGATCGAGGAGCAGGGCCTCGTGCATGCAGTCGAGAGCCAGGATTCGCAGGATTAAAGCCTGCGGCGAATCACTACCACCGGGACGGAGGCGCACCTTGTTGAGTTGGTCGATATAGCTGTTGCCGGCATTGATCATTTTCCCCGATTTCACGGTGTCCTTGGGACGCTCCGCGAAGGGCTTGAATTCGGCAGCTTTGATGTCCTGCAAGGGAATCGCAAAGCCGACGTTGTCCAAATCGGGCAACTTCATGGTGACGAGGCCGATGATCTTGCCTGCTTTGTCGCAGAGCGGACCACCGGAGTTACCCGGATTGATGGGCGCGCTGAACTGCAGATAAGACACCTCTTCGATCACCCGGTCGACTCCGCTCAAAATGCCGGAGGTAACCGTCTTGGTCAGTTTGACCTGGCCTTTGGCACCAGGATTTCCAATGGCGTACACGCGCTGGCCCGTTTTGGGAGCTCCGTGATTGATGGCCGCGGGAGTCAGAGTGCCGGGATTTTCGGCAGGATCGATTTTGAGGAGCGCCAGATCCAGCTTGGGGTGAATCCCAAGGACAGTAACTTTGCGATAGGTGTTGGTTTCATACTTCGCACCTTTCC
This sequence comes from uncultured Pirellulaceae bacterium, assembly GCA_964444865.1. Taxonomy (GTDB): domain Bacteria; phylum Planctomycetota; class Planctomycetia; order Pirellulales; family Pirellulaceae; genus SXOA01. Next base: position 7,500 of record CAYUJE010000201.1, on the reverse strand, counting down.
GCACGTCGATCAGGCACTTGAGGGGCAATTGCAGGGCGACGACATGGGCGTTGGTCAGAATCGTCCCTTTCGCATCGAGCAGCACCCCCGTGCCACTGCTGGCGACACTCTCAATTCCCACGATGCTGGGACTGACCCGGTCGAAAACCGTGACCGCCTCTTCCTCCTGAGCCGAACAGAGGGACGATGCCGCCATGCTCGTCAGGACGAGCAACACACCGCAAACGTACCGCATGTTCATTTCCCCAGAATGATTTGCCGGATAATCGGGCCGCAAAATCAGACTCGCAGTATCCCTAACCGCCGCGGCATTTGCAAATCTTTTCTCAAGAATTTACTCGACTTGTTAGCTCTGCCGGCCTATTTCGCCAGCACTGCCTTAACAGGAGCATCTTCCCCCTTTTCCGGCAGTTTCTCGAGGATATCCAGCAGGATGCGGTCCGTATCAAGCCCTTCCGCCTGGGCTTCAAAGTTGAGAATGACCCGGTGCCGCATGGCGGGGAGATAGACGCGGCGGACGTCCTCGAAGCTGACGTTGTAGCGTCCTTCCAAGAGGGCGCGGACTTTGGCGGCGAGGGCGAGAGTTTGCGCACCACGGGGGCTGCTTCCCCAGCGGAGGTATTGATTAGTGATGGGGAGGGCGAAAGGACCATTGGGATGGGTGGCCAGCGTGAGACGGACGATATAGTCCTGAACGTGCGTGGCGAGGATGACTTCGCGAATGAGCTTCTGCCATTTGCGTATTTCGCTGCCGTCCATCACCTTCTCGGGCTTCACGATGATTCCCTTGGTGGTACGGTCCACCACCGTCGCCAGTTCCTCTCGCGAGCTGTAGCCGACGACGAGCTTGAACAGGAAGCGGTCGAGCTGGGCTTCCGGCAGCGGGTAGGTTCCTTCCTGCTCGATGGGGTTTTGCGTCGCCATCACGAAGAACGGCTTTTCGAGCTCGTAGCGAACGCCGGCGATGGTGACGGTCCCTTCCTGCATTGTTTCGAGCAGGGCGGACTGCGTTTTGGGAGTGGCCCGGTTGATTTCGTCCGCCAGACAAATCTGCGTGAAGATCGGCCCCTTCTGAAATTCGAAAACGCGACGGCCCGCCTCGTTTTCGTTGATCATGTTGGTGCCCAGAATGTCGCTGGGCATCAAGTCCGGCGTGAATTGCACCCGGTTGAACTTGAGATCGAGGGCTTCCGCCAGCGTACGGACGAGCAGCGTCTTGCCGAGCCCCGGCACTCCTTCCAGCAGGCAATGGCCGCCGATGAACATGCTGGTGAGGACACCGTGGACAATGTCGTCGTGGCCGACAATGACGCGGCCGATTTGCTCTTTGACGGATGTGTAGCGACTGCGAAATTCCTCCGCCTGCTGCTGCATCGACTCGCCGATACTCATGGGGGTCTTTCTGAATGACGAAGCTCGAATGACGAATGACGAAGGAGTTATCTTACACTAGCAGGGCGCGCAAGCGAGGGAGAGCGCACTTTTCCCGCGACTAGCGAGTTGGGCTGGTGCCGCATGGCGCTCGCTCGGGGCATGCAGACTAATGTCGCTCGCCAACGGCCTTTTTCTCAGGCAGTGGCGAGTTGAAACAAGCCGCGGAAAAACTGGATGCCGCCGAAGATGGCGGGTCCCCAGGCGATGATGTACGTCCCCCCCGATTCCGAAGCCATACCGTAAGTGACCACGGTGGCGACGATGCCGCCGATGCAGAACAGCGCGCCGATGCCCATATTCTTCAGGCCGGCACTCCGCATCGCACCTGATTTTACTTGCGCTAGCTCGGTAACCACCGTCCGGGCCGACTGCGGGTCGAGCCCATTTTGCATTAATTCCTGCTCGACCATGCCGCTGCTGGCCCCGGAGGCCATCCGCTGGGCGGCAAAGTTATAGACGGCTTCAATGGATTGATTTGTGGAGGGATCACCCTGGCTCATAAACGGCTCCCGGAAATGGGGGACAGAAGGTGGCGTACGCGCTGGGTCTAATTTCGCAAACCGCGCGGCTATTTTCAAGCAGATTTGAAGGAATTTCGGATTCAACTTGTTTCACAGCGAAAAAAGCGGGAAAATGCAACCTCTGAGGAATCCCATGCTCTCCCGCGGCAAACTCGTGCAGGATTGGCGTCGCCGCCTGGCCGCTGCCGAGGCCGACGGCGCGGAAGGAGAGCGGCGGACCTGGCTGGCTCAAATGCGGCTGCGGCTGTACCGCTTTTTGCTCTCCTGCTACGGAGACACCGCCTGGCGGGCGGATGAGCCATCTGAATTCGGGGACGAAACCTTAGCCGACGTCCAGCGTGGTGATACGACGACGCTGCTTGACTGCCCCCTCCACGGCAAGCCGGCCAAGACTTCCGGCAAGATGCAGGCGGTTCTCAAGTCGGTCAGCGCGGCGCAGGATCATCCGGCGGAAGCTGGGCCGCTGCTGGGTGGGAAAGCTGCGGAGGAATGGGTGGTGGCGGTTTCGATGCGCGAGAAGCAACTGGACCGGGCCAACTGCCAGGAACTACTTCGACAGCATGGAATTGCTTCGACCTGGAACCTGCAGGGGGAATTGGAGGTGCGGAGGTTTGATCTCGATCGAACCGTGCAACTCATCCGGAGCCATTGGGATGACTTAGGAGTCAAACCACCGACACCGATTGTTGGGCCCAGAGCGAGGGGCGAGTCGGTTCCTCCTTGGCCCGTTTGCTTTGCCGCGATTGTCATTGCGCCGATTGGTGCGGTTGTTTGCGTATTGATGACTCAGAGCGCATTCGCCATGGCCAATATGTCACTGCTGACAGGGTCCGAAGTTGGTTCGCTATTGGCAATCAGTTATTTCGTAAGCCTCGATGTCAGTATCGTGTGGATTTTCTTTCGAGAGGCGCGAAAGCGAAATGCGAAGCGTCGCGAAGGGATGCGACTGGGGAATGGCCAGTCAAAAGAAACGCCATCATAAATCGCGTACTGAGTACTCAGTACTTAGTACTAAGTACTCAGTACTTTTTACATTGGCCGGGCAGGCTGGAAGCCTACCCCACCAGCCCCACCTTCCCCGCAAACATCGTCTGCGCCCGATCCGGGCCGACAGAGACGACTTCCACCGGCTTGCCGACGAGTTCGGCGACGCGATCCAGATATCTTCTGGCGTTTTCGGGCATAGCGGCTAGTTCGCGTACGCCGGTGACGTCGGTGTTCCAGCCGGGGAGCGTTTCGTAAATCGGCTTGACGCGGCGGAGGTCGTCGACGTGGCTGGGGAAGCGCGTGGTCCGCTCGCCGTCGAGCTCATAAGCCGTGCAGATTTGAATCTCCGGCAGATGGCTGAGGACGTCCATCATCATCATCGAAAGGCAATCGACCCCGGACAGCCGAGCCGTGTACCGGACGGCGACGGCATCAAACCAACCACAGCGGCGGGGGCGGCCGGTGGTGGTGCCATATTCGCGGCCGATCTGGCGGATTTTTTCGCCGGTGGGGTTGTCTTGCTCCGTGGGGAACGGCCCGCCACCGACCCGTGTGCTGTACGCCTTGCAAACGCCGATCACTTTGCCAATCCACTTTCCCGGCACGCCACTGCCGCCGGAGACTCCGACCCCCGAGCTGTTGCTGCTGGTCACGTACGGAAAGGTTCCGTGGTCGATGTCGAGGAGCGAACCCTGGGCCCCTTCAAACAGCATCTTCTTTCCTGCCTCGACGGCATCGAGCAGATAGGCGGTGGTGTCGCCCACATAAGCCCGCAGTTTTTCGGCATAGCCGCTGTATTCGGTAAAGATGGCCGCCGCATCGAGAGCCACCCGATCCGCGCCGGAGAGGCCGGTCAGCAGCCGATTCTTGGCCAGCACAATATGTTCCACGCGGCTCTGGAAGTCCGGTCGCAGCATATCGCCCAGGCGAATGGCGTGAGCGCGTCCCACCTTGTCCCGATAGCACGGCCCAATGCCTCGAAGGGTGGTGCCGATGCTTTCGCCGGCAGGGGCCACGTTAAGGAGCTTGTCCTCTTCGATGTGCCAGGGAAAGACAACGTGCGCCCGGTCCGAGAGCATCATGTTCTGGCCGACCAGCACTCCCTGCGAAGTGAGCGACTCAATCTCTTTCAGGATCGTCGGCGGATTGATGACCACCCCGGGCGTGACGACGTTCATCACCGTCGGCGTCAGGATGCCACTGGGAACGTGGTGCAGCTTATACGTTTTATCCCCCACCACGACGGTATGCCCGGCATTGGCCCCTCCCTGGTAGCGGACGACAATGTCGAACCGCGTGGTGAGCAGGTCCACGAGCTTACCTTTCGCTTCATCCCCCCATTGGAGGCCAATCACGCACGTTCCGGGCACGGGAGCACCTTCTTGCAAGCCTTGAAAACCGGGCAAACTCCCCATCGTAGGCCGGAGAAAGTCGCTTGGTCAATGACACAGAGCGAGGGGCCATTTGCGAACTTCTACCCTCGGCGTGTGTCTTGGCGTATAACCAAATGACTAAATCCTAATGTCTAATGACTAATGAAAGACCTGCTCCCCATTAGTCATTAGACATTAGGATTTAGTCATTCTCTCACCCGAAAATTCCGATGCCCCGCTACAACCCCGCAGTCGTCGAGCCCAAATGGCAACAGTATTGGGCCGAAAACCAGACCTTTCGCACGCCCGAAATGCCGGAGGGGAAAAAGCTGTACGCGCTCGATATGTTTCCCTATCCCAGTGGCTCGGGGCTGCATGTGGGGCATCCGGAGGGGTACACGGCCACGGACATCGTCTGCCGGTTTGAGCGGATGCGGGGGCGGACGGTGCTCCACCCGATGGGCTTTGACGCCTTCGGCCTGCCGGCGGAAGAACATGCCATCAAGACCGGCGAGCACCCTCGCAGCAACACCGAAAACAACATCCGCGAGTTCACCCGCCAGCTCAAGATGCTGGGGTTCAGCTACGACTGGGACCGGGTGCTGGCGACGACCGACGTGGAATACTTCCGCTGGACGCAGTGGATTTTCCTGGTCCTGTTTGACACCTGGTTCGACGCCGAGCAGCAGAAGGGGCGGCCCATCAGCGAGCTGCCGATTCCTGCCGAGGTCAAAGCCGAGGGGGAAAACGCCGTCCGCAAATATCAGGACGAGCATCGGCTGGCGTATCAGGCCGATGCTTTGGTCAACTGGTGCCCCGGCCTGGGGACCGTGCTGGCCAACGAGGAAGTCATCGACGGCAAAAGCGAACGGGGCAGCCACCCCGTCGTCCGCATGCCCCTGCGGCAATGGATGCTCCGCATCACTGCTTACGCCGACCGGCTGGAAAAAGACCTGGAGCCGCTCGACTGGTCCAGCGGCATCAAGAAGCTGCAGAGCGACTGGATTGGGAGGAGCGTGGGGGCGGAGGTAGACTTCTATGTGGGGAATGACGAATCAAAAAACAGTTCTTCTCATTCGTCGTTCGTCATTCGGGCTTCGTCATTTGAGGACTGGAAGGCTTCGCGCGTAAAATCGGGTTTCCCCAAAAAGCCCGACGACGACGTTCTCCGCATCTACACCACCCGCCCCGACACCCTCGACGGCGCGACCTATATGGTCATCGCGCCGGAGCATCCGTTCGTGCAGCGGCTGACCGCTCCGGAGCAAAAGTTCGCGGTTGAAGCCTACGTCCAGAAAGCCGCCAGCAAAAGCGACCGGGACCGGCAGGATGCGACGAAGAGCAAGACTGGCGTCTTCACAGGCTCCCATGCCATCAATCCGATCAACGGCGAGCCGGTGCCGGTGTGGGTGGCGGATTACGTGCTGTGGGGTTACGGCACGGGAGCCATCATGGCCGTTCCCGCGCATGACGAGCGGGATTTTGAGTTCGCCAATCTGTTCAAATTGCCGGTTCGGGCTGTGGTCGCTCCTACGGACGATTGGCTTCGTTCCGCGGCGATTGCAGCCATTCGCAAGAAGGCCGACTTGGACAAGAATATCGATGCCCTGGCCGCAGGTCGCGGTCAGCCGGAACTGGCGCAGAGCATTCGGGACGGGGTCGTGAAGTCCGCCACGGAGATCGTTTCGCAAAGTCCGACGACGGAGATGCTCAAGGATTACTCGCAGCGGGCGGCCGAGTATGGCCCATTTGTCGGGGAAGGAGTCGCCATCAACTCCGGCTCCTACAACGGCCTGTCCACCGCTCAATTCAAATCTAAAATCACCGCTGACCTCGCCGCTGCCGGCCTGGGCCGCGAAGCGGTCAATTACAAGCTGCGCGACTGGCTCTTCTCGCGTCAGCGGTATTGGGGAGAGCCCTTCCCGATTTTGCACGAGCTGGATGACAAGGGCCAGCCAACGGGGATGATCCGGGCGGTGGATGTGAAGGACTTGCCTGTCGATTTGCCAGAAATCGATTATCGCAAAGTGAAGATGCCATTGTTGGCGCAGGCTCCTGCTTCAATAACTGAGTTGGCGCAAGAGGTGTCAAGGAAGGAGACGGGGCTTATCTCGACTGACTCACCCTACGCGGCCACGTCTACACAAACTGTCGCGGAAACTATTCCTGAGCCACCGTTATCCAAGGCTTCTATCGATTGGCTCGAAATCACTGTCGACGGCAAAAAGTATCGCCGAGAAACCAACACCATGCCGCAGTGGGCGGGAAGCTGCTGGTACTACCTGCGGTTCATCGATCCGCGGAATGGCGAAGCGTTCATCGACAAGGAGAAAGAAAAAGCCTGGATGCCGGTGGACCTGTATGTCGGCGGGGCAGAGCATGCCGTGCTGCACCTGCTCTACTCGCGGTTCTGGCACCAGGTCCTGCTCCACCGGGGCTATGTCAGCACCAAGGAGCCGTTCCAGAAGCTGGTTCACCAGGGGATGATTCTCGGCGAGAACGGCGAGAAGATGTCCAAAGCTCGCGGCAACGTCATCAACCCCGACGATGTCGTCAAGGAATTCGGTGCCGACTCTCTCCGCCTCTTCGAAATGTTCATGGGCCCGCTGGAAGCAGTGAAGCCCTGGAGCACGGCCGGCGTCGTCGGCGTCCGCGGCTTTCTCGACCGGGCCTGGCGGCTGATTGTGGACGACAAGAGTGAGATCCTGGCGCTGAATGTCGCGGTGCAACCGGTCGAGCCGACGGAGGAGCAGAACCGCACGCTGCACAAGACGATCAAGCAAGTGACGACCGACTTGGAAGGGATGGCATTCAATACGGCCATCTCGCGAATGATGGAGTTCGTCAACTTCTTCACCAAGCAATCGGTCCGTCCCCACTCCGTGATGGAACGGTTCGTCCTGCTCCTCGCGCCGTTCGCTCCCCACATCGCGGAAGAGTTGTGGCACCTCCTCGGCCACGCGAAGACGCTGGCCTATGAGCCTTGGCCGGCTTACGACGATGCCCTCACCCAAGACGCCGAGATCGAAATCCCCGTGCAAATCCTGGGGAAGCTCCGAGGCAAAGTCGTCGTCCCCGCCGGCAGCGACCAGGCCACCCTCATCGCCGCCGCCCGCTCCGAACCCCGCATCGCCGAACTGCTCAGCGGCAAGGAAGTGGTCAAGACCATCGTGGTGCCGGGGAAG
>CAYUJE010000200.1:494-12363 GCA_964444865.1 uncultured Pirellulaceae bacterium | reverse complement strand
GCATGCCGTAGCAAGGGGCAATCCGCTTCTTGCGAGTCATCTGGCTGAATTGCACTACCTCCAAAGGCTCGACCATCCAGCGCGGCAATTCGGCCAAGCGGTTGCGAACTTCTTCTTCCGTCAGAATATGGCGGAATCCCTTGCCTGCGGGCTGATGCACGACCGCGTAATTGCCGCGTACCTGTTCGCTGGGCTCATACCAATTCTCGGGTGGCAGATAAGGTCCCCGCGGCGTTCCGCCCGAGATTCGCATCCCCTTTCCCGCCATCACAACTCGCCGTGAAGCCGTAGCCCGAACTTCTGCCCGGACCTTGGCCGGAGCGAGCTGCTTCTGGGATAGTTCGGTGCGACGGAGCATGACGGGCAGTCGTGGGAAGTATCGAGGATTGCCGGCCTATTGAACTCTACCTTGGCCAGCTTCCGGTGGGACACCAAAATTGCCCGTTCGGGCACACCCTTATCCTACGAAGGTTTAGCACCCCAGTTCAAGCCGATTCTTTAAGTTCATACGCAGCAACCACTTAGGAACAATCAACAACCAACTAGACTTAGGTCAAAATGGGAATTTGGGCAGTTCAGGGGCCGCTAGCGCAGGACTCGAAAAGGGGCAAGATCGATGATGGGCCGCTCGCCGCGAAGGAGTTGGCTCATGACGATGGCAGTTGCCGGAGAGAGAAAGAGTCCGCTGCGGAAATGGCCTGCGGCAACATAGGCGTTGCCCAGTGGGGTAAGTGGGCCGATATAGGGTGCTCCGTCGAACGACGCTGGACGAAGTCCGGCCCAAGTTTTTTCGACTGCCGCATCCTTCAGGGCCGGAACTAAGCCGCGAGCGAAGCCGATGAGGTCGGTGAGCCCTTCGTCAGTTGTTCCCTTGTCAAAACCGACCTCTTCTTCCGTAGAACCGGCCAGCACATGGCCGTCGTCGCGGGGAACGAGATAGCGGGAGCCTTCGCTAAGAATGTGTCGGAATGTAAGGGGCTCTTCCGATTTGAATAGCACCATCTGACCTCGGATAGGAAGAATGCCGAGGGAAATCCCGAGTTTGGCCGCCAGATTGCCGGTCCAAGCTCCGGAAGTGAAGCAAAACTGTTTGGCTGCAATTGGTCCCAGGGAAGTGATGACTGCTGCGATGCGATTGTGCCGAATTTCAAAGTCGATGGCTTCCGCACCTGCGGTAATTTCGACCCCTAAACGCTCGCAAGCGAGACGGAGAGCTTTCAAATGATGTGGGTTACGAAGCTGAGCTTCCTGAGGAAGCAAATACGCCGCAACAACCTGCCCCTTGACCCCTGCCTTCTCTAACTCCCGTTCTCCCAGCCGCTGAGCATCTATTCCCTCTTCCTCGGCAGAGCCGGCCCAGGCAATGAGCGAAGCGGCTTCGCCATGAGTGCGAGCCAGGTAAATCCCGCCGCACCGCCGAAAGCCGGTTTCGACGCCGGATTGTTCGAAAAGCTCCCTGGCCCAGTGCGGATGAAGTTCACTGGCCAATGCGCGAAGTTGGTCGTAGGGATGGAGTGCTCCTTGCCAGGAAGCAGGGGGAAGAATGCCGGCACCCGCCCAGGAAGCCTCTTTTCCCGGCTCTCCACGGTCGATAAGACGCACTTTTTGGCCGAATTTTGCCAGATCCCAAGCGAGGGACAGACCGATGACACCACCGCCGAGGATGAGGACGTCGGGGATTGCAACTGAGGAGTTCAAAGTTGGAGGTTCAGGGTTCAAGGTTGTCGAGAACAGCCTGGACTGCGATTTTCAGGGTCAGTAAATGATGGTCCGCAGGTTCACTTTCAGTGATCTGGCGAAGCAAGGAGTTCAGCCCTGCCTCGTCATCCACATCGTACCACTGTGGCAGAACGTGGTAAGGGATTTGGGCGGCGGCGAGGCGAGCGGTAGTTTGCGGCCAGACGTCAGGTGTGCTCCAGGGAATGTCGTCGAAGATAGGAGGAACCATTTGCGACAGGCCGATGAGGTAATAGCCGCCGTCTGTGGTGGGGCCAAGGACAACCGGAAATTCCCGCAGCCTTTCTAATGCTTCTTGAACGCATTCCAGCGGTAGATCGGGGCTATCGGAGCCGATAAGGACTGTGCGGGGAGACTCAATGGCCGATAGTGCAGTATCGAAGTAGTGCCGCATCCGCGTTCCCAGATTCCCGGCAGCCTGCGGCTGTAGATGCCAAGAATCCAGTTGAAGTTCCCTAAAGAGAGCGGCCGAATTCGCGGGTGTGAAGCAGAGGACGTTTCGATCCGCGACGTTTTGCATCCGGCGGAGCAGCGTTTGGACAAAGAGCCGATGGAGCGACGCGGCTGCGTCGTTGCCGATGCGCGTGGCCAGGCGGGTTTTCACCGCTCCGGGCTGCCAGTACTTCGCGAACATTCCGAGTTGCGTGGTCATGATTTGTTAGCCTGCACACGTCGTGAGCGGACTACTTTGCCAACAGCCGTTTGAGCAACACTTCGTTCACCCGGCCGCGGAACCGTTCCTTGCCGTCCATCACGACCACGGGGACGCAAGTATCGTATTTTGCCCGCAGTTCGGGACTCGCATCCACATCGATTTTTTGGGAAGAAAGTCCGTGACGAGCGAGCAGCGCTTCGGCTTCCTCGCACAAATGGCAGCCGGAACGAGTGAAAAGGAGTACTTGGCGAGGCATGACTGGGAGAGTCGGAAAGTGGTGAACGAACATTCGGAAGGTTACTCGGCAGAAGCCGTACAGGCTACCGTGGAGAGGGGTATTCTGCCGGGAGTTTCCATATTTCTCCGAATTGGCGTCTTTGTTTCGCCCTAAACCCTGATAAAATAACTTGATAGATGCTTTACTCCCGCCTTTCCGGGGTGTAACCTTTTCTCGTCTGGTTCAATTCGGTTTTTCGGTTCCTGCATCCTCGCTCGTCTGCGGTTGCATTGCAGGCGGGGTAGCGCCCGTTGGTTGAGGATGCTCATGATTCACCGGCAGGAGCGCGGCCGACATCCGGGGAGCACTTTGACCTTCACGCAGTTCAATCACCCCCACGGGTTCTCTCGTGTGGCGTCAGAATTCGCACGGGGTCCAACTCTCGCGATATGGCAAAACTAAGCGCCGAAAACTTCATCGATTATGTAGAGCGCAGCGGGCTGGTCGAAGAGGATCAGCTTGCCAAGTCGCTTGACATCCTCAAGGCAAACCACGGTGGAAAGCTCCCCGAAGATTCGGAGTTGGTCGCGAACCATCTCATCAATGCCAATCTGATTACGCAGTGGCACGCCGATAAGATTCAGGACCGCAAGTACAAAGGGTTCCGTCTAGGAAAATATAAACTGCTGCGGCTTATCGGTACCGGCGGCATGAGCAGCGTCTATCTGGCTGAGCACGTGCTGATGAAGCAAAAGCGGGCGGTCAAAGTCCTCCCTAAGTCGAGGGTGAACGACTCTTCGTACCTGGCCCGGTTTCACTTAGAGGCTCAGGCCACCGCTTCGCTCGACCATCCGAATATTGTGCGAGCTTATGACGTCGACAACGACGGCGAGCAGCACTTTCTGGTGATGGAATACATCGACGGCAAGGATTTGCAGAATATTGTCAAGCAGGAAGGTCCGCTGCCGCTGGAGTTGGCCTGCAACTACATTGCACAAACGGCAGTGGGCCTGGCTTATGCGCACGAAAACAACCTTATCCATCGCGACATCAAGCCAGCCAACTTGTTGATTGACGACAAGGGAATTGTTCGAATCCTGGATCTTGGCTTGGCTCTTTATTCCGATGGGGCGAAAGCCTCGCTCACGGTGGCCCACAATGAAAATGTGTTGGGGACAGCCGACTATCTCTCTCCCGAACAGGCAGTCAATAGCCACAAAGTGGATTCGCGGACGGACATCTATAGTCTCGGCTGCACGTTGTATTTTCTGCTGACGGGACATCCTCCGTTCACAGATGGCTCCTTGGCGCAGCGGATTGCCAAGCATCAGACAACCATGCCCGAGGACGTTCGAAAAGACCGTCCCGAATGCCCGCGCGACTTGGTGGATATCTGCGTCAAGATGATGCAGAAGAAGCAGGATAAGCGCTTTCAGAATCTGAATCAGGTGGCCGAAGCCCTGGAGATCTGGCTGGAAAATCACGGTTACAAGTATGAACCCGGCAGCAACGAATCGGCCATGAAAGCCGCGGCGCTCAATGCCGGGGCCAGAGCGCTCGCCCGCGTTGGCGGCGGTTCTTCGGGCGGCAGCGGCGGCTATGGAATCGGGGGGAGCAAGTCGGGCTCCAGCGGCAGCGGAAAACGTTTGCTCGACAAAAAAAGAGACGATACCGCCGATGCCAGTCGCGAGGGGACGCATAAAGGAATTGAAGCCAAAAAGCGAAGTTCGGATTCCAATCGCGGCAAGCTGCCTATCAAGGGGGATAAATCGCTCCCCGTCGCCCGAGCGATCGGCGCCCCAAGCAAGCCGGACAGCGACAACTCCGATCAGGCAATGATTTTCAAGCTGAACACGGGAGCCCCTGGCAGCAGCAGTTCGCTCAGCGGTGGAATGAAAAAGGTTGAGCCGCCGGCAGTCACCAGCGGCAGTGGCAAAGTGCTCGTTCAGCCGAAGCTTTCCACCACGGATATTGTCAAATCATCTGCCAAACCCAGAAGCAAGGGCTTACCCCCCTGGATTTGGATTGCGGCCGGAGTCGGCGTACTGGTCGTGCTTGCTATTCTTGCGATCGTGGTGGTGTCGGGAAATTTAGGGACTACGCCTAATCCGAAAAAAGGGACGCCCAACCCATCCATACAAGACACGAGCGAAATAGATTTGCCGAAAAGCTTGGTAGGACAAGCTGCCAGTTGGTCCTAAAAGCCATCGCCCCGCTCACTTCACTTCCAGCATCCGCTCCAGGGCTGCCAGACTTTGCTCCGCCGTCAATGGATCAACCTTGATGACATTGACCGGGTCTCCTGCAGCCAGGCTCTCCAGGCTCCAGCAAAGATGGGCCAGGTCGATGCGATACATGGTGGCGCACATGCAGACGACCGGCGAAAGGAAGTGAATTTCTTGTTCAGGATGCTCTTTCTTCAGACGATTCACCAGGTGCAGTTCCGTTCCGATGGCCCACTTCGTTCCCGGCGCAGCATCTTCCACGGTCTTGATGATTTTGCTCGTGGAACCGCTGATGTCCGCTAGGTCGTTCACTTCCTGAGGGCATTCGGGGTGGACGAGGATTTTGATCCCAGGGAACTTCTTGCGGAACTGCTCAACGTGTTCCTGGCGAAACATCTGATGCACGCTGCAGTGCCCTTTCCAAAGAACGACCTTGCTGGCGGTGATTGCTTCGGGCGTACTGCCGCCTAGCTCATCGGCATACGGGTCGAAAACCGGCATCTGCTCGTTGGTGATCCCCATCTTGAGTGCCGTGTTTCTCCCCAAATGCTGGTCGGGGAAGAAAAAGACCCGACTGGTTCGTTTGAAGGACCATTCCAGGACGGCTTTGGCGTTGCTGCTGGTGCAAACAATTCCGCCATGTCTGCCGCAGAAGGCTTTGAGGCTGGCAGCGGAGTTAATGTAGGTGACCGGGGTAATGTCGCTTGTGTCGATGACTTCGCCGAGATCGGCCCAGGCCGCCTCGACCTGGTCAATCGCGGCCATATCCGCCATCGAACACCCGGCTGCCAAGTCCGGCAGAGTGACGGCAACTCGCTCGCCCCCGCGCTCCGCCAGTTTTTCGGGGCGATTGGCCAATATATCCGCAGTTTCCGCCATGAAATGGACGCCGCAGAACACAATATGCCGGCAATCGCGGCTGGCGGCAGCCATCTGACTGAGCTGATAGCTGTCCCCTCGCAAATCGCTATGGGCGATTACCTCATCTTGTTGATAATGGTGCCCCAGGATCATCAGCCGGCTCCCCATATTGCGGCGCACCGCCTCAATCCGCTCCGCCAACTCTTCGTTGGAGAGCGACTTGTACGGCTTGAGTTCCAGGAATGGCGGGGGCTTGAGGGTGAGCATGGGAGAGTCTCGTAATGAATTTGTAGTGTTCATGAATTATACGGGGGAGAGGGCAGAGGACAGAGGGCAGGCAAGCCTTCAAACGTCCGAACTGCCCACTGCCCACTGCCGACTGCCGACCGCCCATGGAAACCTCACTCCACCGCCAACTCAAATCCATCTACGCCGGGGCTGGCGCGCGGACTGAAGAGCGGCTGGAAGGCTTTCGTATCGATGCAATCCGCGGCAAGCAACTGATTGAGATTCAGCACGGCTCGCTCGCTGCCATTCGAGATAAAATTAGCCGCCTGCTGGAAAAACATCGCGTACTGGTGGTCAAACCGCTCGTCATGAAGAAGACGCTGGTCCGCCAGGATGCCAAAGGAGGGAGCGTCCTCACCCGCCGGCGGAGCCCCAAGGTGGAAACCGTCCTGAGCCTCTTCGACGAGCTCATCTACTTCACCCGCGTCTTCCCTCACCGCAATCTGATCCTGGAAACGCCACTCGTGGAAGTTGAGGAACTCCGCTACCCAGGCCACGGACGAAGGCGACGTTGGCGGGAAAACGATTTTCTGGTCGAAGACCAGAAGCTCGTTGCCATACACGACACGCATCGCTTCAAAACCAACCAGGATCTGCTTGCCCTCCTGCCGCCAGCTCTTCCGCAGCCCTTTCACACCGGTCACATTGCTCAGGGGCTCCAGATCCAGCGCTGGATTGCCCAGCGGATGACCTATGTCCTGCGGAAATGCGGCGCGTTAGCCGAATGCGGCAAACAAGGCAATGCCCGGCTTTACGAGGTCGCTACTCCGCCAGTCAAAGAGAAGCGGCCTAGCTACCGTCCCGCGGGTGTCAAACTTGGCGTTTACAACGATTATGTGGGCCATTTGAGCTAATTCCGCATAGGCTCCGTCACCCTTCGTCTGCTGCACCAACCTAGGCTTGCGGAGTGGACCCGATTGCCTGGCCGGACAATGCACCTTCAAGGGATGGCTTATCATGGCGATTTGCACGACACCCGAACGCGGGATTTCCGATGAAGTTTTACACTTGCTCCATCAGTTGACGGAGAAGATTTCGGCGCGAGTCTCCTTGAATGACTTGCTCGATTTCGTCTTTGACAACTTCCACAATATCCTCCCCTATAACCGCTTGGGGTATGCCTCCGTGGACCACGAACGGCAGCGGGCGATTGCTCGCTGGTCCCGTTCGGACCTTCCGGTGAAACTTAAGGCCGGATTTTCCGCGTCGCTGGCCGGTTCCTCGCTCGAAGCAATCCTGCAAAGCAACAAGCCTAGAATCTTGAACGATTTGCGGGCATACCTGCGGGAACAGCCGTATTCGGAATCAACCCGACTGATTGTGCGAGAAGGAATGCAGTCGTCACTCACTTGCCCGCTGGTGGTTCAGGGGAGAGCCGTCGGCTTTCTGTTCTTCACCAGCGATCACGTCGATTGTTACTCGGCGGTGGATGTGGAAATCTTTCAGGAAATCGCCGGGCATTTGGCCTGGCTTGTCGAACGTTGCCAAATGGCGGATGACCTGCGCCGGGCCAGCGAACAGGTGATGGCGGAAAGGGCGCGTCGGGCTGAGGCCGAACAACAGGTGCTCAGCCTGCAAAAGGAGGCCAGCTCTTCGAGCCAACTCCAAGCTCTCCTGTTCCCAAAATCTATGCCTCAGCAGCCAGGGTTTCGACTGGCGGCCCATTATCAGCCGAGCCATGAACTCGGTAGCGGCTTCTTCGACATCCTTGAAATGGCGGATGGCCGGTGTGGAATCTTGCTAGCCGATTGCAGCGAGGGAGGGTATGAGGGTTTGATGCTCAAGACGGTGTTGCATACCCTCCTGCAATCGACGGAATGGACTGGGGCTTCAGCCGCCCAAATCATGGCCGAACTGCATGGTGCCGCAGCCAGGTGTTTTCCGCACGGCAGCTTCGCGGCGGCGGTCGTTGGCATCCTCGACCCGATTAATGGTTCCGTCTACTGGTCGGATTCCGCCTATCCTGTTCCCATCCTCGTGAAATCCGCGGGATACACGATCGACGGAGTTGCCGACCCAATTTCAGCCGTCATTCCCTTTAACTACGACTGTTTGCCACTGGAGGCCGGGGACAAAGTTCTCTTCCATTCGGACAGCCTTCTCCGGGTGCGAGCAGCAAATGGCGAAGAATATGGCAGCAAGCGTTTGCATGAGGCGTTGCATCACAATGCACATGGTTCCGCAAATGAAGTTCTCGATCACCTGTGGCAGGACTTATACCAGTTCCTCGACGGCCTTCAGCCGAGCGATGATCTGCTGGCCGCAGTCATCGAACGTCGTCCGGATCACATCGGCTCGCTCAACCTGCTGAATGC
Source organism: uncultured Pirellulaceae bacterium (assembly GCA_964444865.1). Lineage (GTDB taxonomy): Bacteria > Planctomycetota > Planctomycetia > Pirellulales > Pirellulaceae > SXOA01. The sequence goes on along the minus strand of CAYUJE010000200.1, from coordinate 4,065 downwards.
GCGCGCCTTCTCTTGGAGACAGGATTGGTACTGTCAGCGAACGGAAGCGCCAGTCCTCTAGGCTGTGTGGGTCTTCGCAAGCTGGGCAATATTCGGCTGTCTGAAGTCGCGTTGGCGGCATCAAGAAGAAGCGGGCGTAAGCGAATAGCCAGCAAGACTTTGGTTTTTGACTCTAACGAACCCTTATGTTCGGTCTCCCTGGCGGTTCTGGTCCCGCAGGTCCGGCTACAACTGCCGGTTGTCTCTTCGTGACGATTTGTGCGGCCATCGGATTCTCGCTCCTGTTTGGCATGCTCTGGTACGTAGCGAGCCTCCTATCGAGTGGCTCTTGAACGAAGAGAGGCTCGGCAACTTGCTTTTGTGCAGGCTGGCATCTCGCGCGAAACCGCTTATAACAAAGCGAACACCCGCCCACTTTCTTGCGTCGTCTACCGGAGCAATTCCATGTCCAACCCATTTTTCCTACCACGTAGTCTCTGGTCGCTGGCACTCCTGCTGCCCAGCCTCACTTGGATCAGTACGGCAGCGGCCGATGACGAAAAGCTGGAGACCGCAACGGCTCCAATCACGCAGGGACAGAAAATGTGCACCTGTGGGCATAGCTTCCACTACTTCATGCCGCCGATTCTGGCGGAGATGGCAAAGGCCGGTGAGATCAAAGGGCACGAGCAGGTGGGCCAGTCTTACATCGGCGGGTCGCGGATTATCCAGCACTGGAATGTTCCCGACGACAAGAACAAGGTGAAGGAGTTGCTCAAGGCGGGCAAGGTCGATGTCCTCACTCTGGCCCCCATTCATCTGCCCGACGAAGGGATTGAAAACTTCGTCAAGCTCGCAACGGACAACAACCCCAACATTCGCATCACCGTGCAGGAGAACTGGCTGCCGTTTGATATCTACGATGTCACGTTCAAGCTACGGCCGGCCAAGGTGGACCACAACGCGATTACCGGTGAGCAACTGAAGAAGCTTCATGAGCCGTACTTTGCAGGACTGGATGAGCATGTTCGTGAACTGAACAAGAAAATCGGCAAGGATGCGGCCTTCATCGTTCCCGTCGGCCAGGCGGTCAATGCCCTCCGCGAAAAGGTCATCGCCGGCCAGACCCCGGGCGTCAAAACGCAGGAAGACCTGTTCACCGATCCGCTCGGCCATGTGAAAGGGCACGTCATGGCGCTCAATGCCTATTGCCACTACGCCGTCATCTATCGCAAGAGCCCCGTTGGGCTGCCAGTTCCCGCGGTCCTAAAAACCGTCAAGCTCGGCGATGACGAAGAGAAGCTCAACACCCTGCTGCAGGAGTTGGCCTGGGAAGCCGTGACGCACCACGAACTGAGTGGCGTGAAAGCAGAAGCAAAGCCGTAGCAACTTGGTCTCAGACTCTGCCTGGGCACGAGTTACGTTTTACGTCGCCAAATCCTTGACCAACTGCCGCATCTTGCGCCGCGTCCGCCAAAAGAGATCTTCCATCAGGATGTGGGCGAATTCGCCATTGCGGCCCACGCTGTAGAGTCCCTCGACGCCGGTAGATTTCTCAAAGGCCTTCCGCTGCGGCTCGTATTCGTTCAGGTAGACCGGATAGGCCAACGGCGTGCGAAGGACGCGGCAGCCGTCGTAGCGGGATTCGGCATCGGGGATGAGCTTCTTGGCGTGTTCGAGGCAGAGCTTGCCAAGGTCCTCGTCCGGCAGCTTCCAGATTTCGTCCCCCACCTGGCAGCCAAGGTCAGCGGTGATCAGTGTCTTTCCTTCGGGAGCCAGCCAGGGCATCGATAGCGGCGTTTCGGTCAGGCGAAAGAACGGAAAGTCTTTCCCTGGCGTCCAAACAATCACATCCTTGAGCAGGCCGCGCCCCCGCATCCGCAGGTTCACGAAAACCATCGGCCGGTAGCGGAACTGCGAAAGAGGCTTGAGGACCTCCGTCCCCTGCACTAACTTGGCCAGGATGTGGACCGGGGCGGTGCTGATCACCGCGGCGGCCGAAATCTCCTTCCCTTTGACTCTGACACCGGTGGCCCGCTTGCCATCGGTCAGAATCGCTTCCACCGGCGACTCGGTCTGAATGCAGTCCTGCACCTCATCCGCCATGTGCTGGCAGAGCGCCCCGATTCCGCCCCGCGGATAGACATGCCACACGTGGGGCGATTCCTGCAGCGTATGGCAATAGCCGATGGCCACCGTCTTGCGGCTCATCTTGCCAGAGGCCCGTAGGAAGAACGTCTTAAAAATGCTGCTGGGGATTTTCTCACCCACGGCGGCGGAAAGTGCGTCCGCTGGCGCTCCAGACCAGGCCTCGGTGAGCGGGATGGCGACTTCATTCGCCAGGGCGTTGCCGTACTTGCCACGAAACCATTCGGCCGCGGTCTCAGGCTTCTTTCCGAAGACGTTCAGCTTGGCCGCGAGAGCACTCGCCACAAATCGAGGCCGGCGGGCGAAGCCAAAGGGATAGCGGCAATGACTTCCGCGGAGCCAGAAGCTTTCGCCATAGCGGGGAACGTGAATGCACTGAGCCGAATAGCCGACCGCGGCTGCCAGGCGGTTCGTGATGAAATGCGCCCCGAAATCGTACGTAAAGCCGTCGCCGCTTTCAAAGCTCCGTGCCAGCCCCGCCAGATGAGGACTCGCTTCAAAAACCCGCACGGGGATTCCCTGCCGGCGCAGATAAATCGCCGACGTCAGCCCGGCCAGACCGGCGCCGACGATGACAACGGGAGCAGTTGGATGTGTCATGAGTCAACCCAGTTCCTTCTCATCGGGCTTTTGCAGCGTTCCGCAAATCAAACTCCCGCAACCAAACAGCGTGAGGAACTGATCGAGGAGCGTGAACAGCGTCAGCGACACGGTCGACTTGAGCGTGAAGCGATTCTGCAGCCACCGCGGCCAGCCTCGGTCGGACAAATAGTTGTGAATCGAGTAGACCCAGTTCACCGGGCTCATCATCGACTGGATGCGGACCGGCTGGAGCCCGCAGTTCCGGGCGAGCTGGGCCAGGTTCTTCCGGTCGAACAGATTCCAGTGCCGCGGGAAGTGGTAACCCCCCCAATGCCGGCCGCTGAACATCTTGAAGCTGGGGGAAGCAGCGTCGTCGGTGACAATCACAATCCTTCCACCCGGTTTGAGCAACTCGCCGGCAGCGGAAAGAATGGCGGCTGGATCGGCGACGTGCTCGATCGTCATGATGAGCAGGATCAGGTCATAGGAATTCGCGGGGAGATTCAATTCTTCCACATCGCCATGATGGACCGTCAGCCCCGCGCCGCGCGCCGCGGAGACAGCCCGCTCATCAAGCTCCACCCCTTCCAGTTGCCACGTCTTGTCCCCGAAGTCCTTGAGCAATCGCAAATGAAAGCCGTCGCCACAGCCGATGTCCAGGATGCGGGCGTCGTTTCCCAGTCCGCGGGCATAGGCCAGCACGCGGCGGGCTTCCAGGCGACGGCGAATCTTGTAGACCAGGCCAAAGTCCTTGGCACTGAAGTCGTAAGCGTGGTACTCCGCCGGATAAATCCGCGGCAGTTCTTCCACCGCCGGTCGGGGACTCAAATACACCAGCCGGCAAACCGGACATTGCACCGCC
>CAYUJE010000200.1:0-484 GCA_964444865.1 uncultured Pirellulaceae bacterium | reverse complement strand
GCAACCGCCCAAGCCAGCCGCGCCTAAGACACCCAAACCGGGCATTGCACCGCCAGGAAAGTATCGGGGCTGGTCCAGTATTCAAAGTCTTCGCCCACTCCCACCGGCTCCCCATCATCGGTGCCGCAAACGCAGCAGCGCGAAGGCACCAAACGAAGTGGCAACGTATCGTCAACAATCTTGGGGGGGCTCTCGGCGAGGGACATGAAATTCCAGTTTAATTCCCAATTCGTGCGGACCCTTCTGAAAACCGGTTATGAGGATTATGCGTATTCGCCGGGGGTAACCCAGGCATTTTTGCTATCTCACCCCCATCGCGCGGATCCATGCAAACAGCAGACTGGCATCCCCTTGCACCTAGCGTCATGTCCCCCTTAACTCCTCCTTCGACCACCTTCTTGCTCCAACGGGTCATAAGCGACTGCTACCCGTCTCTGATACAGGTTTTGGCTGATCCATTTTTCGCCAGCCATGAATCAGCTTG
>CAYUJE010000199.1:0-12393 GCA_964444865.1 uncultured Pirellulaceae bacterium | reverse complement strand
CAGATTTCTCCGGAGTTCTACACCACGCTCTTCACGATGCACGCCACGGTCATGATCTTTTTCGTGATCATTCCGATTTTGGCTGGTGCATTCGGAAACTTCCTGATTCCGCTGATGATTGGCGCGGACGATATGGCATTTCCCACGTTGAACATGCTCAGCTATTGGTTCATGTGGCCAGCCTTCCTCTTCATTGGTTTGAGTTTCTTTTGGCCCCCCTATGGTGCTGGCGCCGGCTGGACCTCCTACCCGCCGCTCTCGGTCGTAACACAAGCCGCGCCGGGAAGCGACTGGGCGCAGACCATGTGGCTGCTGGGAGTGACGATGGTTGGCATTTCCTCCATGCTCGGGTCGGTTAACTATCTGACGACGATTATCCAGATGCGGGCACCCGGCATGACGATGTTTCGCTTGCCGCTCACCATTTGGGCCATGTTTATTACGGCGATCCTGCAAGCATTTGCGCTGCCGGTTCTCACTGCAGCCGGGTTTATGCAGCTCATGGATCGTATGCTGGGGACAGGCTTCTTCCTGCCGGAAGGGCTCGTTGTCAACAACTCCATGGCGGCTTCCGGTGGCGGTCAGCCAATCTTGTGGCAGCACCTGTTTTGGTTCTATTCGCATCCGGCCGTGTACATCATGATTCTGCCGGCCATGGGTATGGTTTCCGACATTATCAGTTGCTTTGCCCGCAAGCCAATCTTTGGCTACAAGCCGATGGTTTACTCCATCTCCGGAATCGCAGGCCTCGGCTTTATCGTTTGGGGCCATCACATGTTCGTCTCCGGCATGAATCCGATGCTGGGGATGACCTTCATGGTTTCCACGATGATGATCGCCCTGCCCAGTGCCGTGAAAGTGTTTAACTGGCTGGGAACTATTTGGGGTGGCAAGGTGCAATTCACGACACCGATGCTGTTCGCGCTCTCGTTTGTTTCCATGTTCATCATTGGCGGCCTTTCCGGCATTTTCATGGCGGCGACGCCGGTGGACATTTTTATTCACGATACCTACTTCATCGTGGCTCACTTTCACTACGTTCTCTTCGCGGGAACCGCGATGGCGGTCTTTGGCGCGATTTACTTCTGGTATCCCAAAATGTTCGGCCGCATGATGGACGAGAACTTGGGCAAGATTCACTTCTTCCTCACGTTTCTGTTCCTGAATGGCACGTTCTTCACCATGCACATTTTGGGCGCGGTGGGCTTTCCGAGGCGTTTGGCCGATCCTTATGACTACGAGACGTTCCGCCATTTGCTGCCTATGAACCAGTTCATGTCCGTTTGCGCCATTTGCATGGTGGGGACGCAAATTATTTTTGCGTTCAACTTCATCTACAGCATGTTTTATGGGGCTCCAGTCGGCCGCAATCCGTGGGGAGCCAACAGCTTGGAGTGGATGGCCCCCAGCCCTCCCGGCCACGGCAATTTCGATTTCCAGCCCATTGTTTATCGAGGCCCTTATGAGTACGGCTCGCCGGAAGTCGATACCGACTTCTATCCCCAGACTCAGCCTCCGCCGACCGATCCCAAGCGGATTCATAAGCCGGAACAGCACTAGGGGAATGACGAAATCCGAACGACGAATGTCGAATGTCGAATGAATGAGCAGACACCATCGCTGAAGCAAAGTCCCTGGCCGCACCGGCTGGCGGTGGCGCTTGCGCTGGTGACGTTACCGCTTATCGGCGTGGGGGGCCTGGTCACCACGTACGATGCCGGCATGGCGGTTCCCGATTGGCCGGGGACTTTTGGTTACAACTTGTTTCTCTACCCATTGAGCACCTGGTGGTCGGGGCCGTGGGACCTATTTGTCGAACATGGTCATCGTTTGCTGGGTGCCCTCGCGGGAATTTTAACGATCGGGCTCGTCATTGCCGTGTGGTTTGGTGACAGTCGTCGCTGGATGAGAGATGCATCGTTGGCTGCATTGGGGCTCGTGATATTTCAAGGAGGTCTCGGCGGACTGCGGGTGCTATTTGACCAGCGGATGCTGGCCCTGGTCCACGGTTGCACAGGGCCGCTGTTTTTTGCCCTGGCGGTGTGCCTTGTGGAAATGACTTCCCGCAACTGGCGGCAAGCAAAGGTCGCTCCGAGCACGCCAGCGGGCCGTCGTTTTGCTCGAAACGCGGGCCTAGCCGCTTGTCTTGCTTATTTGCAACTCACGGTCGGCGCGCTGCTACGGCATATTCCGCTCGACGCTCCGCCACAGGTGTTTCGGGCAGCGCTCCTCTTTCACCTCGTGTTCGCAGCCGTGCTTACCGTGTTGATAGCGATGTTAGCCATCGCGGCATTTCGCGGACCTGCAGGCCATACCTCCTTGCGACTTCCCGCGATCTGCTTGAGTCTGCTTGTAATCGCTCAGGTATCGCTCGGTCTCACGACCTATGTGATGAAGTATTCCTGGCCGGCCTGGATGGACCAGTTTGGCTTTGCCGCCAGTTACGTCGTGCAGGAACGGTCGTTTTCACAGGCACTGATTGTCACGGGGCACGTTGTTTGCGGCTCCATGATATTGGCCACTGTAACGATGCTTTCGCTGCGGGCAACGCGAATTTTCGCTGCCAGTACCGCCTCGGAACTCGGTTCCAACCTCACGTTCATGAGGGTCGCCGCATGAGCAGCAGCACCCTTGCCACTTCCCGTCCACGAACAGGGGCAATTGCCCTGGCGGCGGACTATGTGGAATTGACCAAACCACGCATTGCCGTGCTGGTGTTGGTGGTCATCATTGCCAGCGCGGTCATGGCGGCTTGGACAACCGGTGCTTCCATCAACGGCTGGGCGGTGCTGCATGCCTGCTTGGGAACACTGCTGGTCGCGAGCAGCGCGAGCGCGGCCAATCAATGGATGGAAATTCGCCGCGATGCGCGCATGAACCGCACTGCCGATCGTCCTTTGCCGGCGGGACGAATTTCGAGTACTGGCGCATTGGTTTTTGCGGGCGTTACTTTGCTCGCCGGACTCCTTTATCTTGCTTTCACGCTTCCCCAATCCGCAGTTTTATGGGCGGTTCTCACCTGGCTGCTCTACGTTGCCGTTTATACGCCGCTCAAACCTATTTCGTCGGCGAATACGGCTGTCGGGGCGGTCGCCGGGGCACTGCCCGTTTTCATTGGTTGGTCCGCCGTGAGCGAGTCGCTGGATATCAGAGCTGTGGCACTATTTCTAACTCTGTATCTCTGGCAGTTTCCGCACTTCATGGCAATTGCCTGGCTTTATCGCGAAGACTATGCCCGCGGGGGATACAAGATGCTACCGGTGGTCGACCCTTCCGGCCGTCGCGCCGGTGTGCAGGCCGTGCTATGTGCTGCTGCACTGCTACCGGTCAGTTCGATTCCCGCGCTGGCTGCTCCCGGCTGGGGAGGACCGCTGTATTTGGTGATCGTCACGCTTCTGGGACTGGCCCAGTTGCTGGTGGCCGTCATGTTTCTCGTTCAAATGAACCGCGAGGCGGCCCGTCGCCTGCTGCGGATGTCCCTGATTTATTTGCCGATTTTGCTCGGTCTGCTTGTCATTGTTCCTTGGTTAACGTAGCGGTAAGTACAACACAGTTCACTAGATTCGTTGATCGATCATGTCGCACGACGCTCACGGCCACGCCGCCATCAAGTTGCAGTATCAGCCGTCCCTTCCTTTGGGAAACGGCAAGCTCTGCTTGTGGCTTTTCCTCTCGACGGAGATCATGTTCTTCGCCGGCCTCATCGGCACTTATATCGTGCTCCGCTTCGGTGCCCCACCGGGCACCTGGCCCGCGCCGCACGATGTGCATCTCGTCGAACTGATCGGCGCTATCAATACATTTGTGCTACTGATGTCGTCGGTCACGATTGTGCTGGCCCTCGAATCGGCACGCAACAACAGCGCCGGCACGGCCAAGGCTTGGATGGTGGCTACTTTCATCCTGGGGTCCATCTTCCTGGGTGTGAAAGCCTACGAATACAAAGAGAAATTCCGGCACGGAATCTACCCCTCCAAGCCGCACAGTTCGATTTATGACAAGGCGGATCTTTACTACTTACAAGCCTGTCGCCAGCGTCTGGAAGGAATTCAGAAAAACCTGACGGACCTGAAGGCGACCTCTCCCGACAGCTTTTCCGAGGAGAGCGCGGATCAGTTAAAGCATTGTGAGGACGTGCTGAATCACTTGGTGAAATTCTCGGAGCAAACCGCGGCTAGTACCACGGACGTGCTTCGCCAGCAGAGGGCCATGGAAATTGTGGCCTCGGCGATTTATCCCAGGCAGCATAGTGCAAATTCTTATGAGCATTTGACAGAGTACCTGGCTGCCGAAAGGCCAGAACTCAGCCAAGAGCGGCAAGAGCTCGTCGGGCGGGTGTCCGAAATGCGAAGTGAAGAAACGGCCCTGAAAGAAAAAGCCGGCAGCGGGAGTGACGCGGAGAAAGCCGAGGCCAAGGCCAAACAGGATCTGGTGGCGGGCCAAATCACGGCGACAAACACGCGAATTGCCGCGATTGATGGTCGCCTCGCCTTCCACAAGACCCTTTCACCAGAAGATGGCGAGGAGAAGGAGCATATTCAGCACGGCCTGAACGAGCACCACGACTATGCCTTCCTCCGGCTGCCGATGAAGATTCCCAGCGGCAACATGTGGGCCAGCACCTATTTTCTAATGACTGGCTTCCATGCAATCCACGTGCTCGTGGGGCTGATTGCCTTTGCTCTTGTTCTGCCAATTCATTTGGGTAAGAAGCGGGCTCATGTCATCGAAAACATTGGCCTCTATTGGCACTTCGTGGACCTGGTCTGGATTTTCCTGTTCCCACTTTTGTATTTGTTCTAGCGGACTTTCTCGGCAGGTCTCTCGCTGCCGCTTATTTCGGATTGAAAATCATGGATAAACACGATCAAGCACACGACGATCATGGGCACGATACCGATGGTCACGATGCGGGCGGCCACGGCGGCGTGGGGAAGTACATCGCCGTGTTTTTCGCGCTGTGCGGACTCACGCTCATTTCCTATCTCGTCGGCAATTCGGCCACGCTCCGCGACAAGACTCCCGGCATCATGTGGGCCATGATGATGGCCGTTTCCTGCGCCAAAGCTTCGCTTGTCATTCTGTTCTTCATGCACCTTAAATGGGAAGCCAACTGGAAATACGTTTTGACAGTGCCAGCCAGCATCATGAGCGTATTTTTGATGCTGATGCTCATTCCAGATATCGGACTGCGAACTCGCTGGTATGCGGAAGAGCGTTGGCTTTACGCGCCGACACCGGTGGAAGCGCACGAAGTTCTCGAACATGCTCACGAAGCGCATGAAAAATCCACGGGGGATGAAGGAAACATCCTCAAGAAAAAAACGAAATCCACGCACTGATAGCTTTTCATGAATGCCTCGGTTGCGGTTTGTCTTGAGCAGATTTCCCATAGCTATGGCCAGCGGCAAGCGCTAAAGGAATTGTCCCTTTCCGTTTTGTCCGGCGAGATTTTTGTCTTTCTCGGCCCCAATGGAGGCGGCAAGACGACGCTCTTTCGCGTCCTCTCCACGCTGATTCCGCAGCAGTCCGGCTCCGCTCAGATTTTGGGGTTCAATCTTCGCCGCGAGACGACCGAAATTCGCCGTCGCATTGGCGTGGTTTTTCAGGCTCCCAGCCTCGACCGCAAGTTGACCGTCGCCGAAAACATTCAGCAGCAGGCGGCATTGTATGGATTGTTCGGCGCCGAATTACAGAGCCGGCGTGATGAATTGCTGGATCAATTTGCACTTAGGGACCGTGCACACGAACGAGTCGAGAAACTTTCGGGGGGGCTGCGCCGGCGAGTGGAATTGGCCAAAGGAATGATTCATCGACCCGAGTTATTGCTCCTCGACGAGCCGAGCACGGGGCTTGATCCGGGGGCGCGGGCTGACTTGTGGGACTACCTTCACCGTGCTCAGCAGGAAAGCGGCATCACCATCATCCTCACCACGCATCTGCTCGAAGAGGCGGACAAAGCCGACCGCATTGCCATCTTAAACGAAGGACAACTCGTCGCTTTGGACACTCCCGATGCGTTGCGGAGCAGCGTCGGCGGTGACCTGATTGTGATCGAATCTTCCAATGCCGAGGATTTGGCTGCCGGGCTTCGCAGCCGACTGTCGCTACCGGCAAAAGTTATGGAAGGAGTCGTCCGCCTGGAAACGGCGAACGGGCATCAATGGGTGGCGCGGATTGTGGAGGAATTTCCCGGCCTGGTCGGCGCGATACGTCTTGGCAAGCCGACGCTGGAAGATGTCTTTATCGCCCGCACCGGCCACCGCTTCTGGAGAGATCGGCAGGAGGCAATTCGTGCCTGAGACCGCTGTTTTGTCAGCATCCGAATCAATCAATCCTTCTTCGCTGTCCCAGCGAAGAAGCGAGCCGCTCGCTCCGCAGCCGATTTGGGCTTCGGCTTCCTTAGCCTGGCGGGAAATCCTCCGCTTTTTTCGCCAGCCCAATCGGATCGTGGGCTCCATTGGCACACCCGTTATCTTCTGGCTGCTTTTTGGCACCGGCCTCAAACATTCCTTCAGCCTCTCCCCCGCCGGCCAAGGGAGCGGCAGCTTTTTGGAATACTACTTCGCGGGGAGCCTGGTGCTCATCCTGCTGTTCACGTCGATATTTACGTCCATTTCCATCATTGAGGACCGACGCGAGGGCTTTTTGCAGGGAGTGTTGGTGGCCCCAATCCCCCGCTGGTCGGTCGTACTGGGAAAAGTGCTTGGGGGCTCGCTGATTGCCCTTTTTCAAGGGTTGATTTTTCTGCTGCTGGCGCTAACCTTACCCATAGAGTGGCGATTATTAGCAGTGATCCAACTTGTGGGGCTACTGACGCTGACCTCGCTCGCGCTCACTTCGCTGGGTTTTTTCATTGCCTGGCGGATGGACTCGACGCAGGGTTTCCATGCGATCATGAATCTGGTGCTCATGCCGTTGTGGCTCCTGTCGGGAGGATTTTTTCCCGTCCCTGGCCTGAACGCCAGTGCGACCTGGACGGACCATGGGTTGCACTGGGTCATGCGGGCCAACCCGTTAACGTATGCTGTTGCCGGTACTCGCCATTTGCTGGAAGGGGCTCGCCCGAGCGAAGCTTCGTTCGTGCCGGACATGGTCTCGTGCTGGGGAGTGACGCTCCTGTTCGCAGCCGTGGCCTTTGCCGCGGCAACCTGGATATCCGCGCAGCGGACGCAAGGAGATTTGCAATGAGCAAGACATTGTTGGGATGGCTGGCCCTGATGTTCGTCGTGATGGGTTCCATTTTTCTCGCTCTTGGCTGGAGAGCCTTGCAAACGGGCAAATCCGGTTCCTCCTCCGAGACCGACTACCGCCAGGTTCCGGCATCCGCGAGTGCCAAGTGGCTCAAATCGTTCACGCTTACCGAACGCAGTGGCAAGAAGGTCGGCACGGCTGATCTGCGGGGAAAGGTTTATGTCACCAACTTCTTCTTCTCCACTTGTCCCGGTCCCTGCCTGACTCAGAACAAGAAATTCGAGGAGATTCAACAGCAGTACGCCGACCAAGGGGTGCAATTCCTCAGCATCTCCTGCGACCCGGAGGTAGACGATCCTGGCCGCCTGCGAAGTTATGCTCGGAAATTCGAAATCAAGGGGGACCACTGGTGGTTTCTGACGGGCGATCTCGTTTACATTCAGCGAATTGCAGGGGAAATCTATCAGGTTCCCCTCGACCGGCAGACCCATACGGAGCGATTTTTAGTGACCGATAAATGGGGAAACCTCCGAGGGCAGTTCCATTGGGGAAAACCTGAGCAGATGACCGATATGAAAACGCTGCTGGATAAACTCCTGGCGGAGACGAGCCCGCCCCCTGCAGAACCGGTTCCTGAAAGAGAAGCCGAAAAACCTGACGTCGATGCTGACGAAAAGACTTGACCCCTTTCCCATTTCCTTGCCAACAAGAATTGTTCGGAAGAAGTTGGCAGGAAAATCGATGGCAAGAAAATAAGAAAAACAACAGCCAACACCTTGTCCGACTACATCCCTTTCCTTCCGCACGTCAACGCTTCGCTCAATGCGCTGGCGACCATTTTACTTGTGGCGGGATATGTCCTCATCAAACGCCGGCAGGAGCAGGCTCATAAGTGGGTCATGCTGGCCTGCTTTGGCGTTTCAGCCATTTTTTTGATTTGCTACCTGACCTACCACTTCAATATCGTGGGGGGGAGCAAGAAATTCCCTTCGGCTGAGTATCCTTCAGCTGCTTTCGTTTATTATCCCATCCTGATTTCGCACATTCTCCTGGCGATTACCGTCCCTTTTTTAGCCGTTGGCACGATTTACCTGGGGCTCGCTGATAAGCGGCAGGGGCACAGGCGACTGGCAAAATGGACTTTTCCGATCTGGCTGTATGTTTCCGTGACTGGGGTTATCGTTTATTTGATGCTCTATCAGATCTTCCCCGCGCAAGGGTAAAATCGTAAGATAAACATTGTTATGGGCAAATGCATTTCTAACCTGGCGAGAATGGTCTCCACGGCAGTAGCCGTGTTGGCGATGCTGGTATTTGCCAGTTCGGCTCTCGCCTGCCCCACCTGCAAAGAAAATCTAGCGGGCGACCCCGAAGCCGCCAACATTGTGCGCGGCTATTTTTACAGCATCCTCTTCATGCTCTCGATGCCCCCACTGATTCTCTCGGGGCTGTCCCTCTACTTCTATTACGAAGTCTGCAAGGCCCGGGCATTGCAAGCCAAAGCCGCGGCCGAAGGTCATTCCGGCCAAGACGACGCTGGGATCGACGGCCAACTGATTCGGGCCTAAGTCTCCCCCTCGCGCGGATCGTGCCATTGGTCAAAGCCAATCCACAGGCTGCGGGCGTGGCGAAAAAAGAGGATGGGGAATATTACCACAAACGCCAACGAACCAATGGTGAGCAGGGGCTCTTCGACAATCTTGTTGAACATCAAGATCGGGTAAGCGATTGCGGAAATCAATGCTGTCAGCCCGTAGTTGATGTAGATTGAGCCCAAAAAGAACCCCGGCTCTCTGGCGTACGGGGCACCACAGCTCGGGCATTTTTCGGGAACACGAAAGAGCCCGGCAAAGAGCTTCCCCTGGCCACAGACGGGGCAGCGGAGCCAGAGTGCCCGACCCAGGAGCTTGAGAAATCGGTTCATTCAGGAATCGTAGAGGGCGGCCCGATTCGTGCAAGCGGGTAGTGTCTTTGTTTGAAGGTTGTTGTCGCCAAGGGCGGGGGGTACGATAAACGAATGCTTCGGTCCTTCGGCAAATTCCTGCAACTCCTCGCGCTCATTATTCTACCCGTCTCCATGGTCATCCAGCTCACAAGAGAAATGCGGTCGACGACAGAAGTTTCAGATTTGAGCGTGATGCTGATTTTCCTGGTCTTTGGCGCTGTGATGTTCGGATTGGGGAGAATCATTGAGGGATATGCCCGGTGAAATCCCCCCTCCATTACGTGGCGGCCGTCTGCCTTGCGATTGCCAGCAGTTGCTCGATTCCGCCCGCGCTGGGCCAGATTTTTCAGCGGCCAAGCGTGCTCTCTCCGGCGGAGTTGGACATGCTGGATAGCGCGGCCGCTACCCACTTGGAAAGCGCCCAGAGGTTTTTGAAGGAGCAGCAGTGGGAAGAGGCCGTGGATGCGATTCGCCGCGTGATGGAAGCCGACGCCGGCCGGTTGGTAATCGTCCCGGAACAGCGCTCACTTCCGGAGGGCTTTGAACGCCTGGTTACCGCCCGGGAATACTGTCAGTGGCGGCTGTCTTCTCTGGCGAAGGAAGCGCCGGAAGCTCTGGCGCACTATCGCAAACTGGTCGATCCGCTGGCCGAGAATTGGCTGACAGATGCCACGGCGAATCGGGATGAAAGGCTGCTCAAAAAAATCGTTCGACAAGCATTTGCCAGCAGCAGTGGAGACGAGACCCTGCTTCAACTTGCCGATGCAACGCTGGAACGGGGCGAATACGCCATGAGCCGCTATTATCTCGAACGGATTCTTGGTTCCAACGTGGCGGGGCTAAATGGTGCCTATCCCAACTCCAACCTGCCGGCTGCTGAGATTCGTGCCCGGCTGGTGGTCGTATCCATTTTAGAAGGGTCGTCCGAGCGAGCGGCTAAGGAATTGACCTCATTCAAGGAACAATTTCCGGAAGCGTCTGGTCGGATTGCGGGAAAGTCTGGCAATCTGGCAGAGTCGCTGTCTGCTTTGGTTGCCCAATCCGCTTCCTGGCCGGCACCCAAGGCAACGGACGAGTGGCTCACATTTGCCGGAAATCAAGCCCGCAACGGTACTGCCAAGGGGGACATTGATATCGCCGGCACTTCGCTCTGGACGTTTGCACTGCCGCGACTGCAGTCGGACCGGGATTGGATTGGTGCGGGAAGGTTGCGCGTGGCAGAGGACATGAAATCGCTGCTTTCTTATTACCCGATCGTGTACAACGATCAGGTCCTGATGCGACTGGATCATCGTGGTAAATCTCATGTCATGTCGCTCAGCGCGAAAACGGGACAAGTCGTTTGGCAAGTCCAAGAGCGGCGGCGTCCCCCGCTGCAAGAAGAAATGGAGAAAGAAGAGGATGGCCCGCTGGAAGTCAGCGACGCCCACGAGGGACTGGCTCGCCATATGGGAGTGGCACGATATACGACGACGGTGCATGGGCACAAATTGTTTGCTCGCATTGCCTCTCCGGTCACCAGCCCATCGGCTCGACGTCTCGAAAAGCAGACGCTCAAGGACCAGGGTTGGATCATGGGGCTCGATTTGCGGACCCAAGGAAAGCCCCTGAATGGCTTTCCGCTGCAGCCGGAGTCCATGAATTGGTCTTTTGAAGGAACCCCGGTCGCGGATGAATCTCATATCTATGTCGCCATGCGGCGGATTGAGCAGGGACGGAGCCAGATGCACATCGCCTGTTTCGATTTGCCGACGACGCCGCTGGCGGTTCCTGCTGGTGCCGACGAGAACTACCGCAACGCCGGACGCTTGAAATGGAGAACCAAGCTCTGCAGTGGCATCAGCCCTGGAGGTGGCGACCTTGATGAAATCAGCCATGTGCTCCTCGCCTTTGATTCCGGGATGCTGTTTTGCAATACCAACCTGGGCGTGGTCGCCGCGGTCTCTGCCGATGATGGGCGTCTTGCCTGGGTCATGAAGTACCCGCGCGCGGAATTCCGCAGTGGCGATCCGGATAAGAATGAAAATCACTTTTTTCGGGATCTCAATCCGTGCCTCGTCGCCGGCGATCTGGTGATTGTGGCTCCCAGCGATTGCGAACGTATCTTTGCGCTGCGCCGCGGAACGGGAGCCCTGGCCTGGACAACTCCTCCGGGCGTTGCCGCGGATGTATTGCATCTGCTCGGCTGCCGGGGGAACAGTCTGATTTGCAGCGGCGACTATCTGTATTGGTTGGACCTGCAGAGCGGAGCCGTGCAAGTGCAGTATCCCGCACCTTCCACGGAAGGGACGATGTTCGCAGCTCCAAATCCCCGCGGCCAGGGCCGTGGAATTCTAGCCGGTGAGCATGTTTATTGGCCGACGCGAGAGCATATCCTGGTCTTTCACCAATCTCCCCGCCAAGCCGCCGGAGGCTACTCGCCTCAGGGAATCAAGGAAATTCCACTCTTTCCCCGTGGTGCCGTGGGGGGCAATTTAGTCATTGCCGAGGGTAAACTATTTCTGGCTACGGGGGACAAACTTATGGCATTTGGTGAATCCAATCCCCCCGCCAGGCCCGCGGCAACAGAAGACATACCCAAAGAAGAAGCGAAGCCCTAGCTGAATGAATCACGCGTGCATTGCGCTTCGCTAATGCACCTTACGAGCAAGTCAACTCATGGAATCCGATGCAGATATCCAGGCGGTTCATCGCCTGAAGGAAGCCTATCAACACCTCACCACTGAGTTAGGGCGGGTGATCGTGGGCCAAAAGCAGGTCATTAAGGAGCTGCTGGTCGCGCTTTTCTCGCGTGGGCATTGCCTGCTCGTAGGCGTGCCGGGGCTCGCCAAGACCCTCACGATTCGCACGTTGGCGGAAGCGCTCGCTCTCAAATTCAACCGCATCCAGTTCACGCCGGACTTGATGCCCTCGGACATCACCGGCACAGAAGTCATTCAGGAAGATAAAACCACCGGGAACCGGTCGTTCCGTTTTCTACCCGGCCCCATTTTCGGCAATGTGATTCTCGCGGACGAGATCAACCGAACGCCACCCAAGACCCAAGCCGCCTTGCTGGAAGCGATGCAGGAACAACAGGTCACGGTTGGTGGCCAGCGACATGTCCTGCCCGATCCGTTTTTCGTCCTCGCCACGCAGAACCCCATCGAGCAGGAAGGAACCTATCCGCTGCCGGAAGCGCAGCTCGACCGGTTCATGTTCCATGTTTGGGTCGATTATCCCAATGAAGAAGATGAACTTGAAATCGTTAAACT
>CAYUJE010000198.1:0-12423 GCA_964444865.1 uncultured Pirellulaceae bacterium | reverse complement strand
ACCGATGCCGCCACTGAAGGAACCGACTTGCGTGCCGCTGTAGTACACATCAGTCCCTACCAACGTGACGGCGCCGCCGGGGACAATGGTCAACCGATCATTAACCGTTGCATTGGCTGAAATCGTAACGGTGAGCGAACCTCCATTGAAGTCAGTCGAATCGACATCGCTGATCGTAAGATTGGAATCGATTGTTGTTGGATTCGCGTTCGCTAGATATGCGGTCGTGCCTCCCGATGTGGTTGTAACCGGTGCGTCATTGACGGCAGCGACCGTGATGATCACGGTATCATTGTCCGATAGCGGTCCCCCTAAACCTGTATTTCCTTGGTCATTGGTCGTGATGGAAACGCTGGCTGCACCACTTGCGTTTGCGGTGGGAGTGAAAGTTAAGCCGTTGAGAGCTGTGTTTAGGTCGTCGAGCGACCCCGTAAAGGTCATGCTGGCATCGCCGGTTCCCGTGCCGATGGAAAACGTTAGTCCAGTTGTGCCGTTAAGAGTCAGCAGGCCGAGTGTACCAGTCAGCGTCACTTCGAGTGGATTTGTCCCGGCATCAGGATCGGCAATGGAGATCAGGTTGCCATTTCCACTGGAGAAGACCAAAGGAGTATCTTCGTCGGTTGCCTGAGGTCCAGGCACGGTGTTAACCGGGGTTTGGTTGTTCCCTGTCAGTGAAATATTTCCGGATCCAAGAGTGGCAGATGCATTGAGGATTACGTGCCCGGCTGTTGTCAAACCACCACCGCTGCCGGTTGACGTATCAATGGTTTCGTTGACGGTTAAAACACCGGCAGCCGAGATTGTGACACTGCCGCCGCTGGCTGGATTTCCGGTCCGGATGCCAATTGAGGAACCAACACTACCGATAACCAAGTCATCCGTATTGCTAAATACCAATGAACCTGAGATGGCTGCTGCGAGCGTATCGACGTCATTGGAGGATAAATCCAGATTGAAAACCGCCGTCCCCAGCAACTCGAGCCCCGATGCGACAACCTCGGCGGATTGCGTCACGGACCCGTCTGAGTCGAGAATGAGATTCTGGGACCCTACATTCACGACGCCATCAATGGCAATTCCTCCGCTTCCCGATTCAAGCCGCAAGTCGGCGCTCGAAGCAACAGCACCCGCGATGGTCAATGTACCCGAGCCCGCTAGAACGGTCGTCGGATCCAAGAACGTCACATCATTGACAGTCACTGCGGCGGAGCTATCGGATCTGCCGAAAGTGATGTTACTAAATCCCGCCTGAAAGAACGCCAGTTCGCTGGGAGTGAGATCGAGCTGATTGGCCGCCGTAGTCGCACTGCCAAGCTGCATGGCTGCTCCCGCGGTTCCCTGCTGGAGAATGAGAACTCCACCTATCCCTGAGACATTGCCTCCAAAGCTAATTTCGTCGGCGGCAATGACGAGCAAATTGCCACTGATGTCGAGAGTCGAAGTGAAGGTCGCCGTGCCGGATCCGGCGTTCACGGTCGCATTTGCTGTCGTGACTGCCGCATTGTTTACATCGATGTTGCTGTCTGCTGCGATCAGGTCACCGCCGATGGACATTGTCCCGGTGCCGCCGTAAGTTTGCGATCCCGTGGTTTGAATGCTTCCGCTGGTGGTAATCGAGCCGCTGTCAGCTCCAGAGTCCGCGGAATTGACATTCATAGCCCCGCTAACCCCAGCTGCTCCTCCGCCAATGTCGCTTAAGCTGATGTCATTTCCGGTGATCGTCAGCGCGGACAGCGAGTTGGTCGCACCGACGGCTCCTCCCATCGTGACATCCCCGGTTCCTGCCGCCAGCGTCAGCGCGTGTGTCGCCCCAACAATTCCATCGACGGTCCCCAGCAACTGAATATCCCCTCCATTGCCCGCCGTGCCTCCGGTACCCTCGTAAGTGCCGCGTGAATCGACTTTGATGAATGGTATTAAGCTGTGTTACCCGAGCTGCAACATAACCGCTGTCGCTTTTTCCTTGTCTCGCTCGGCATAAATCTGCGTCGTATCTGCTTTAGCGTGACCTAGAACCACCTGCGAAGCCTCCAGGCCGAACCGCCGGCGAATCTCGGTTGCAGCCGAATGGCGGAGCTGATTGGGACTCCACCAATTTGCCTTTCGCCAAGACTTGAGCGCGTCCCCCTGAAGATTGATGGGGGCGGGAAATGCCCGTTTACATGCTCGGCGGATCGCCCACAGGTAAGACTTGCGATCGTAGTGGTCACTGGGCTTCCGCTTTGCCCCAGCCCGCGAGCGGTCTATCTGGCTCAGTTGGACCTTGGACTTCCGTCGAGCTCGCAGTTCAGACTTGCGGGCCAGTTCACTCTCCGCAGGGGAAAAACAAAATGCCTCAGGTTCCGCTGCAGGTAAGGGAGGAGAATCTCCTGTGCTTTCGGCCCAATGAATATCACTCGCTCCTTACCGTGATGTTCGTTCTTGTGTCCCTCGGGACAATAGCTCCACACGGCGCCGCCGCGTTTCACATCAGTTGGACGGATGGTGCAGACTTCGGAAGGGCGGCAGCCGGTAAGCCGCTGAAACCGCACCATATCTGCGACGACCCGCGGCATGTAGGCAAGACTGGCTTCCACCTGGGTATCCTCAACCGCTTTCGTGGGCAGGGTTTCCCGGGCTTCTGTCCTCCCCCGCTGCAATCCCATGACCGTGGAAAGAGCGTGGCAGAGGCTTGGTGGAGCAAGTTGTTCAGAAACGGCCCAGCGGAATACTCGCTTGATAATCCCGATTCGCTAGTTGATAACCCCACGGCTCAATCCGTCACGGATCATTCGGGCCTGCAGGGCCTTAAGTGCGAGCGGGCCGAATTCGCTGAGAGACGTTTGGCCATACAGATTTTTCAGCGGGCGGAGGGCGTGCCGAATATTCGCCAATTCATTCGTCGGCTCCCCGTTCTTACGGTAATGTTGTTTGGCGAATGTCCAGTAGGCGACGAGCATTTCCGCCGCGGTTATCGCATTGACTGCGTCGGCAAGTCCGCGGCGACCAGAAGCGGTCCATTCACTGATTAGCCGATCATACTCAACCAAACTAGCCTTTGATTTCCAAGGGCCCAGGTAGAAATCCTTGCCATTGAGCGTGACAACCGCCTGACCACTGGACTTATGGCAGCGATATTTCGGAACCGACTCGGTAAGACGCGGCACGTGCAACCCTCCACAAAAACGCGCAAAACGGTATTTACCGTTTTGGCTTCTGGAAAATGGCCGCACTGCCGACCGTGGGCAGGTAACGTAAGTTGCTGTTTCGGCTGACTTTAGAACTAGAGCGGCGGACGAGAGTCGAACTCGCGACATCCAGCTTGGGAAGCTAGCGCTCTACCACTGAGCTACCGCCGCATTTAATAATCTTTCACCATTATAGGAAGAGGGACCGCTAACGCAAGCAGCGGGGACATTACCCAGGCGGTTCTAGTAGACACCCGATTTTCGCGGCGGCTAAAATGGCAGCCAGCGTGCTCCCATTTTCCCCGCCTCAGCCCCATGATTCCCAAGTCCAATTATCAACAACAAAATCCGTATGCTTCCCCCCAAATGCCAAATGTTCCGCAGGGGCCACCCCCCGGCAGCGAGCAGGTTGCCCCTTGTTACAAGTGCGGCTGTCCGTATGCCACGCGCATCAGCTTCACCTGGTGGGGCGGGCTCTTGGGGCCCCGAATGTTCAATCACGTCAAGTGTGTCCGCTGCTTCTCGACGTTCAACGCCAAAACCGGGCAGTCTAATAACACAGCCATCACCATCTACGTTGCCGTTGGCTTTACCATAGCCCTCATCCTGGGCTTCATCGTCGGCGTGCTGCCGAATTTGAAATAGCACTGGGAATGTGAGCTTCGTTCGCTGGGCCTTCAAGGCTTGTCCGGCGGCCGGGCTCTTTCGTCGACGGGCAGCAAGTTGTCCATCGGAACAGTTGTCCCAAATGGTGAAGCCGGAGGCGGAACCGGTTTCGGAGGTTGCGCGGAAGAGTAGACCGCCATCGATATCCAGCCCCCAATAAAGGCCATCACGACCGGGGCAAAAATCAAAAGCGAGGCAAAAAAGTTGATCAACTGAGTTTCTCCAAACCGGTTTCGCCCCCAGTTGTTGCGGAAGCCCCACGGTCCCCAGCCGTCAATTACCATGGCCAGACTGTAAAACACCAATCCCAGAAAGGGAATCGCGCCGCCGGCCAGCCCGCCAATGAAGAAGGCTCGGCGTGATTCGCGGGTGTAGATGACTCCCGAAACCCAGTAGGCGGGGGACAGCCAAACCACCGCGCAAAAAAGCGGTAGAGCAATGAACGGCGGAGCGTTCAGGATGCTGCAATAGACGCAGACAATCCCCGTGATGATGAACAGTGTGATCAAACGGAACTGCATGACGGGTCTCGGCGGTGGAACTGTTGTGAATTGTGAAATTGTAGCAACTACTCTGCCGCGATACGCAGGGTGGTGCTATTGGGAAGCATCAGTACGACCGCCTCGCCGCTTTCGACTACTAATTCCTCCGCCGGCTCGAGTTGGCGAATGCCCGGACTCATCATCCGAGTGCCGTTCAGTGGCGGACGAACGCCGCCGCCTGGTTTGGGGATGCCGTTCACAACAATGATCCCGCGGGAAATGGCCCGCAGCATAAAATGGGCTCGGCTGACGGTGAGATCCTGACCCATTCCACGGGAACGAAGAATGGTGTCGCCAGTTCCAGGAAAGATCGTCGTCGCCTGGTAGGAAGGGTCCAGATAGGGGACGTGGTCCCCTTCTGCACGCCCGATAATCACGGGGCGATCGGGAGAGATTCGAAGCTGCAAATCATGACGGGCTTCCTGCCCTGGCATTCCCGGCCCCCAAAAGCTGAGCCCAGAACCGGAAAGCACGGAAACAAAGCACTGCGAATCGTAGAGGCCGTCCTCTTCGCCCGGCAGAAAGAGGGGAGAGTCACAAAGAGCATTCATCGGAAACTCCTTGCCATCAGGGAACTGAGGAACCTCAGTCCACAGGTTTATGGTACTCCTTGGGGAAGGATGCCGTCAATTTTTGCTCATGAGAAAATGATGATTATTGTTTTTCTGTCCAATGAAGCAGCAGGGGGAGCACGATCAGGTTTCCCGCGAGTCCCCCGAGCATGGCTAGGCTTACGAGGGCTCCGAAGTAGATGGTGGGGACGAATTCGCTGGTGCACAGGACCAGGAAACCGACGATCAGGGCCATGGTGGAAAGAACCGCGGCTCGACCGACACTCTGTTGGACAATATGGAGGGAGTCTGAGACGCTGCGACCGGCGACTCGCTCAAGGCGATAGCTGGCGAGATAGTGAATCGAGCTATCCACGGAGAGTCCCATCGACACCGCGGCAATCATGGCGGCACCCATGTTGATCTTCAGCCCGAGCCAGCCGAGCAGACCCATGACCATGAGAATCGGCAGAGCGTTGGGGACCAGGGCGATCAGGGTCCAGCGGAGGTTGCGAAAGGCGATGAAAAGCATCACGGCGACACCGGCGGAGGCGACGCCGAAGCTGGTCCATTGGTCGCGGAGCATGCTTTCGATCAGGCGGGTCAGCAGGACGAAGAAGC
This sequence comes from uncultured Pirellulaceae bacterium, assembly GCA_964444865.1. Classification (GTDB taxonomy): domain Bacteria; phylum Planctomycetota; class Planctomycetia; order Pirellulales; family Pirellulaceae; genus SXOA01. The sequence continues at coordinate 6,876 of CAYUJE010000198.1, read as the reverse complement.
CGGTGACCTCGGCAGCGGGTAACGCTTTGTTGCCATTTCCGGAAGCATCGACAGCAGGAAAGGCCTGCTGGGCGACCCGCGTCACTTCGTCGATCAATTCCCGTTTTTGCTGGGCGGGCTGACGCTCGCGGGCTCGAAGCATGATCCGCAGCCAGCGCTGGCCCTGGTCGTCCCGGCCCTGGAGGGCACCCATGAAGGCGGGCATCACCAGGGACATTCCCTGGACCCGCAATTCGACAGGCAGAGCGGCGAGTGTCGGGTCCGCTTTCGCCGCGTCGAGAGCATCCACGAGGCTGATGACTTTGGTGAGGGAGGCCGGCTCACCGCCAGGCTGTTTTGATTCCAGTCGGATGTTGCGAAGTTGCGTTTCAAGGGTTCGCACTTTTCCAAGGTACGCTTCATCCAGAACTTTAGGGGCGGGAATCAAGACATCCCAAACTCCGGCTCCTCCCAGGTGAGTTTCGACATACTCATACCAGCTCACCACACGGCTGCCGGGACGGAAGTTGCGGGTAAAGTCGGACTCGACCTCCAGGTGAAACAATCCGATGGCCGCAAGTGCTGCCACGAGAACGGTACTTGCAGCTGTAAGCTTCGGTCGCTTTTGCACCGTGGCCAACATGCAGGAGAGTCCCAAATCAAGTTTTCTCTCGACCCAAGTGTTGTGCGAGCCCTGCTGCTGCTGCTGCTCCCGAGCGCCGCAGAGAGCGAGGGCCGGAACGAGCAGGGCCACTGCGGGAAGGACCAAAACCGAGCCAAGAACCATCATGGTGCCGAAGTCCTTGACCGGGCCAACATCGGAGACCCACAGCGAGCCGAAGCCGGCAACGTCGGTCATGATCGCCCCAATGATGGGCCAAATGAGGAGCGTGGCTGCAGTTTGGAACGCCTCCCGCGGCAGCCGGCCTTCCGAGCGGAATTCGCGATAACGAACGATGAGGTGAACCAACGTTGCGACGCCGACGACCGTGACGATCGCCGTTAGCATGGAACTGACCATCGAGAGCCGCAAACCGGAGAGAGCGAGAAGTGCCTGCGTGACGACGACGGTCCATTGCACGACCGCAATGGGGACAATCAGCCAGCGAAACGAACGAAAGCAGATCACGATGGTCAGCCCCACAAGCAGCGTCGACCAAAGGCCGAGACGCTGTCCGTCAGACTCCAGAAGTTTGAAGCCTTCCGTGACCATCACAGGCTCACCCGCGAGCACTCCGGGAGCGAGTCCATCGGGAAGCGAGGTGACTATTTCGCGGAGAGATTCTATTGTCTGACGGCGAGAAACATCCTGGGCGGCTGCGCCTTCCGCGGGGGCACCTTGCGACATGAGCATGCAGGCCAGTGCCACGGTTTTGCCATCCGTGCCGTGAGTATACCCCTCGAACATCTCCCGATAACCGCGGGAGAGGTCGCTTTGGGGATTAAGAATGGGGGGGCCTTTCCAATTGTCTTTGGGACCGCGATTGAAAAAGTCGGTCAGGCCTTTGGACTGTTGCAAGTTTTCCAAAAGTGCATTCACCTCGGCTAGGCTGAGGACGTCTTTCACGCCTGCGACTGCCTTCATCCGCTCGCTGATCGTCGCCAGCCTCTTGATTCCGCGCCCGTCAGCTTGCATCAGTTCGGGGTCTTCGTAAACAGCAAGCACCACCTCGTTCCCGCCAAATTGTCCCTTCAGCCGCAAGTAGGGCGCGAGAATAGGATCGTTCACCGAGAACATGTTCTCGATCGAGCGGTCGAACGTGATGTTTCGCGAGGGAAAATAGGCCGCGAAGGCCAAAGCGATTCCCAGAAAGAATAGCGGATAGCGCCAGGCAATGAGGAACTGATTGAAGCGGCGAGTAGGACCAAGCATCTCCCGATTATAGGGAGCGACAGGCCGTGCCGAAGGTGGCGAGATTGAAGATGCGGACCATTACCAGCAAAAAGTCCAGGCTTCGCCACAACTCCAGGAACACCAGTTGCGGATGCTGTCCCAGCGGCGCTGGGCTCGCTCGCACCAGGATTCTTCGGCAGTAAGCATGGGGATTTGCACAGCCACCGGTTCTTGGTAGGTGGGGTCGACAATCTCCTGAAGTTTGCTGGGACTGATCGAATAGCAATGTTCCCAGTGATAGCGGCCGGATTCATTGAGCGTGTGTGAAGCGAGTTCGGCACAGTGAATTCCGGCACCGTCTTTGCCTCGGACATAGCCTTGCACGCTGTAACGGCGACCGACCTGCTCTTCCAGGTAATGCTGCATCGCCTGCCGCTCCGCCGCAGTGAAGGGTTTTTCCGGGCGGAGAGCGAAAGCTCGGATGTGCTTGTCTTCGTCCTTGCGGGCATTCAGGCGGGATAGTTCCGCAAAATAGTCGTCTGCTTTCAAGTGGCGGACCTTGCCGGGAATCGCTTCGTAAAGCCACGGCTCACTACCTTCGTTGATGACAATCGCCACATGTCCCACGCTGCCGTGGGTGGACCTTTCGACAATGCTTGAACAGTTTTCCAAAAAAATGAGCGTGCCGTCTTCGAGCGGCTCCGCAGCAGTGGCGAGGGAAGCAATGAGCAGCCAGGCATGCATGTCTGTTTCTCCGAGGAGGGTGCTACAGAGCTATTCGCCCTCGCCTTGGACATATTGGATGGTCAACAGGGACGCATTCCATCTGCAATTCACGATTGGAAAGGAAAATATCGCATTTTCCGGCGCGCGAATTAGCATGGATGCATGGCCAGCCGACCATCACGACTGACATTCATTGATGGCACGCGAGGAATCGCGGCACTCTGCGTGCTTGCTTCGCATTTGCTCGAGGAGTTCTATCCGGAGAGCAAGTCCTGGAGTCGCAATAGTTTCAACCTCGGCGAAATGGGAGTGGTGGCATTCTTCCTGGTCAGCGGATTCGTCATCCCGCTGTCGCTCGAACGAAGCCACAGTGTGGCGGCATTCGGTATCGGCCGCATCTTTCGCATCTATCCGCTCTATCTGGGGGCGCTTGTGACATCGGTGGGTCTGGCATATGCAAGCATCCAGCCGTTTGTCGAGCACACCTCCAGCAATCAACCCAGGTTTTGGCTAACGCACTTGCTGATGATTCAGGAATATGCGGGTGAAGGACGGCTCAACATGGTGGAAGGAAGCTGGACCCTGTTCTTGGAAATGGTTTGGTATGTCGGCATTGCATTGCTCTTACTGCTAGGCCTGAATCGCAGAACACGCTTCCTGGCGCTGGCGGCTGCGCTCGGGGTGGCGGCTTTGGCAGCGGCCTCCTGGAGCCTCGACCGCCGGCTGCCGATGGGGCGAATCGGCCTGCTGCAAAGCTGTGTCGTGGGGATGATCTTCTTTCGCGTCTACCAGCGGGGGATGAAAGTCCGCGAGGCTCTGTTATGGCTGGCACTGAACATGGCCGCGACTGGGTTCGCTATCTGGACCGCGTTTGGCCACTTCCAGCATCGGGAATATGCCTTCAGTTGCGTCGCCCCCTCATGGCTTGCCGGCTATGTCCTTTTCTTTGGACTATTCTTCGCCCGAGAGTCGCGGCTGGCAAAATCCTGGCTGCTCGACTACATCGGCGAAATCAGTTACTCCGTCTATTTGCTCCATCCACTGGTGCTCTACTCACTCTCTGCCGTCCTTGGTCCAACGTGGCTGGCGCTCGTTCTGACCATGAGCCTCTCGCTGCTGGCCGCCCATTTTTCCTACCACTGGATTGAAAAGCCGGCCATCCGGCTTGGAAAGCGACTTCTCTCTCGGATGCATCCGGCTCCGGCGACTGCCTGACGATATCTCCTTAGGCGGAAATGAGTTGCGCGAACCTCAGGCCGCAAAGTCGCCTCTTCCCGGCGAAGTCTGTGCGGGTTTCACTTTCCCGGTCCCCATCATGCACCCGATGAGTTATGTTGAGGATTGGAAACACTTTGCGTGCTAGCGAGAATCAAAATGGGTATGGCCGTGCTGAGCGAAAAACCGGAGTCAGGGATCATTGGTCAGGGGACAGGAGATAGGGGACAGGGGACACAGGCCGCGGTTTCTGACCCTCCTTCTCCCCAACTCTCCGTCTCGCCCGCTCCTCCTGCGCCCGCGCGGCCTCCCTTCAAAATCCAACTTGCCGACCGGCTGACGAAACTGCCGCCGTATGTTTTGGCTCGCGTCAATGCCTTGCGGGATGCCAAGCGAAAGGCTGGCCAGGATGTCATCGACCTCGGAATGGGAAACCCCAGTGAGCCACCCCAGGAGATTGTCATCGAGAAACTGACGGAGGCCGCGCAGGACCCCAATAATCACGGCTACAGCAAGGCCACGGGGATTTTGAACCTCCGCCGCGAGGTGGCCGCCAAATACTTTAAGAAATTTGGCGTGCGGCTCGATCCGGAAAGCGAAATCATCGTTACCATCGGCTCCAAAGAAGGCTTCAGCCATCTGATGCTGGCAGCCGTCGGGCCGGGGGACAACGTCATTATTCCGGCTCCGTTCTTTCCCGCCCACAAGTATGCGGTGGCCATGGCCGGTGCCAGCGTGATTGCCCTGGAGGTCGAGGACCAGGAGAAATTCCTCTCCAATATCGCCTTCACCTGCGAGCATCTTTCCCCGGCCCCGAAGGTGGTCGTCTTTAATTACCCGCACAATCCGTCCAGCGTCACCGTCGAACCGGAGTTTTGGGTCGAAGTGGTCAAGCTTGCGCGCAAGTACGGCTTCATGGTGGTGAGTGACTTTGCCTATGCCGATGTCGCCTTTGACGGTTACACGCCGCCCAGTTTTCTGGCCGCGCCTGGCGCGAAGGAAGTCGGCGTGGAATTCACCACGATGAGCAAGGGCTACAACATGGCCGGCTGGCGATGCGGCTTCTGCGCCGGCAACCCGGAGCTCGTGAAGGCCCTCGGCACCATCAAGGGATACTACGATTACGGCCTGTTCCAGGCGATTCAAATTGCTGCCATCGTCGCCCTGCGGCACACCGACGCTGCGGTCGAGGCCCAGTCGCGGCTCTACCAGTCGCGGCGGGACCTACTGCTCGACGGCCTCCGCAAACAAGGCTGGCAGGTTCCCACCCCGCGGGCCGGCATGTTTGTCTGGGGCCGCATCCCCGAGCCCTGGGTCAGCCGCATGAGCAGCGTGGACTTTGCCATGATGATGCTCGACCAGGCCAACGTCGCCCTCTCCCCCGGCAGCGGCTTCGGCGACGCCGGTGAAGGCCACTGCCGCATGGCCCTGGTGGAGAACGAAAACCGGCTGAAACAGGCGGTGCGGCAGATGGGGCGGGTGCTGGGATAGCATGATAGGATATCATCATGGCTTCACTTCCACTTCACCCCGTTTCCTGGGAAAGGATGGCCCGAGCCGTGGACAAAGTCCGCGAAAGATTGCTTCGTGCAGCAGCCGCACTTGAATCAGCGGGAATCCCTTATGCGGTCGTCGGGGGAAACGCGGTGGCGGCGTGGGTAACGCGAGTGGACGAAGCTGCGGTTCGTTATACGCAAGATGTGGACATTCTCTTGCGTCCGGGTGATCTGGATGCGGCCAAACAGGCATTCGCCAAAGCTGGTTTCGTCTACCGCCATGTGAAAAGCATCGACAGGTTTCTGGACGGGCCAGACGCCAAAGCCCGTGATGCCGTGCATATCTTGTTCGCAGGGCAGAAAGTGAAGCAAGACGACGTTTGTCCTGCGCCCGAAATCAGCGAGTCGGAGGCTGCCCCCGACGCCAAGTTTCAGCACATCTCCCTGGAAGCTCTCGTGCGGATGAAGCTGACTTCGTTTCGCGACAAGGACCGAGTCCATCTGCGGGATTTGGCGGGGGTGGGGCTCATCGATGCCACTTGGCCCGCCCGCTTCCCTCCTCAACTTGCCGAACGCCTACAGCTGATTCTAGATACGCCGGAAGGGTAAGCAGGGGCGATGGCAGGGCTGTCTGTGAACTTCCTCGCTGGCGCTTCGTCTTAGTGTCCGGTCCCTACCGCATTTCCCTCCCGACGCTATAATTTCCTAAGTTTGCGCAGACCGTAACGCCCGCGAAAGATTTCCTCAAGAAACGAAAAAGGAGGGTTTCAGCTCGCCGCAACTGAAACCCTCCCGATTTGGCTGTTCCGGACGCGGAATTGCTCCCATGTCCGAAGACCCACAGCCGTACATGGGGTATCGGGACTTGCTTGCAGGCGACTTTAGGCTGGTGCGGAACAAACGCAAGGTCGTACAAAATTGCGAAAGCTAGAGAAGGAAATGGTGGAGATAATGACGCAGCCCGCAAAGCTTGCCCTGGAAGATGGAACTGTTTTTACCGGCGTTTCGTTCGGCGCGGCAGGCGAGGTGGATGGGGAGGTTTGCTTCAACACCTCCATGACGGGATACCAGGAGATTCTTACCGACCCTAGCTATCGGGGGCAGATCGTCACGATGACGTACACCGAGATTGGGAACTATGGAATCAACGAAGAAGATGTGGAGAGCGGCAAGCCCCACCTCGCCGGCTTCATTGTGAAAGAAGTGACGGATCGGCCGAGCAACTTCCGCTCGCAGGAATCGCTCGATTCCTATCTCAAGCGGCACGGCATCGTCGGTCTGGCGGGGATCGATACGCGGGCACTCGTCCGGCGACTTCGTTCCGTCGGTGCCATGAAAGGGATCGGTTCCAGTGTCGATCTCGATGATGGCAGCCTCATTCGCAAAGCCAAAGCCAGCCCCGGATTGGTAGGGCGCGATCTGGTGCGAGAAGTTCTGCCATCACAGCCGAGTCAGTGGCAGCAACCGCTCAGCCCGTGCGCGAAGCTGACGCTTGAGCCCAATCCGGCATTTGAGCAAAAGGATTTTCATGTCGTCGCCTTGGATTATGGCATGAAATGGAACATCGCCCGGCATCTGTGGGATGAGGGGAGTCGGGTAACCATTCTTCCCGGAACGGCAACGTCC
>CAYUJE010000197.1:9159-12588 GCA_964444865.1 uncultured Pirellulaceae bacterium | reverse complement strand
GTCTTTCATGCTGCTTCTGGTCCGTAATAGTCAACTTGCCGGTGGAAGCCAAGGGCAAAACTACCCGCATTTGCGAGCCTTTCTTGGGGCCACCGCTGGAAGGTTCAATGGTACCGCCGTGCTCCGTGATGATTCGAAATGTGATGGAAAGCCCCAGGCCGGTTCCCTTGCCGTCCCGCCGACGGGTGTAAAAGGGCTCGAACAAGTGCTTCAGAACTTCGGCAGTCATGCCGCAGCCGTTGTCCTTCACCAGGAGTTCGGCCTGGTTGCCGACGCGGCGAAGTTCGACCCAGACGGTGCCGCCGGGATCGAGACTGTCGAGAGCGTTGGTGATGAGGTTCAGGACGACCTGCTTCAATTCCTGGGCGTGAACCGGAGCGACGACGTGCTGTGTGCACTGGAACTCGATTTTCTTTTCGCGGTAGTCGCCGAGGTGCCCCACCATGTCGATGACGCCGATGACCAGTTCCCGCAGGTCGGTCGGATGCTTGTCGCGATCGCCCAGCCGGGAGAAGTCGAGCAGCCGTTCGGTGATTCCCTTGCAGCGAAAGGCTTCGTCCTGAATCCGGCGGAGGTATTTGGCGACGATTTCGCGATCGGCGGCGTGGTTTTGGGCGGAAGCCCCGTCGCCGAGCAAGTCGGTGACGCGAGACTCCAGCGATTCCGCGCACATGGCAATCGACGCCAGGGGATTGTTAATTTCGTGCGCCACGCCCGCCGCCAGAAAGCCGACGCTGGCGAGCTGCTCACTGCGAACGACTTCCTGAGTGCGCTGCTGGATTTTGGTTTCCTGGTCGGTTTTGATTTCGAGAAAGCGGGCGGTCATGGCGTTCATGTTGTCGGCCAGTTCCGCCATTTCATCGTGCGTGGTGAGATGAATGCGATGTTCGAATTCATCGTATTTGGCAATTCGCCGCGAGCCCCGAATGAGCACCCCCAGCGGCATCATGACCCACCAATAAAACAGCCCCAGCAGAACCAGCAGACCGACCGCGGCGGAAATGCCCGTGGACCAGGAAATGCTGATCCAGGTCTGGTACTGACCGCGGACTTCGGTGGAGAGATTGTGCATTCGGTCGTACAGTTGCGGCTTGAGCGCGTCGACCTGATCCCGCATTTCGTGAAGCTGCTCGATCATGCTGTCGACATGCGTGGGGACCAACTGCCAGTTCGCGTCGTCCTTGGAGTTTTCCAATTTGTCCAGGCTGGCGTCGATCCGAGTGAGGGTTTCCCGGTCGCGGCTGCGGTCGCCAAGTTGGCCGAATTGCGGGAGATCGGTATCCAGATGCGTGCGGTAGCGCTGCAATGAGTCGCGGATTCGCCCAAGCTTGAAGTTGAAGTCGACCTTGTCGTCCACCAGCGGCTTCTCGCGACCAATGATATCCGCTTCTCTTCTCGCCCTGACGCTGCGGAGCACATCTTGAGCATTGCCGATGCGGCTGGAAAGCTCATCGGCCAGGGGCATTTCGTCGGCCCGCCAGCTAATCGTCTTGGCCAGTTCGCGGTAGGCGTAGAGCCCCTTCAAACTGTTGACGGCGAGCACGCCGACAATCACCACCAGCAACCCCACGCAGAGGAAGAGCTTAAACTTGATGGGCCATCGGAAAAGCACGGCGACCTCCTTGTCGCGCAACAAACGCCGGCGCACCCTCCGTGGTCGCCGCAGCTCATGGGTTGCTGGCGGAAGTGTACCACCGGGGAAGAGGCGGAAGCAAGCCGTAAACGGGAGTGGGGCTACAAGGGGACGTACGTGCCCGTCCATAGTTATCATATTCTGCTAGCTGCGGTTCTGTTTCCAACCAAATTGTTTCGACTATGTTTGCCACCCCCAGCAAATGGACAGCCTTCCTGCTGTCTGCCTGTGTGCCGGGGGCGGGGCAATTGGCGGCTAGAAGCTGGACCTGTTTGGCGTGGTTTGCGGCGGCGGGATTGCTGGTCGCGGGCTGGACCCATCTGGAGAAGTTGATGGATGCAAGCTGGATTTGGCCGCTGCAAGTGGTGGCGGGAGTCGCACTGTGCTTGCTGAGTGCGGAACATGCCAAACGGCTGCTCGAGAATCGGCACGTGGGGGATTGTTCGGTTGTGGTGGCATCGTCACCCATTCGATGTCGTCGTGATGGTCGTAAACTGGAAATTAGTGTGTTGCTGGACGTGGCTCGCTCTCCAGCCGATGCCTGGGCTATCATCTGTGATTTGCCCCGTTTTTTGACGATCGACCCATTTCATGACCAGGTCACTCTGATGCGGGATCAGCCGGCATTGGGGGTCGATTTGGTGCTTTCGCACAATGCCTTTGGGCGGCGGTTCCTGCGGTTTGGTAAGATCATCGCGTGGCGGGAAAGAAGTGGGTACACTTTTAGCGACCTCTCTCCTCGCGGCCCGAAGGTGGGATTCCCCCATGTGTTCATGATTAATCTTCAGCCGGTGGTGCCTCAGGTCGACCCAACGCCTCTCACTCGCCTAACGATTTGCGTTCGCGGCCGTTGGACCTCCTCGCTGGTGCCGGTGTGCCTAGGCAGACTGTGGGTTTGGCTTGTCTTTCGCGAACATGTTCGGCTGCTGAGAAAGGGAATCTAACATGAGCGAAACCGCTGATAAATCGCAGCGAGGTACGTCTCCAGGCGCGACTCCCTACTGCCGTCGCTGCGGCGAACAACTGCTCACACTCGACCAACCTTCGATTTGCGTCGCTTGCGGCCTGCAATATGATCCGGCCCGATCGGAAACCTATGCCACGCATCGCAGCAGTTCGCGGTGGAAGTTCTGGCTTCCCGGATTTCTGCTCGCGGTGCTCATCGGCACGCTAACCTATGCCGGTTGTCTGCAATCGGGCGGGGAGATGGGCTGGAGTTTGTTCATCGCTGTTCCTGTCTGCTTCGGAGCGATCCTCGGCTACGCCTGCCGGGTGCAGACATGGGCCTTTGCCGTGCTCGGGATCTTGACGATTGTGACCGTGATTTTCACGCTCGTCTCCTGGAATCTAGCAGGGATTTTCTGTGGGTTTACGCTCGGCATCATTTTCCTTGTTCCGACGTTTCTGGGCCTGGTCTGTGGCGTTATCCTGCGCATGTTTTTGATTGCCGGAAAATGGGACCATGCCTGGTATTTTCGCTGGTACGTCTGGCTCATCGCCGCTCTGCCGCTGCTTGGCCAGCAGATTGAAGATTCCATTCCGCGACGGACCGAAATTGCCGTCATCAAAACGGGGCTCACCATTGATTCCACGCCGGAAGAAGCCTGGAAAGCGGTCATGTTCTATGAGGATGTGGAGCACGCCCCGCCGTGGCTATTGCATCTCGCTTTGCCACAGCCGATCCGAAGCGAAGGAAGCAAACAGAAGGAGGGAGAAATTGTTACCTGCTTCTACAACTGCGGGGAAATCAAGAAGCGGATCAGCAAGGTCGATGCTCCTCGCAAGCTGGCTTTTGA
>CAYUJE010000197.1:0-9059 GCA_964444865.1 uncultured Pirellulaceae bacterium | reverse complement strand
AGGATAGCAAGCAGTATCTGCCGCCGGTGGCGATGAGGCTGGCACCCGGTGAGTTGGCCATGCGACCAGGAGACTCAGTGCCATGAGCAATCCTTATCTGCCACCGACACAGACCGGAACACAAAACCCGGCTGGCAAGAGATTTCTGCCGCTGACTCGAGCCGAAGATTATCGTCCCGCGGGGAACCAATTCACTTTGCGGGGGCTTTTCATTTTTATGACCGCCACGTGCGTGATCATGGCCATACTGGCCTTGGTGCTCAAGCGGCCCATGGACTGGCTCGGAGCGCTTCTGGTGCCGGTGATTTGCTTCGTGGTCATTGTGTCGATGGAACTATGCCGGCTGATATTTCCCCCCAAGCCGCACTTCAATTACTACCTTCCTCCACTGCCACAAAACCCAATGCAGACCGCCTACTTCGGCGAAGGGGAGAGTCCCTTTGCCGGCAATAAAAACTACTTCGGGGACAACACGGAGAATTCGCCATTTTCGCCGCCCCCTTCACCACCACCGAGTGTTAAGGAGCAGCCTCCACCCGCAGAGAAGACAGATTAATGGAGGACACAAGGTGGCGCCAGAGAAAGGGGCAGATCCCTGGACCCAGTTTCACTATCTCACTTTCCAGCCCCGCCTATGAATCTGCCCTCCTTTATTCTGTCCTCTCCGGCGTCCGGATCTTGAATTAAGCCGTTGTCCCGGTCTGGGGGCCAGAGTATGATACAAAGGCTGGCCATTCCTCGGAATTGTCGGCACCCGCCCTGGTACGGCAGATTCCCACCGTACGCTTCGTGCTCGCCATCTGGTTGAGCTGGCCGCATCCGCCTGAAGGCGGTTCTTCCTTTCCGCACAGCGTTTAACCATTCGCTTTTCGGACAAGAACGTGGACCGGCTCCGCCGTTCTGATTCCCTTTTGCCGGATCCCCATCCGGCCAGAAGCCTACCTGGAGTCCTGCCATGCCCAAGCAAGTACACGACGACAATTTCGAGGGTGGAGTTTCCATGTCCTTCGGGGATCACCTGGAGGAATTGCGCAAAGCACTGTTCAAGGCCCTCGCCGGCCTCATTTTGACTGGCATCATCGGTTTCATAGCCGCGGAAAGCGTGGTCAAGTTCTTCCAGCAGCCGCTGGAGCGGGCAATGACGGGCTATCTCCGGACGCGGGCGGAATTGAAGCTAGAGAAAGAGTTGGGCGTCAAGCCATTGCCCCTGGAATTGAGGAACATGCTTTATGAACGGAATCTCATTCCTGAACCGCTCGAGGTGGAAACCGGCAGGTTGGTCGAATCCTTGAAGGCAACGTTCCCGGAACTCCAGCACCTTGAATTGTCGGCAAATTACTTTGTCCCCAGCGACATTAAGCCCAAAGAAGTGCAGCCGTTTTGTTTGGCCCTGGTCTCGGCGGGAGCGTCCAAGGATGCCTCTGCTGCCAAACGAGTTTGGACGCTTTTGAGCGAGGACCAGAAGAAGCAAATCCGCGAGCTTTCTGAACAGGCAGGCGAAATCGATTCCGCTGGCATTAATCGCCTTTTGCTGGTGCTCAATTCCGTTGCCGGAAAACGGGAACTGCATGAGTCCGCGGAATTCCTGGAATTCACAGGGCAGGATGTGGCGACCACGACGTCGATTCGCGAAGCATTGAAAGTAAAGTTCGATCGCGAGCAGTCGCGAAGGCTCAATAAAATTCTCTTGGCCTCGCAGTTTTCAACCGCCCTTGAGCCCCCTCATGTGGCGATGATGCCGCTGGCCGCCTGGAAGCCCATTGCGGTTCGCTTCCTTGTGCTGAACGCCCAGGAAGCGTTCATGATCTGGATGAAGGCGGCATTGGTGACGGGGTTGGTTCTGGGAAGCCCTTGGATTTTTATTCAAATCTGGAATTTCGTGGCCGCGGGACTGTATCCCCACGAAAAGAATTACGTCTACATGTACCTCCCCGTCAGCATCCTGCTGTTTTTTGGTGGGGCATCGCTGGCCTACCTGTTCGTCTTTGACCCGGTGCTGAATTTCCTGTTCATGTTCAACACCAGCATGAACGCCGAGTTTGATCCCCGCATCGGCGAGTGGCTTAGCTTCGTGCTGATCCTCCCGGTCGGCTTCGGCATTGGTTTTCAACTGCCGCTGGTCATGCTCTTTCTCAACCGGATTGGCATCATATCAATTGAACTGTATGTCCAGCAGTGGCGGATTGCCATTTTGTCGATCTTTGTCATCGCTATGGTTCTGACCCCCGCCGATCCCTACAGCATGATGCTGATGGCCGTTCCCCTCTGCCTGCTTTATGTGGTCGGAATCGGGATGTGCAAATGGATGCCCAAGGGGCGCAATCCCTTTGCGGAGGCCTATGAAGTCTAGGCGGAAAATTACCGCTCAAGGCTTCCTCGCCAGACAAAGAAAATCATGTACTGCGGCGTCCACAGCAGGAGCGCCGCCAGGCCGACAAACAGCACGACCTGCCCGTCAATAAGAAGTTCGCAGACTCTCAGTGCCCCAATGAACAGGGCCAGCAGCAGCATGTTGCCAATGGCAATGCGCAGGGATGGACGACGGATAGGAAGGCACTCGCTGACGAGGAACGCAAACCAGGGCCCCACGGCAGACAGCAACAGGAAGTAATACGCCAGCCACTTCCATCCAAGCCCGCGATAGACCCCCAGCACGATTGCCACCAGCGCCATTAAAATCATCAGCGACTGCAAGGAAAATTGCAGGCCGGGGCGAGGCGGTGAAGTGGAGGGTGGGGACGACATGGAATCGTCGATGCCAACAAGAAGGAACGAAACTAACGGCCAATTCTAGTTTAGCGCCCGGAAGCGTGGGAGAAAAGCAAATCAGGCTGGAAGATCCTGGGGACCTTCCAGCCTGACGTTCAATTTCAATTGAAAAAACGCTCAACAATCGGCAGTCTTACCGCATCAGGCCGATGGACATGACGCCGCCGATGAGGCTGACATCCTGCGAGTCGCCGCCCATGGCGCTGTAGTACTGGCCTTCCCAGCCAAAACGGGCAAAGCCGATGCCGCCCCTGCTGAGGACCCGGTTGTACTGCAAGCCAGCCTGGAGTTCGCTGACGAATCCCGTGGTATCCCTAGTTGTCGGACCACCGCTAAAGTTGCTGTTGCCAAAGAGCAGAGCTTCGCGGGCGATTCCGTAAACCGACCAATTCTCGTTGACCGCCCGGGTAATCTGAACGGAAATCACCGGTCCGAGACCGTGAAATTCCGCGCCCGAGGTGGTGGAAGTAGGAAAGTCATCCCGGAAAGACAAATAGCGAATACCACCGCCGACCAACAAGTTCCAATTGCAGATATTGAAGGAATCAATCACTTCCGCATCGAGGGAATTGATATCCAGAACCCTGCGAGGTTGCGTCGTTTGCGGTGTCCCCGACCGCTGAAAGTAATCAAATCCGGTCAAGCGAACGCCCAGGCCATCTTCGCGCTGCACGCCAATCCACCCACGGAAACCGGAACGATAGTTGAAGTCTGCGCCCGATGCGCCTTCGCTTTCGAACGGCTTGAGAAACAGAATTTCTCCTCCCCCAATCCAACCGCGGCGGCAGCAATCCGCACAGCAACCGCCGGAGGGGAAGCCGCAACGGTCGCCGCACCCGCTGTCGCAGTTGGAATCGCCGCTGCAAGAGCTTCCGCCATCTCCAATGGTGGCGCTGGCCACGTCATAAGAGACCGGGGAGGTCGCTTCCTGGCCGCGAACCACCCAGTGGGATTCCTCGGCATTGATATACGATTCCGCATTGGGGAGACGGGTCGTTTCCGCCCCCTGAACCGAAGCAGCGGCAAAGCTTAACAAGCCGCCGGCAACAAAAATCGCCATCTTTCGAAACAGAGTTGTGCGCATGAACTAATTCCTCCTTGAATTGGATACTCGGGACATCCATTCCCGCCATAAAGGACGATTCCACTCACGCGCCCTGGCGCCCGAGAGTCGTCATATCCCATACATCGAATACTTTCCTTGCATTCATCAACAGCCCCAACTTGCATGACTCAGATTAAATAATCGGTATAACTTCACAGACAGTATCCAGCTTCGATTCATGGTCGGCAGATTTGCCCGCACAACAAAAACGGCACCCAAAAGCCGAGCGGCTTTTGGGTGCCGATGTGTAATTTGAGGTCGCGATTACTCGTTGCTAGCAAGCGGCTACTTTTTGGCCAATTCCGCCGCGATCGCCGCGACGACTTCCGGATCATCGGGAGCAGTCTTGGGATCAAAACGGGCAACGACCGAGCCATCACGGCCGATCAAGAATTTTTCGAAGTTCCAGGAAACCTTCCCTTTCCCCTTCGGTTTGGCTTCCAAACCGGTGAGGTACTTGTAGAGTGGGGTCGCTCCCTCGCCATTGACGTCCACCTTGGAAAACATGTCAAACTTCACTTTGTAATTCGACTCGCAGAACTTGGCGATTTCCAAGTCGCTCCCCGGTTCCTGCTTGCCAAACTGATTGCAAGGAAAGCCGAGGACAGCCAGTCCCTGCTTGTTGTATTTCTCGTGCAAGGCTTCGAGTCCTTCGTACTGCGGAGTCAGGCCGCATTCGCTGGCCGTGTTGACCACCAGCACCACTTTGCCCTGGTACTTGGCGAGATCGACTTCCTTGCCGGTTATCGTTTTGACTTTGAAATTGAGAGCGGGTGGCACTTGCTTCTCCTCTCCATCAACGGTGCTGACGCACGCCGCAACAACGCCGGCGAGCAAAAAACTGGTCCACTTGGACATAAGCAACTCCTTGGAAAATTGGTGGGACAGTGGGGCGAGAAATTCCTGTACCACCATCCTACCAGCCGACTCTGGGCGGGGCCAGAGACGCGACCCTAGCCAGAATTCACTGGGCCTCTACCCCGAATTTGAAGGCGTTTTGGGTCGTTCCATCGTTCAAAAGGGGCGTCAACTTGACGGTCGTATCACCCGCCTTGACCACTTTGAACATCACGATCACGAAATACCAGGATCCGGGCTGCACGTTTTCGTCCGTCGGATCCATGGGGGACATCACCACGGCCACTTGTCGCAGCACATCGCCGCCACCCTGGACGTTGAATGTGCTGATGCCATTCGCGGCAGAGCGGGTCTTAAAGCGGACCTGCACCATGTCGCCAACTTGGCAGTTGTAGGTTTCCGACCGCAATATCGTGTGCAACTGTGTGGCCATTTGCGGTTCCGCCGCCGAGCAAACAGTTCCCGCCAACATTCCCAAAACCAAGAGCGTTACGCTGCAAAAGCGAATCGTGGACATGATCAGTCTCCTTGCCAAATGAGGGTTTTGAATGACTTGAAAGGCCGGCTAAGCGAAGTTGCTTACCTCTTTCAACCCCCATACAGACCAAGCAAGAGCTTGTGACATCATTCACAAAAAAAGCCTCCGCACGACACTTGTCGGGCGGAGGCTCAGTTTTTGCTAAAGAGGGGCTGGTGAGAGTCGAACTCACGATGGCGGATTTGCAATCCGCTGCCTTAGCCACTTGGCTACAGCCCCTGATTTTGGAAGTCTGCTTGGCAGTCCATGACAAATTGCAACCTAGGAAACCTGGGACGGTTGGTCAAGTGGTAACGCCCAGGCGAGCGGTTGGCAAGATTCTGCTTGCATTGTATCGGCTGGGACGGGTGTAGGGATTGAATGGAAAAAGGCTCCAGACGTCGGAACCGCCCGTGATAGCTTACGCAATGCTTGCGTTCGGCAACTTGCCGGTCGTCATGCAGTGTGGCCCCAGAGAACTTCGATTTAGTACCAACGTCCCCTGTTTTGCATCGGCAACAAAGGATGCTGGAACAGCTTCGAAGTACTTGCGAAAAGGATTGCCCTATGTCTCTGCCCGGCCTGCTGCTTCGCCTCTTCGCCACTTCCAAGCCGGAATTGCTCGGGGACAAGGTTGCCAGCCGCAGCCGCTCCGCGGTTTGGGAACGGGTATCGCACCGCATGCATACGCTCCAAGGTGCCGAGGCCCGCGGCTATATCCGGGCTCGGGCTCTGGCAGTAATTGAGCAGGAAACGAATCGTCTGATTTCGGAAGAAGGCCCTAAAGCGGCTCGGCATCGCGAGCAAATACTGCGGGATGCCGGAGAAGCCGTGATTCGCCTGGTCTTGGAACAGTCGCAAATCAGTCGGCGAAGTGTGATTCCCATGCGGCGCGCCGCCTAAGTAATAGAGTGAAAAATGACAAATCCGCTGCCGAATCTTAGTTCTCTCAGCCGCAAGTTGGCGGACGCGAATCTCCGCATCGACCGAGTGATCGAGAATCTTCCCGGCGCAATCGACCATCTGATTCAGGCGGCCGACAGGAAAGAATGGCAAGAAGTCTCGCGGCTGAGTCAACTTTTGGCCAAATCTTGCAAAGACCAGGGGGTTCCTCTGGATGCCTCGGCGCAGGAAGTTGTCAACTCAGCACAGGAACAAAGCGAGCCACAAATCAAGCGGTCTTTATTGCGGCTCATCGGGGACAGCGGGCGACTGCGCCGCCAAGGGAATCCCTCCGGCAGACCGGCGAGCACCGAGCAGAACATCGTTCAGCCAGAATGACGCTGGGCTGGCGTGCAGTCGGAAAACGTCGCGGGCAACAGGACCGCCGCGGAGAGTTTCTGCAGATACTCGTCACGCGGTATGTCGATCGCCCCAAGGCTCCGCGTGTGCTCATTGGTCCATTGCACATCCAGCAGGGCAAAGCCGCGGCTGCGGAGGTGATTGACGAGCCAGGCGAGGGCGGCCTTGGAGGCATCAGTCCGACGAGAAAACATCGATTCGCCGGCAAAAAAGCCGCCTAGGGCAATACCAAAGATGCCACCGACGAGCTGCCCTTGCGACCAGGCTTCCACACTATGCGTTACGCCCATCTCATGTAGTGACTGATAGGCGTTCTGCATGGCAAGCGTCAACCAGCAACCGGTATCCGGCAATCGTGGCGAGGCGCAAGCCTCAACGACCTGGGCAAAGGCGCAATTCACGGTGAACTGAAATTCCCCCTGGCGAATCCGTCGAGCCAGTCGGCGGGAGATATGAAAACTGTCCAGCGGCAGAATGCCGCGAGGATCCGGAGAAAACCAGCCCAGCGAACGTTGCTGCCCATAATTCAGGGGCATGGGAAAAATGCCGCTCTTGTAGGCCTCCAACATCCAGGCCGGGGCTAGAGAACCGCCGGTAATCAACAATCCATCCGGCCCAGCTTCGCGGGGATGCGGAAAGTGCGGTTTTTCCCAAACATGAAACATCAACCGCCAGAATACTGTGGAAAGAATTCTGCAAGCAAGGGAAGATTGGGGAGAATAGCGAATGCCCGTAACGAAACAGTAAAATTTCACCAAAAGTTTCTGGCGTCAAATCGGTTTGGTCGCCTATAATAAAACCGACGCTGCCGGCTGGATTGCACAGAGCCATCCGGAGCGATGGCTCTGTTGGCAGGATCGTTTATGGACGAGTTCACCACCCAAAATCCTTCCACTCCTGGGCAACCCTCCAAGTTTGCTGAGTCGCCGGCCTCATTTTACGCCAATCCCCGGGCGATGCATCCGCAGACGGAGATCATCTATACCCAGGTGGTCCTGCCGGATTCCGGCGCGCAATCGGATGTCATGCGCGTCAAGTTAGCGTGGGCCAAGCTCTTATGGTTGCTGGTGTTTCTGGGTGCCATGCTGGCCATCGCGTACATCGTCCCTTACGTGATTGAGGAAACCAACTATTCAGCGACCCGCGGCAGGATGCGTGCGGAACACGAACTGGCTGCAGAAGAATTGCAGGGAGATCCCCTGGCACAATTTTCACGCAACTCTCAGTTGGTTACGCAGCGGTTGGCTCCCAGTGTCGTTCACATTAGTGCGGTTGATTTCACCACGAGCAACGCTTCGACGACACGCCTCCGCTATGACACCGTTCCTTACTTTCCCAACCCTCCTCCCGGACAAGGTTCGGGCGTAGTGGTCGACTCCCGCGGCTACATCGTGACGAACTACCATGTCATTCAGCGGGCTCAAAAGATCCTGGTGCGACTCAGCGACGGTCGCAAAGATGTTCCTGCACAACTCATTGGCTTTGATAAAGAGAGTGACGTTGCCGTCTTGCGGGTAAATGCGCTAGGGCTGATTGCCGCCGAGTGGGGTGATAGCGAAAGCCTGGAAGTCGGCTCTTTAGTCTGGGCGATGGGGAGTCCTTATGGGCTCGATCAAACGGTAACGAGCGGTATTGTCAGTGCCAAACATCGGGCAGGAAAGGTTGGCTCCCCCTTTCAAGATTTCCTGCAAACAGACGCGGCCGTCAATCCGGGCAACAGCGGCGGTCCCTTGGTGAATTCGACCGGCCGAGTGGTCGGCATCAACACGGCCATCGTGGGAGACAACTATCAAGGAATCAGCTTTGCCATTCCCAGCAGCGTGGTCCGCCGCATCTATGACCGGCTGATGACCGAAGGCCAGATCCACCGTGGATTCCTGGGGATTGAGCCCTGGGAATTATCCGACGAAACAGCAGAAAAGGCCGGGCTCAACCCGCCCCGCGGAGTGTTGGTGAGGAACGTCATCAATGGCTCGCCGGCGGCACTCGTGGGTCTGCGGCAGGGAGACATCGTACTCACCTGGAATGGCTTCCCCATCACTTCCCCATCGCAAATGACCACGGTCATCTCCGATACGGAAATCGGATCGGGAGCCAAACTCACCATCTGGCGGGATGGCGAGGAACTGCCGCTGGAAATCAAAGTGGGCGAGCGTCCACTGCAAAATTAGTCGTCGTTTTGACCGGCTATCGAACAGATTGAAATTCCAGCGGCTTCTCAGTTTGCACATGCGCCGTTATCTTTTGAGCCAAGGCGCAAACTACCAACTCGCCGTCACGAGACCCAAGCAATGCCTCTCCACTTGACCTTGAAAGCCAAATCCGCCGTCCCTCTGGAGGTGGAAGGCATCACGCCAGACGTCGTGCGCAGCAAGTCGCTCGCTGAGATCGAACAGCTCGAGATGTTTCAGGGGAATCTCCGCCTCCCTCTGGCGGAGTTTTTTGCGGTTCGTGGAGACGCCTCCGACGGCGTGATGGAATGGGAAGGGGACCTGGCCGGAGTCCACT
>CAYUJE010000196.1:8699-12590 GCA_964444865.1 uncultured Pirellulaceae bacterium | reverse complement strand
TCCGCGAAAGGACGTGCTTTCGCGGAGCGAAAGGCGACTTTGTTGGATGTCGGCAAATCCCATCGACTGTTTTGGTGCTGCCGATGGAGTAGGGAGGGGCACGATTGAATTGGTTACCGTGGTACCGTCATACTTTCTCTTCCCCGCTCGCAGGCCAAACTGCGTCACCATTTCCAAAAGCTGCCGATGGACGTCTTGCCATTCGCGAATTCTGGTTTCGGAAAGAAAGCTCTGGCGGCAAGCCTTGCGAAGTTGGCCGCGGGTGAGGTCGCTCTTGAGCCGGTGGATGAAGTCCCAGAGCTTGAGGTAGGAGAGAAAATCCGAATCGGCATCTGCAAATTTGGCCTGAGCCTCGTCAGCCGCCTGCTGCTTGTCTTGCGGGCGCTCGCGGGGATCCTGCACTTCGAGAGCCGCCGCGATGATGAGGATGTCGGCGAGGCAGGCTTCCTTGTCCGCGGCGAGAATAATGCGGCCGATGCGCGGATCGACGGGGAGCCTGGCGAGTTGCCGGCCGAGCGGGGTTAAGTCCCGCTTGTCGTCTATCGCCCCGAGCTCGAAGAGTGTTTTGTAGCCGTCGCGGATGGATTCCGGTCGCGGCGGATCGAGAAAGGGGAACTCGTCGATGGGGCCAAGATCGAGGGCCAGTGTTTGCAGGATGACCGCCGCCAGGTTCGTCCGCTGGATTTCCGGCGACGTAAACCGCTCGCGGGCAAGATAGTCCTCTTCACTGAAGAGCCGAATGCAGACGCCGGGGCCGAGGCGGCCGCAGCGTCCCTTTCGCTGGTCGGCGGAAGCTTGCGAGACGGCTTCAATCGGCAGCCGCTGGACTTTGCTACGGGGGCTGTAACGGCTGATGCGGGCGGTGCCGGTGTCGACAACGAAGTGAATCCCCGGCACGGTCAGCGACGACTCGGCCACGTTCGTCGCCAGGACAATCCGCCGGCCGCTGTGTTTTTGAAAGACCCGGTTTTGCTCCGCTGTCGAAAGACGGGCGTAGAGCGGCAAGATTTCCGGATTACCGCTGGCGAAGTTGCGACCCTTGAGTTTCTGATGAGCCTCGCGGATGTCTCGCTCCGTCGGCAGGAAAACCAGGATGTCACCCTGCCCCAGGCGACAGAGGTCCTCGACGGCGTCGGCCATGGCGCGGAGGGGGTCACCCTCCTCGTCGCCGTTTCCCTCTTCATCTTCCAGGGGCTGATAGCGAACTTCGACCGGGTAAGTGCGACCGGAGACTTCGATGATGGGTGCCGGACCAATCTCCGACTTGAAGTGCTCGGCGAACCGCGTGGCGTCAATCGTGGCGCTGGTGATGATCAGCCGCAGGTCGGGGCGCTGGGGGAGGATGCGATGCAGGCAGCCGAGGAGGAAGTCGATGTTGAGGGACCGCTCGTGGGCTTCGTCGATGATGATGGTGTCGTACTGGTCGAAGGTCCGATCGGTCTGCGATTCCGCCAGCAGCACGCCGTCGGTCATGACTTTAATCAACGTCTGCTCGCTCGTCTGATCGGCAAAGCGAATCTTGTAGCCGACGAGCTTGTTCCCAGTCGGCCCAAGCTCTTCCGCCAAGCGGGCGGCGATGCTGCGGGCCGCAATCCGCCGCGGCTGGGTGTGGCCGATGAGCCCGCTAATGCCGCGGCCGAGTTCCAGACAGATCTTGGGGATCTGCGTCGACTTGCCGCTCCCTGTTTCGCCGCAGATGACGACGACCTGGTGATCCCGAATCGCAGCGGCGATGTCGTCCCGCTTGCCAACGACGGGGAGCGATTCGTCGTACACAATCTTCGGAACGGTCTTTTCCCGTGCTGCGCGCCGAACGAGGGATTCTTCCAAAACCTCGTGCAGCTTCGCCAGATTCCTGTCGAACGGCTTCCCCGTTTCTTCCGCCTGCCGTATCGCGCGGAGCATATTCCGCAGCCGAGGACGGTCGGATTGCATGGCCAGGGAGAGGCGGGACTGGAGGAGGGAATAAAACGACACGAGAGAAATCCAGCAGCTCCCATCAACGGGCCAATGCCCACGGACCGAATGAAAATGAACGCTCTGCGTTCGCATGCTCAGTCTACGCCCCGAGCGATGCAAGCAGAAGTGCGTACACCGGGAGAACTGAGGTGTCGAACTGCTTGTCGCGACGAAATCTCTTCGTCAATCGGGTTTTCGGCTGCAGACATAGGGCCCCAGGGAGCGTCCGTGCCCCCCAGGCCGGGCCGTATGCCGGCAGGCGCTCGTGCAACAGCGCCTGCCGCGAACTCCGGCAAAATCCCTTCGCCGGCTTTGCGAGGCGGCCGAGTGACGGGTCAACTCGGCGGCGGCACCACGGTGGCCGTGCGGTTCCGCTCAGCCTCGCAAATTCACTCGGACGTACCGGGTGATTCCACAATATTGGATAACTGTTGATTAACAGATGATTTATTCACTAACATTAACAGTGAAATAGCCACCTTTCATCGCAGTCCCAGCGAAGAGCCTAACGCTTTCTTGGCGTGCGTCAACAGTGCCGGAACTGAGTGGCGTGCTAGCAGCGGAACGCTAGCGGAAGAACGGTCTTTTGCGGCAATGCGTTACGACCGCACAAAAATCTATTTACAACATCATGAATATACGAGCGATTCATAGAGAGCTGCATAGCGGGAGACCATCGCCGTCAGGGAGAACTCGGTCGCAGCACGGGCCCGGTTTCGGGCTCCCAATTCAGCGGCCAGGGCGGGATCTTGTGCAAGGCGAACAATTCTCTCCGCAAAGCCCGTCGCATCCTCGTGCGGGCAAAGCTGCTCCGTTGCTTCTGCTCCCAACAACTCCTGCACCCCTTCGGCCTGCGTCGCCACGACAGGCATGCCCGCAGCCATCGCTTCCAGCACCACGTTCGGCATCCCTTCCCAGCGCGACGCCAAAATCAACAGGTCGCTGGCGGCGAGGATGGAGGCCACGTTGCTCTGCCAGCCTGCAAAGTGAACGCGGCTGCTCAATCGCTGCTGCACAGTCAACAACTCCAGGCCTCCCCGCTGTGGACCATCACCCACTAACAGCAAATCATGCTCAGGCAATTCGCGGAGGACCCTCGGCATCACTTTTTGGTGCAGCCAATCGAGCCCCTTTTGCTTATCGAGCCGACCGACATAGAGAATCACCCGGCGGCCAGCAGTTACGCCAAGTTCCGTCAGGTTGGCTGGCGGCACGCTTTCAAACCGCAACAAGTCGACTCCGTTGGAAATGACAACCAGCTTGTCGGCGGGAAAACCGGACCGCTCGCGGCAATAATCGGCCACCCCCTGGCTGACGCAAACGACCTTGTCGGCTCGGGAGGTAAACCACCGCTCGACTCGCTGGCGCCATCGGCTGGGGTCAGCCACGCGAATGCCCGTTACCATCCGCGGAACCTTGGCCCGTCGGGCCGCTAACGTTGCTACTACGTTGGCATGAAACAGAAAGGACTGCACCACCCGCGGCTGCTGCTGGCGCAAGTGTTCGGCGAGGCGCGAAACGGCTGAGAAACACTGCCAGTAGGAGCGAACATCCAAAAACCGGACGGGAATTTCCGCCTCTTCCAGCCTTCGCACGAGGCGGCCCTTCTGCGGCCGCCCCTGCAGAGAATAGACCACCGGACTGAACCGCTCGCGGTTGAGGCCCGTCGCCAGATTGACCAGCGCCTGCTCCGCGCCGCCGACCTCTAGCTCGGTAATCACGAAGGCTATCGGCAGCGGCGATGGAAGTGCAGTTGACACCCCTTCACTTATAATCGAAGACAAGGGGGAAGGGGTCGGGAGGAGTTTTTGCGGGCATGGACTTTCCATGAGCCTGCATCACTTCCGCAAAAACCCCTCCCGACCCCGTTATGACCAACCTCGACGACTACAACTACGAACTCCCCCGCGAACTCATCGCCCAGCAGCCGCT
>CAYUJE010000196.1:0-8599 GCA_964444865.1 uncultured Pirellulaceae bacterium | reverse complement strand
TATCAAACCGTGTATGCCAAGGAACCGGGCGCCGTTGCCGCTCCGACCGCGGGACTGCACTTCACGGAGGCACTGTTTGAGAAACTCGCCCAGCGCCAAATCACTTTTCAATTCGCAACCTTGCACGTCGGCATCGGCACATTCCGCCCCATCAATGCCCCCACGATTGAAGAGCATGTCATGCACCACGAATGGTGCAGCCTGAGCCCCGATACGGTTGATAAGTTGAATGCAACCCGCGCTCGCGGCAAGCGCATCGTCGCCGTGGGAACCACCGTCGTACGCACTTTGGAAACAGCCGCTCAATCCGGGACGCTGATGCCGTTCACTGGCACCACCAATCTGTTCATCCGCCCGCCGTACCAGTTCCACGCGGTGGACGCCCTGCTGACCAACTTCCATCTCCCCAAAAGCACCCTGCTCATCCTGGTCCGGACTTTCGGCGGCGACGACCTCCTTCGCCGGGCCTACGACACGGCGATTCGCGAAGGGTATCGGTTCTTCAGCTATGGAGATGCGATGCTGATTTTGTAGACGAGGGAAGCAGCACTATTTCGACCCTGGTCGCTCGTTTTGGCCATCGCCGTTAGGCGGCGGTGAATTCTGCGGAGCCCGGTCCTTCGCCTGGTCACCCGCCACATTGGGAGGATCATAAATAGCGTCGCCGACAATCTCATCCAGAATGATGTACGGCTCCGGCACTCCTTGATGGCGTTCCATAAGTCACCTCAATCGCAACGGGCAATCGCCCGGCTGAAAGGAATCGAACCAGAATCGCATGGAATAGACTCCGGGTTCTCGAAATCGACAATTGCGAATCCGAAAAGGAACGATAACGACCGCGAGTGGATCGGAGGCAAGTTCAATTCTATGTTCTCGCGACCGAAACTCACGCTGCTGGGTTGCGTCGTTCACGCATTCCAGCCACGCCAGTCCAGCTCCGCGACATTCGGTGAGAGCAACGATGCAACACAGTTCGCTGAGCACCACCGGGTAAGGCGGATCATCCACCGAATCGATGTTGCTGAGCAGCCCGGTAATGTCCAGCCGGTTTGAATTCTCCGGATGGGAGTGCCAGTCTTGGCACAAGATCATATACCGGACTATTGGCGCGACAGCCATCTTGCACTTCTCCACTTAACAGCATTATAGCTTGAGGTACGCTAAGGGCCACTGCAACAGCGAAACCGATGATGCTCATCATCGCATGGCGGTGATAAGCGACGACCTGATTCGCCGGGCCTACGACACGGCCATTCGCGAAGGGTATCGGTTCTACAGCTATGGGGATGCGATGCTGATTGTATAGGCACCGAATCTCTGTGCGGACAAATTCTCGTATCGGTTCATCCGCCCTTTACGTGAGAAAGAATCCACACAACTATCGCAATGACGCCAACGATTGCAAACATGGACGCATAGAAGGCGACATGAGTCATTTTTCTCCGCAGTCCCGCTTCCAGGGAGCGGGCTTCTGGCGGCGACTCCAGAGGCGAGTTCTGCTCGCGGGGTGATTCATAAGGATTCAGTTCCATTTTCTACAGTCTAACCGGCAAGATTGACGCATTGCAGGCAGCCGCAAGTCCGCATTGTTGCGGTATAATGGCGAGCTTTCCCTCACATTGCCGACTTGACCTTCCCATGCCCGATCTCCCCACTCCCCCCCTGCCGCTGCTCATCACCGGCGTGGCGGGGGTGGCGGGGTATAACGCGCTCGCCTATTTCCGCCGTAAGTTTCCCGGCCAGGTGATGGCCATTCGCCGCACCGATAATTGGCCGCTCAAGGGGGAGGGGATTTTGGCCTGCGACGGGGACGACAAGGACCAGATGCGGCGGCTGTTTGACCGTCATCAGTTCCGCTCGGTGCTCAATTGCGAAGGAACCTGCAAGCTCAAATCGTGCGAGCTCGACCCCGCGATGGCCCAGCGTGTGAATGTCGACAGCGTGGTGAACCTGCTGGAAGTCGCTGGCGGGGCAGACGTGAGGCTGGTGCATCTCTCCATCGACCTGGTCTATTCCGGCACCGCCGGCGGCCGGCATGTGGAGGAGGACCCGACCGACCCCGTCACCGTCTACGGCAAAACAATGGCCGAGGCGGAGCAGATCATCGACCGCGAGCGGCCCGATGCCTGCCAGCTCCGCATTTCGCTGCCGATGGGAATTAGCTTCAACGGCCACGCGGGGGCGATTGACTGGATTCAATCCCGCTTCAAAAAGCAGAAGCCGGCGACGCTTTATTACGACGAAGTCCGCACGCCAACGTACACCGACTGCCTCAATCCTCTCTTGCAGCGGGTCCTCGCCGGAAATCTCTCCGGCCTGTACCACGCTGGCGGCCCGCGTGCCCTCAGCCTCTATCAAATTGCCCAGGTCATCAACCGCGTCGGCGGCTATGACCCCGATCATCTGATCGGCTGTAACCGCATCGACGCCGGCCCAATTCCGCCCCGCGCCGGCGACGTCAGCATGGACAGCAGCAAACTGGCCCGCGCCCTCGGCCTCGACCCCTTCGACCCCTGGCCACACGACGATGCCCTCGTCCCCACCCACCGCGACTGGCACCGGGAAAGATTGCCGGGAGAGAACGGCTCGGCAGAGTATCTGCGGGAGGTTCTGTATCACAATCCGCGCCGCAGGCGAACCGGTTTAAAGTCGACGGCGACGTAGAAGGCGGAATGACGAATGTCGAATTGAGGGGGAACGAAAATGAAACCGCATGCCATGCCTTGCCTTGCTGGTCTGATTTTCTCGCTCTTCGCGCTGAATGCCGCTGCTGCGGAGCCAGCGGCTGGACGTTTGCCCCATGGGACTCCGGCTGATGCCGGGCTGAGTTCCGAAAAGCTCCAGCAGATCGATGCCATCGTGCAGGAAGGGCTTGAGCAGAAAAAGATGCCCGGCTGCGTGCTGCTGGTGGGGCGGCGGGACAAGATCGCCCTGCTGAAAGCCTACGGCAACAAACGGCTCGAGCCGACAGCCGAAGCGATGACCACGGACACGGTTTTCGATCTGGCGTCCCTCACCAAGCCCATTGCCACGGCGACCAGCGTGATGATCCTGCTGGATCAAGGGAAGCTGAAGCTCGAGGAGCCGGTCGCCACTTACTTGCCCGAATTCGCCGCCGGCGGCAAAGAGAAGGTCACCGTGCGGCAGCTCCTCATTCATATTAGCGGGCTAATTCCGGACAACAGCATCAAGGACTACGACGACGGCCCGGAAAGAGCTCTCCAGCGGGTTTTTGCACTACGGCCGCTAACGCCTCCCGGTGAACGGTTTGCCTACAGTGACATGAACTTCGTTGTGCTCGGTGAACTCGTCCGCAAGCTCAGCGGCCAGTCCGTCCACGAGTTTTCCAGCGACCACATATTCCACCCGCTGGGAATGAGCGAAACAAACTTCCTTCCCAGTGAAGGGCTGAAACAGCGAGCCGCCCCCACCGAGAAACGGGACGGAAAATGGATGCAGGGGGAAGTGCACGATCCGCGGGCATTCAAACTTGGGGGCATCGCCGGCCATGCGGGGCTGTTCTCCACGGCTGAGGATTTAGCAATCTACGCCAGCATGATGCTGGGCCGCGGGGAGCGAGGCGGGAAGCGAATTCTGTCGGATGAAACCTGGAAGCTGATGACGGTCCCAAACAAAGTCTCCGCCCGCCGCACCAGTGGCAAAGAATACGAAGGGCTCCGGGGCCTCGGTTGGGATATACAGACTGGCTATTCCAGCAACCGAGGCGAGACCTTCTCTCCAGCCGCCTTTGGCCACGGCGGCTTCACTGGAACAGCCCTCTGGATTGACCCAGAGAAAGACCTGTTTCTGATTTTCCTCAGCAACCGGGTCCACCCTGACGGCAAAGGGCTGGTGAATCCGCTGATTGGGAAGCTTGGGTCGGTCGTCGGCGAAAACTAGTGCACCAATTGAAACTCCGGCAGCATGGCCACAATCCAGAGCAGATCCTCCACGCTTTCCTTGGTTGGCTTTTCGCCGAGTAGTTCGCGGGCGGTGGCAAGCTCGGCAGCCGTCGGTTCACGACTGAGGGCGGTGGCATAAATGCTCTGCACAAGTTGTTGAGGCGGGGTGGGCGTCTCGTCATGGATCTTCAGTAGTCGATCCGCACCTTTTTTTAGCATCGCGTCGAGCGTGCTGCCGTTGGTGAGTTCGAGGGCTTGCAGAGTCGTGGCGAGGCTGTCGCGGCGGGTGACGACTTGCTCGCGGTTGGGGCGTCCGAGGGCCCGGGTCAGCGGATCGTCGTTGACGAGCGACGCCCGGACATGGCCGCCGGGAATGGTGCTGCTGGCCGTGCTGAGTGCCGACTGGAATTTGCCCCCAATGTTCCAAGGGCCAATGTCGTAGCCCCCCAGTTCCTTGGCATGTTGCCACCCCTGCGGCTCAAAATCGTTCTTCCCCCAGCCGACGAGATACTTGTCGTGGGCGAGCCACGTTTCGTCGGTTTCCAGAGCCGCCCACGGGCCCCCCTTTTCCATTTGATAGGCCAGCGAAAACGCCAAGCCAGCCGGATTGGGCGATTTGTTTTCCAGCCCCCGCTTCGTTTCGGCATCGGGCCAATTCGTCGCCTCGATGGCAAGGACGTTCATTCCCTTTTGCAGATAGGGCGCGAGGTTGAGCGAAGTGGGCGAAGACCACTCTTTCCCTTCCACTGCTTTCCGTCCGTTGACGAACAGCATGAACTCGTTGTCGCAAGTCATCACGGCCAGCGCCCGTGCCGGCAATTCCGTCAACTCAAACGTTTTGCGAAAGAAGACCCGTCCGCCACTGGCAGCTTGGGCCGCGTTGGCATCGTTCCAGATCCATTTGCCGGCCAGTTTCACTTCGGCGGCGGCACCCTTTTCCACAGCCGGCGGATTGACGGCTGGCTGACCGGGGGGAGTGCCGGTGAGGATCGAAACCGCATCGACGAACTGCTCGGCGGACATCCGTTTCACAATCGGGCCGCGGAAAACGAAATCGCTTTCGTCCAATTTTGGAGCCCCGACCGTCGGCCGAGAATAGGCGTCCGAAGTGCAAATGAGCTCCAGAGTGTGCTTGAGGTCGTACCTATGCTCGACCAAATCAGCCGCCAGCCAGTCGAGCAGATCCTGGTTCCACGCCGACTGGTCGAGGTCATCGAGAGGCTCGACGAGCCCTTGCCCCATGAGCTGCGCCCAAAGGCGGTTGACGATGACTCGGGCCAGACGGCCGTTCTTCGGGCCGGTCATCAGGTCGGCAAGCTGCTTCATCCGCTCCGCTTTGGGGGCGGCAGCGTCAATGCTGCCGAGCTGCGGGTAAATGAAGGCAACTTTCGCCATCTCACCGGTCGGCTTGTCGCAGCGGTGCATCTCCAGCGGGCCGTCGGCAAAGACCGCAGCCAGGCCATAGGAGTCGGTCAGCTTCCAGTGGTTCACAAAGCTGTCGTGGCAGGAGGCACACTTGAGATTGGTGCCGAGAAAGACCTGGCCGATGTTCTGGGCCGCCTGCATCTCCCGCCGCTGACTGGCGTTCACCACACCGCGCCAGGTGATGCCGCCGGTGAATCCCTCGCTGCCGGGGACCGGACTGATGAGCTCATGCACAAATTGGTCGTAAGGCTTGTTGTCGTAGAGCGATTTGTAAAGCCAATCAGTAATCGGCTTGCGTCCCCCGTCGATGAATCCGGTGCCGCGATAGGCGTTGCGAAGCTGGTCGTTCCAGAACGTCAGCCAGTGCTCGGCATAGGCTTTCTTATCATCGAGCAACTGGCGGACGAGCTTCTGCCGCTTGAGCGGATCGTTCCCAACCGCGGCGAACTGCTCCACGAACTCCGCCGGCGGCAGTTTGCCGACCAGGTCCAGGTACACGCGGCGGGCAAAGACCCGGTCGCTGGCGAATTCCTTCAGCTCGACCTTGTTCTCGCGGAAATAGTCTCGCAGCAGCAAATCAATTGGATTCGGTGGAGTCTGCCCCGCGGCGAACTGCGGCAGACTGACTTTTCGCGGCGCGAGCGGCATCTGCTGCACCGGCTTGAAGCGAAAACCGGTGTCCCATTTCAGTCCCTGATCAATCCACCCCCGCAAGAGGCCGATTTGCTCCTCCTTCAGCCGCGGCCCCTGGGCCGGCATCACTCGCTCCTTCTCTAGCCCCGCAACCAACCGAATGAGCTCGCTCTCGCCGCTCTTCCCGTTCACCACCACCGCCCCGCTCTCGCCCCCTTTCATCAGGAGCTCGCGCGTCTCCATCCGCAGCTTCCCCTTGGCTTCCTCTCCCGAATGGCACTTGATGCAACTGCCGCGAAGGATGGGGGCGATGTCTTTTTGAAAATCTACCGTCTGCGCCGCGGCTGGCGGAAGTTTTGGCTCCGGCTCCGCGGCTGATAGCGGCGCGAACGGGGCCAAACACAAAGATAGGCCCAGGCAGCGAAGAAGAATGTTCTTGGTCATCGTCAGGTGCATTGCCAAAGGTTGGAGCAAACCATCAGTTTAACAAGCGGCAATGCACGCTGGGTGGCACGCCCACGGCTTTGCGTGGGCGTGGATCGACGGCGTACATTAAAAGAAAATCTCTCGCGGATAAGCATCCGCCGACCGGACCGCCTCGCAATACTTCACCCCGCACGTCATGCCCCGATAGAGAGCCTGCGTCTCCTTGGCCCTTTGGGCTCCGTCCAGCGACGTCGGGTCGTACTTCTGGTTCGCCACCAAGGCCATCAATCGGCCCAGCCATTCGATGGCCCGCGGCCACTCCTCGGTCACATCAACAAACGTGTTCGGCTCAAAGCCGATGGTGTGCCGCGGGCCGTTGTCGAAGTGATAAATCTGCTGCGGGTGTTTGAACCGGCTTCCCTTCGGCAGCAAACGGTCTCCATGCCGCAACGCAATCTTGGCTAATGCCGAAGCCGCTTCGTGGTCGGAATGGCTATCGTGCGGCCAAAGCGTAAAGGCAATGTCGGGCTCAATCGCGGCCACCGCCTCCGCTACGGCCAGCTTGTTCGCCTCCGTGACCTCAAAACTCGTCCCGGCGAATTTGAGGAACCGCATCTCGGCCCCATACTCTTTGCAAATGTCAATCGTCCCCGCCACCATCTCCTTCTCCCGCCCCTGCACTGGCTTCCAATTGCTGTAGTCGCCGATCAGCGACAGAATCACCACGCGATAATTCTTCCGCACCGCCTTGAGCATGATGCCCGGAATTCCAAACACGCAGTCGTCGTAATGAGCACCGATGCCGAGGATGGTTTTCATGGGATGTGCCAGTCTACCCGATACCAAACAATGTCCGGGCCCCTTCGAAGAAACACGCCGCGTTGTGCACTCTCGTTTTTCGCTTTGCAGATTGCCTTGCCGAACGAGTTTCCTGCTGAGCCTGGTTCAGTGGCTACTTGCTCTCAAAGCCTAGTGTGAAATTGGCTGCGAAGCAATTTTTACCAGAATTGTCATGCTCGTGGCGCTGATGGAGCCGCGTGTAACGATGGGTGTAATTCCGACATTATCCGCATAAGGGTCGGTAGCTTTCGATTGGTCCCAAATGCCACCAAACCTCATAGGCACACTGTTATCCGACTGAAGTTGAACATAAAGCGTCGGCTTGTATGCCGCCTCGATGTTGCCCGGCAAGCCAAGCCTTTGCGAATCGACATCGTTGTATGCGCCAACTGCTGCTACCGAAAGGTAATTCGATGCCTCGCTCGGAAAGTGCCCCGGAATCAGTTGCGGCTGCCATGTGAAATCTCGCGGGTCTGCTGTCGCCGCATAGGCAACGTCGACTCGGTTCATGTCCCCAGTATCCCCATCAGGGTGGAAGCGGCGCGGTACGTTTTGCAAGAGATTGCTGTGTATTCGGTACAGGTTCAGATCACCCAACGCTGTCGCTAATTCCGCAGGCAATTCGACGTTCAAAATTCCGTTTTGGGAACTGATTTCCTGCGTATTCGAATCGTAGCCCAGTGTCGCTTCCCAAATCCAGTTTCCAAAAGCTCCACCCGCCGACGGACTGGCGATACTTCCGTCTGCGACGATTCGAATTCCTTCCGGCACGAATTGAAACGCTCGAAGCAGTCCGCCGCTGGAGTCAGCTCCGCCAATGAAGGGCCCCATATAGAGCGTTGATCCCCATCCATTCGCATCCTGTTGATCCGGATGTGTTCGCAAGGCCACGACACCTGTCACGTTATTTCTGAGCACGGATGTGAAGTGAAAGTTGTCCTTGGACAACCGATACTCTGTTTCATTCACATTATTTGACACTATAAAGACGGAGTAAGGACTTTCGCGGTTGAGGTAGTTGATTACCCACAGAGAGTCAATCGGCGAAACCCAACCATCGTTGGTAACGTCCAGCAGTGGCTTGCCCCCATCAACAGCCTGAGTAAGCAAGTGAGACCCAGTCCCATTTATTTCGTTGATAACTTGGAGCGAGTCGACCGCGGTCCCAAAGCCGTCCCCATTTACATCCAGGTGGAAGTACGAGTTGTTCCACGGCAAGGAAGCCAGTGCCAATCGTGGCTCAAGTGACTCAAATCCAAGCATTCGCCTTAGGGAACGATGGTTTTGGCGAGTCGCGCGCCGGCTCTTCATGGAATTACTCCCCAAGAATGACGCAGTGCAAGATCACATCAAAAGTTTGAAATTGAAGA
>CAYUJE010000195.1:4905-12640 GCA_964444865.1 uncultured Pirellulaceae bacterium | reverse complement strand
GATCCAGCCAAGGGAATTCCGAATTACGAGCGCGACCCGAATAAGAAGATCGTTGTCACCTATTCCTCGATCAACGGCAACGGCTTTGGGGGGTATGGCGAAGTCGTGATGGGGAGCAAGGGAACCATCGTGCTGGAGCGGGAGCAGGAGGTCTTTCTCTATAAGGACTCCGCGACCACGACCAAAGTCGGCGTGAAGGCGGACGGCGGCGGCCCGACGCTCGACACTCAGGCCAGCGGCAAAGGCCCGGCTCTCGCCAAGGCGGCCGAAAGCCAGGGCCCGGTCAGCCGCGGCTATCGGGAAGAGATCGAACACTTCGCCTGGTGCATCCGCAATAACCGCCCCCGCAGCGAACTCCGCTGCCGCCCCGAGGTCGCCTTGGGGGATGCCGTCATCGCCCTGGCCACCAACGTCGCCATCGACAACGCGAACCACGGCAAAGGTGGCTACCTCGCCTTCGACGAAGGCTGGTACGACATTAACAACGACGCCACACCCGATCGCAGCAGCGTGAAGGAAGAGAATGAAAAGCTGGGGGGAGGGCTAGAATAGCCCATGAGGAGAGGCCGTGACTTCGAGTCTCGGAAACGGCAATGCGGGCTTATTCACTTCGTCAGAATCAGCTTTCCTGAACTGGTGATGCGGAGGCGGTATTGAACATCTCCATGTTCTATCCAAATCTCCCTGCTATCGCGAAAGAGATCCTGGCTGTGATAGATGATGGCGGAACATGTTGCAGAATCGGATGTGTCAGGGTCCGGCCGCGCGGCCAGTGGCGCTTCACCGGTTTTACGATTCAGCTCATCATCCGATCGGGCTTGGCGAGGCATCTCTGGACTTGCAAGCAATCTTCGTGCCCAGCTTGCTAGCACGTTCACGCTCATAATTCTCGAATTGGAGGCTTTGTTGGTGGCGTTTTTTTCGCCTGGGGCGGCGATTTTCTGCCCATACAACCCGCGTTACCGCGAGAAACTGTGCCGTCGGCACAACCGATATTAACGACACGACGCGGCCCCGTCCGAAGTACTTCCGTAAGTACATACTCAGCTCCGTGCTACCAGCCTTGGGCCACTTAGCATGGTGAGGAGACGGGAGTTCCCTGACATATGTTCCGCATCTCAACGAGCCTGCCCGCCAAAGTGGCCCTGGCGTGCCTTTTCGTTTCTCAACTGTCGGCCGAGCCGATCATCATTCAAGACGACGAACAGGACCAAGTAGCGGCCCAGCCTGCTGCGCACCAGCCGCCAGAGGTTATGCCGCCGATTCTGCCGCCAACGGAGGTGATTGGCAACCTCACGCCGGCGGAGGAATTCTCGGCTGGACCGGGCAATCCTCTGTATCCTTCGCTTTCCGAGCAGCGTTATGGTGGAGATTCTCCACTCGACTTTGGTGGCCTGAACGGCATTATCAAAGGGGACAAGTCTCTCTTTGACCAGTCGAATTTCGGCACGATTGTCGATCTAGAGACGATTCGAGAGAAGCAGGCAGGAGACGTGTTTCGCGCGCTGCAATTCGAGACAGGCGTGCTCATCCAACAGACTGGCAAAGGTCAGGCATCCCCATTCATTCGCGGCCTGACAGGCCAGCAAGTGCTGATCCTGGTGGACGGCATACGGATGAACAATTCGGTGCTGCGAGCCGGCCCGAATCAGTATTTCAATACCATTGATCCAGGGCAAGTCGAACGGATCGAAGTGCTGCGGAGCGGTGGCTCGACGCTTTACGGTAGCGATGCGATTGGCGGTGTGATCAACATCGTGACCCGATCGGCAAGTCCATTTGCGGGCGACTATCGAGGCGGATCCTTCAAACAGTATTTCAGCACGGCCGACAGTTCTCCCTACAGTCGTGGCAACGTGGAAGGGTGGGTCGGGAGGAGCGGTGTTTTCGCGGGAGCGAGTTTCATGGACGTGGGTGACGTCGATATCGGCGGCGGACGCGGACGGCAGCCGTTCACGGATTACACCCAATATGCGGGCGATATTAAATACAACTACATGCTCAGCGAATCCCAGTTCTTGACCTTTGCGCTGTCTCACTTCGAGCAGCAGGATCTTCCCCGCAGCGACCGTTTCGAGCCGTTCGTTTTCAACCGACCGGGAAACACCGCTCGTCCGACGTTCTTTGACCCGCAACAACGGGACCTGGCTTATCTGCGCTGGCAGGGATTCTCTGACTCCGAGAACCTGCTGTATGACACTTTTAGCACCACATTCTCGTATCAATTAACCAAGGAAGCCTCGCGGGAGTTCACAAATTTCAGCGTGCCGCTCAATAACTATACGCGGCGGCAAGAAGGGGTTTTTTCAGACCACATGCTGGGCTATCAATTGACGATGGCCAAGGACTTGAGCGATGAAGGGGTCGGCATCTTTACCTATGGCGTGGATTACTACCATGAGAACATCGACGCTAGGCGCCAACGATTCAGCGTGCAGACCGGAAATCCACTTCCACCCAACCAGCAGGCAGCGGGACCGCAGTATCCGGACGATGCCCTCGCGGATCGCACTGGGGCCTATCTCAATTGGGACGTGAATATTACCCAGCGGCTGAATGCGGTGGTCGGCACGCGCTATGAGAATTCCAATTTGTCGGGAACGCCGCGGTTCACCTTTCCGGGCAATGTGCAGCAAGACGTCTTCTTTCAACGGACTTACCAGGAGTGGGTGGGCAGCATCGGCCTCAATTACAAGCTGACCGATCAAACTGCGTTGGTCGGCGGAGTTTACGAAGGCTACCGCGCCCCGACCATTGACGATCTTACCGCGAACAACACCTTTCAACAAAGCGCTTCCCAACTCCCTCAATTGCTTGCTCTCAACTTGCAGCCAGAGCACAGTTACACTTATGAACTTGGCGTAAAACATGACGGCGAACGTCTTCGGGTGCAGATTTTTGAATGGTGGACCCGGATTGACGATTTTATCACCCGTGACGTTGTCAACAACAACTTGATTTTGGGGAATCATCAAGCTTACTTGAACGGCACGGAGTTGTCGGGCGAATACTTGCTTCATCAGAATTGGGCGGCCTATGGCAACTTTGCCTATACTTTTGGACGCGACGACACCTCGCTGCAGCCGATTTCGCGTATCCCCCCGACGCAGGGCGTCGTCGGATTGCGCTGGCGAGACGCCGACCGGCGGTCCTACGTGGATCTCTTTACTTGGCTGGTCAATCGGCAGGATCGTAACAATTCCAGTAATGCCACAGATAGTCGCTTTTACGTGAAGGGGGCCTTTGCTACGCCCGGATTCGGTACGCTCAATCTGCGGACCGGCACCACTTTCGGCGCATGCGACCAGCACCGTGTGAGCCTGATCCTGGAGAACATCACCGACACTTATTACCGCGTTCACGGCAGTGGCGTGGATGGCACAGGATTCAATGCCATCTTCGCGTATGAGTATCAGCGATAGACTTTTCAAATCTTGGTCCAGAAGTTGCTGCAGGGCATCATCGGGCGTAAACTAGTATCTCATCGCACCCGATTTTTCCGATAGCCTCACCAATGCAGCGTCTAGAATTACGGCCTGGGCAGGTCCGCAAAACCCGTATGTGCATCGGCATGGGCGTGAGTCTGTTCGTTCATGTAGTTGTCACCTGTTTGAGCTTGGGAAACCCTATTCCTCCGAGTAACCAGGACCGCCAGCGCGGTACTACTGCGATTAACTTGCGATGCATTGCCATGCCGCCGGAATTTGAATCAGCGGGCGAAACGGTGATTTCCGTACTTGCGATGCCAGCACTCTTGCCCTCCGACGAATTGCCGCTGCCGCCCTTTCCCAGCCTTTCACCATTGCCAAAAGAAAGACAGGCGTCGGTTTCAGTGACGGCTGAACGGGATTCCCAGCCAGAGCCGCAGTTGGCCATTGCCCTGGTCGCTTCTGTATTGTCGAGTCGACGTGCCCCCCCCCCACGTTTGCCATCGACGCAGTCGGTGGACGTGCAAAAGGTATCTCGCCAGCAATTCCCGCCCACCCAAGCCGCAGTGACTAAGGTAGAGTCCATAGCTGACGCTGCTCAGAAAGCCGTCGTGTCACAACAGTTGAGTGGAGTGGAAGTCCCCCCGAATTTCTCACGTCGGCCCGAGCCGATTTATCCGCCGGAGTTATTAGTCGATGGAATCGAAGGAAGTGTGCAACTGCTGGTTCGCGTGGGGACGAATGGTACTCCCGTCTCGGTCAGTGTGCACCGCTCATCCGGCTTTCGACAAATGGATCGGTCAGCTGTTGAGGCGGTGACTACCTGGGAGTTTTCACCAGCCCGGATCGGGACGATCCCTGTAGCCAAGGATGTTATCGTTCCGGTCCACTTTCGCATCCGGCGCTGAGCGACTCTTTGACAACTGCCGCACATAACTCTTTGCCGGTTTCAAACCTTTTATAATCCAACGAGGTTCCCATTTATGGCGGTGCAAAACCCACGATCAATCTTCATGGCCACCTTCCTCTTTCTGGGACTCACTTTTTCCCTCCCGGCCTCTGAGCCGATCAAGGTCGGCGTGCTGGGCCTGGATAATTATCAAGCGGTCGCCTTCACGCAACTCTTTCATGATCCGAAAGCGGAAGGGGACCTGGCTGGAATTCGGGTGGTGGCAGCGTTTCCGGCGGGGAGTCCGGATATTGAGGAGAGCGTGCGCGAGCTGCCGAAATGGCAGAAGGATATCCAGACCTATGGCGTAAAGATCGTTGATTCCGTCGATGCGCTGCTCAGCCAGGTCGATGCGGTGATGATCATGAGCGTGGACGGGCGAGCCCACCGGGAGCAGGCAAAGGCGGTCATCATGGCTGGCAAGCCGCTTTATATCGGGCGGCCGATGGTCGCGAAGTTGGAGGATGCCGTTGCCATTTTTGCTCTGGCCAAAGAGAAAAACGTCCCCGTCTTCTCTTGCTCGCAGCATCGCTATAGCCCCGGTTTTATTGGGATGAAGAGCCACGAGGAGGTCGGCGACGTGATCGGCTGCGACGTCTACGGCGGATGCCCGCGCGAGCCCCATCATCCGGACCTGGTCTGGCACGGCATCCACGGCATCGAGACGCTTTACACCATCATGGGCCCCGGCTGCGCGAGCGTTACGCGGGCCAGTACCGACACGGCCGATGTCGTCACCGGCATTTGGAAGGACGGCCGCATCGGCACCTACCGCGCCATCCTCAAAGGTCCGCCAAAATACAGCGCCACGGTCTTTGGTGCCAAAGGAGTCTCCACGGCCGGCATTTATGGCCACGGAGTGCCGGTGAAGGGAATCGTGCCGACCAACGACCGCTACATGGGTTATGAAGCGACCGCGATGCAAATCGGCAAATTCTTCAAGACGAAGGTGCCGCCAGTGACCCCCGAGGAAACGACGGAAGTTTTTGCCTTCATCGCTGCGGCGGATGAGAGCAAGGCTCAGGGAGGAGCACCGGTGAAAATTGAGGCAGTGCTAGAGAAGGCGAAAGGTAAATGAGTACGAGGAAGTAGAGTAACTTCGCAACCGATGCCCACCCCCACTCTGCCGTGGGCGTAGTCCCCGGGGTCCCGTTACAATGGCCTCATGTCCCTGGCCGAATTTTCCGCTGAATCCGTCGAAAACGGTGCGCCGCTCGCGCTCCCGAACGGTATCGACGCGCATCTTTCCCGCTTTCGATTGGAATCGTTTCGTCCCGGACAGCGAGAAGTCATATCGGCCGTGATGGAGAAGCAGGATTGCCTCTGCATCATGCCGACGGGAGGCGGCAAAAGCCTTTGCTATCAACTGCCGGCCTTGATGCGGGAAGGGCTAACGCTCGTCGTTTCCCCGCTGATTGCGCTTATGAAGGACCAGGTAGATGCCCTGCAAGCCCTGGGAATCGCAGCTACATTCATCAACAGTTCGCTGACGCAATCAGAGCAGCGGGAGCGAATGGAAGAGATGGCGGCGGGGCGGCTGGACCTGGTTTACATCGCCCCCGAACGGCTGCGGCATTCGTTGTTTCTTGAGAAAGTGCGAGCTGCCAAGGTGCATTTGTTGGCCGTGGACGAAGCCCACTGCATCAGCGAGTGGGGGCACGATTTTCGCCCCGACTATGCCCGCCTCGGCCGATTTCGCGAGCGGCTCGGCTGGCCGCAGACTATCGCCCTCACCGCCACCGCCACGCCCAAGGTTCGGGACGACGTGGCGAAGCAGCTTCAACTTCGCGCGCCCAAGGTCTTCATTACCGGATTCGCCCGGGCCAACCTCCGATTTGAAGTGCAAGAGCCAATGGGAGACTTGGGGAAGTACGAAGCTCTGCGGCAGTTTCTGGAACAGACGCCAGGGGCGGGTATCATTTATGCCGCCACCCGCAAGCGGTGCGAGGAGATCGTGGACACCCTGCGTGAGATGCAAAAGGACCGCAAAGTCGGCCTGTACCACGCCGGACTGATGCCCGAGGACCGCCGCCGCATCCAAGACGATTTCATGGAGGACCGTGTGCCGCTGATTGTGGCGACCAATGCCTTTGGGATGGGAATCGACAAGCCCGACCTGAGATTCGTCATTCACTTCAACATGCCTGGGAGCCTGGAAGCCTATTACCAAGAGGCAGGACGAGCGGGCCGTGATGGTTTGCCGAGCCGTTGCCTGCTGCTATTCAGCCAGGCGGACCGCTATGTGCAGGAATTCTTTATCGACAACAAGTATCCGCCGCGGGAAGCGGTGAAGAAAGTCTACGACTATCTCCGCCGCGAACAGGCCGACCCCATCGAATGGACATTGCAGGAAATCAAGGACGGCACCGGTCTGTCGCTGACGACGGAGGGGATCGCTTCTTGCGAGAAGATTCTGGAAAAGGCAGGCGTGTTGGAAAGGCTGGATTCAAGGCAGAATCAGGCCGCGGTCCGCATCGATAGCGACCTCCCCACACTCGTCGATCTGCTGCCGCCGGAGGCCAAGGTGCAGCGGAAGGTGCTGCGAGCCATTGAGAATATCGTCGGCGAAATGCGGCGTGAGCGGGTATTCTTAAGCCCTGCCTCGCTCGCCAAGACGACCGAACTCGACGCTTCCTCCATCACGCGCGCGGTGAAGGAACTGAGCAAGCTCAAAAGCTTTGACTACGTCCCGCCGTTTCGCGGCCGGGCAATTCACATGCTGGAGCGGAAGAAACCGTTCGAACAACTCGGCATTGATTTTGCGGAATTGGATCGGCGGAAAGGAGCCGAGTATGAAAAGCTGGAACGGGTGATTGAGTACGCCCGCACCCGCACCTGCCGGCAGGTGGAAATCTTGGACTACTTTGGGGACCCCGGAA
Organism: uncultured Pirellulaceae bacterium; assembly: GCA_964444865.1. Lineage (GTDB taxonomy): Bacteria > Planctomycetota > Planctomycetia > Pirellulales > Pirellulaceae > SXOA01. Next base: position 5,384 of record CAYUJE010000195.1, on the reverse strand, counting down.
AAGCCCGCTGTGGCAATTGCGACAATTGCCGGCCGGTGCTGGCCAAGCCCGCGTCCGTAATGAAGCAGTCAAAAGAATCGCAGGAGGTCCAGGAAGCTGCCCAATTACAGGTCGCCCGCATGATCCTGTCCGGAGTGGCTCGCACGAAAGGGCGAGTCGGCAAGGGACTTATCGCCAAAATGCTCGCCGGCTCGCAGGCCGAGGAGATTACCAAACTTCGGCTGGACAAGCTCAGCACCTTTGGAATTCTTCAACATCTCAAGCAGCGCGAGATTGCCGACTTGCTCGACGGGCTTTTACTCCTGCAACTCGTGGAGCAAATCGAGGAAACCCGCTTTCGACCCACCGTGAAACTGACTCTTGCCGGCGAAGCCGTGATGCGCGGCACCGCTCCGCTCCCCGGACCGCTGACGGAAGATGAATTACTGCTGCTGAGAATCCGGCAGGGATACAAGCCCGCGTCGGACGTAGCCACAGTC
>CAYUJE010000195.1:0-4805 GCA_964444865.1 uncultured Pirellulaceae bacterium | reverse complement strand
ACGTAGCCACAGTCGGCCCGCCTGTAGGCTTCTCACGAGAGGAGGTGGCACCCGAGCAAATTCCTCCGCGAGAGAATCTGCCTGAAGTTGAGCCAACGATCGAGCCATTGCCTGTCGCAGTAACCGAGCCAGCAAGCGAGCCGCGTGCGGCTACGACGGATATCGCTCCCCATTCGCGCCCGAATCACTACTGGACATGGCAACTGCTTTCGGCCGGATACTCCGCAGAAGAGTGCCAGGCGATTCGTCGTATTTCAGAGGAGAGCCTGTTCGATCACTTACTCCGCGCGGCGAGGGACGGATTGAAAGTGGATCCGCGCTGGATACTTTTGCCGGAGCAATGGCAGCAACTCACGAAACTGTTCGGGGATGCTCCAGCCACGGAAATCCAGCCGCTGCTGTCGCAATTGCCGGAAGGCTTGCGTTATCGGGACGTGCAGTTTTACTTGTTGACGAGGTAGGAGCTTTCGCTGCGTCACCCGACCCTGATTACTTCACGACGGCATCTTCGAGCACATAGATGTGGTTCGTAACCCCTGTCTTGTCGTCATTGACCGGGTTGATGCGAAGCGTTCCCTCAACCCTTATGGTGCCGATGGTAAACTTTGTCGTGTGGCCCTCCTTCATTAGCACGTCGGCCACATGGTCTGCTTGACCGCCTGCTCCGTACTTACATTCTCGATTGCGCAGGACGATAAACTCCTTTAATTTTTCGCTCCCCGCAACGCTGCCGGCGTACATTTCGCCCGTGAGACGCACCCGCTTCCCTTCTAGTTCCTTAGCGCGGTCAGTGAGCATGAACGGGCGGAAGACCATGTCGGCTTGCATGCCAAGGATCAGGTCGTCAAAGGTGATTTTTTCGGGGTCTCCCGGCTTGGTTGGCTCGCGGTCGGCCTTGGGGCGAGTGGGGGCGGAATCGGGCAAGGTGGGCGGTTCGGCGGATACATTTTCCTTGGAGGGCGTGGAGGATTCGCTGGTTGGCAGTGTTGGTGTTACCGGTTCGAGTTCAGTTTTGTGAGTCGCCTGGACAACTTCCTTCTTTTCACCGCTGTCGCCGGCGGAGTTCGTGCTCGTGACGGGCTCCTGCCGAACTTCCGTCGCGGACGTCGTGGCAGGGGCTGTGGCCAGCGGCGTGGAAGAATGGCTTTCGCAGCCGAGAAGACCAATCGCGACGAGTGCGGAAACCAGCAGAGAAATTGTCGAGAGTTTCATTCGACCTTCGTCCCTTGCAGAAAGTAGACCGACCATGTTTTGCCGTCGGGGCCATTATACGGCTTTACCCGCAAAATGCCCTCCACGGTAATTGGTTCTAATTTGTACTCGGTTCGCAGTTTTCCTTCCAGTTCAACCATGATGACGTGCCAGGCCGGGGCACCTTCGCCGAACTGGCAGCCGAGTTCGCGAATGAGGGGAAACTCGCGGATATTGCCGCGCTGCGACAGTCCGCCAGCGTAGATCAGCCCCTTCACGCGCACCCGCTTCCCTTCCAATTCCTGCACGCGACTGGGGACCATCCAGGGCTCGAACTTATTATCTTCCCCCAGCGGCATTTCCAGCCGGTCCCAGGCGACCTCGACAGGTTCACGCAGGTTAGAAGCGGGCTTGGCAGGAGGAACCTTTTCGGCCGGTGAAATAACCGCAGTCGTGGGAACCTCCTGATCTCCGCCGCAACCAGCCAGCGCGCAGATGACCACGCTGAAGAAAAGTCTTGACCAGAGTAAAGAAAGACGAATCATCGGCAGGTGGGGTGTGGTAATTCCATTGTATACCACCCAGCCACAGGTCGCCCGTCTGCGGCTACGCATTAGGGCGACATCCGATTCATCTCATCCACCTGCTCGTTGAGCGTGAGCAGATCGAACAGCAATCCCAAACCGCAGAGCCCACCGGTAGCGAGCCACAGGATACCTGTGACCACTTTCCCCATGTAAAAGCGGTGAATGCCGAAGACACCCAGAAATGTGAGTAGCAGCCACGCCGCCGTGTAGTCGAGATGCCCTGGGGCGTATTTCCGGTCCGCCTCGGCATCCATGCTCGGAATCAAAAACAGATCAATCAGCCAGCCAATGCCGAGGAGTCCCAGCGTGAAGAACCAGATCGTGCCGGTGATCTTCTTGCCGTAGTAGAAGCGATGCGCCCCAACGAAGCCAAAAATCCAGCAGAGATAGCCGACGGCGACCGAGTGGGTGTTGTTGCGAAGAATGGGGATGGCGGACATGGTCGTAGGCGGAGAGTATGTGGAAGCGTCGAATTCTGAAAGGTGATTCGCAAATTGCGGGGAAATATTGAGCCCATTGTTGCTGCGGCTAAACGCAACTTGCCCCTGATAAGGTTTCCGGGGTATCCTGATGGTATGACCGGTGTAAAAGGCGGTCCGATTGGTTTCGTTTTCTGTCCTTGCAGGTGCCGCAATGCGATTTCTCCACAGCAAGCTTTTGCCAGTGTTTTGCCTTGCCTGGACAATAACTCTGCTAACAGACGCTGCTTTCGCTCAGGGTAATTCCCAGAAGCCAACGGCGGAAGCGGCTTCGACAGTCGATCAGGAGGCCAGAGTCGCCAAACTGATTGAGCAATTGGGGGCGGGGGACTTCACCGCCAGGGAGAAGGCGCAAGCGGAACTATCGAAAATTGGACTGGAGGCCTTCGACGCCCTGAATGAAGCCCAGCACCATGACGACGTGGAGATCGCTCTGCGGGCTCGCTATCTGGTGCGGGCGATGCAAGTGCAGTGGTATCAAGATTCAGACCCTGCCGATGTCATTCGCGTCCTGAAAGAGTACGGCGATCAAGCCGAGACCGAACGCCGCAGCCGCATTGATCGGCTGAAGAATTTGGAAAAGCAGGAGGGTCTGGTGGCTCTTTGCCGCCTGGCCCGGTTTGAAACATCGGAGGAACTCTCCAAGTATGCCGCGCTCAGGGTAATGGACTTGATGCCGGAGCTTATGGACGACCAGGCGAGAGCCGAGATGGCCAAGAAAGTGGTGGCTGGCGCGGGAACCGGCAAACGGACTGCCACCGTTTGGCTGCGAACTTTTGCCAAGACCTTGCCCGATCCGGCCGGTTCCATCTCAGAGTGGGAAACCCACATCAAGTCGGAGCACGAACTATTCACCCAGTTCCCCGATCGCACGAGCCGCGAAGTGGTGCGCGATCTTTATCGGTTCGAGGTCACGCTGATGCAGGCTCTCGGCCGCGAGCAGGATGCCGTGGCCGTGATGCGCAAGTCTTTGTCGCTGCTCGAAGGGACACCCGATCAACTTTCGGAGTTGGTCGACTGGCTGCTCGAGCGGAAGGCGTGGCCGGTGGTGCAAGAGGTTGCGGATCGGTTTCCCAAGGCATTTGTGGACAACCCGGAGCTCATCTATCGCCTGGCCGAGGCCCAGGACCAAGACGGCAAAAAGGACGCCGCGAAGGAAACGGCGGCCAAGGCGCTCGCCCTCCGGCCCGACGATGTGCAGCATCACTTTCGGCTAGCGATCCTTTTGCAGCAGCGTGGCCTATTCACATGGGCCGAGAACGAGTTCCGCTATCTGCTCGAACATGTGCCAGAGGATTCGCTGATTCAGCTTGATGTTCGGTACGCCTTGTCCGAAATGTTGCACGACAACGCCCAAGAGTTCGCGGCCGCGGAAGTGGCGAAGGGGGGCGTCGATTTGCTGGAAAAAAATGCCCAGGCTCGTGAATTGCCGCTACGTCCACAAGCCGGTTGGATTTCCCGCATGCATTATTTCTATGCCCTGGACCTCATGGAAAAGGGGAAAATGGAGGAAGCCCGCAAGCATCTAGATGATGGTGCGGCTGCCGATCCCACCGATGCCGACGTGCTAATCGCCCTCTATCGTTGGCCGAATCAGACTCCCGAACAGCAAGCCGCTATCCGCAAGCTGATTGAGTCGACGACGGAAACTTTCGAGAAAGAGATGGAGAGCCACAAGGGAACTGACGGCGGCGGCGATCCATTTGGGAGCGAGAAACAGGAATATGCCACTGCTTGCAACCAGTATGCCTGGCTGGTGAGCAATACGTTTGGCGATTTCGACAAAGCCATCCGCGCCAGCCACAAATCTGTGGAAGTGCGGCAGGAACTCAAGCGCGAGGTAGGTGCCTATTACGACACTCTGGGGCGCTGCTATTACGCCAAAGGGGATTTCGATAACGCCATCAAATACCAGACCCTGGCCCTCAAACTCGACCCGCACTCCGGCCAGATGAAGCGGCAGTTGGCCCTCTTCGAAAAATCCAAAGCCGAAAAGGAAAAGAAGTGATGTCGGGAGTGAGGGGAGAAACGGTGGCTGCGGAAGAAAGTCCCACGACTGAGTGCTTGGAAGAAAACCCACATTCTGTGCCTCTTCCGCATCGACATTTGCCTCCAGCCATGTCAACACGCGAGCGTGCAATCCAGATATTCCCTGCTCGCCCGCCGGACCGCCAATTCCATGTGGTCTGGCTCTGCTTGGCGGCTGGAGTAGTCTTGCTCTCCACGTTCATGCAAATCCGCAATTCACAGCAAGTGACCGTTCCCTTTACGCAGATTCCTCTGCCGGAACTTTGTAGCTTTCGGCGGATGACTGGCATGGACTGCGCCGGATGCGGATTGACGAGGTGTTTTATCTCCCTGGGGCACGGGGATGTACTCGGCGCTTGGAACTATAATCCGGCGGGCATTCTGCTGTATGGCATCGTTTTGTTTCAAATTCCCTTTCGGGCCTGGCAACTTTGGCGAATTCACCGCGGCTTGCCGGAAGTGTTTTTATCCCAGTATGGCTACAGCGGCATGGTCTTGTTCGCCGTGTTGATGGTGACCC
>CAYUJE010000194.1:0-12662 GCA_964444865.1 uncultured Pirellulaceae bacterium | reverse complement strand
TTGAAGCCGCAGAAGGCGTCGGTGAGACTGAGCCCCAGCCGGCGATTCAGTTCGGCGGTGACCTGCTCGTTAATCCGCCGCCGCTGTTCGGGCGGGGGGGTGTCCCCGGGAAAGGCATGCAAATAACGGCTGCCGGAGACGATGTCGATTCCCTCTTCGCAGGCATCGAAAAAGAGGGGGATTCGCTGGGGCTCGTGTTGGCCGTCGCAGTCGATGGTGACCAGCTTTTCGTAGCCGTTCCGCTGGGCGTAATCAAACGCGCTCATCAGAGCCGAGCCGTACCCCCGGTTTTCCTCGTGCGTGACGATGTGGACATCTTCTCGCGCCTGTAGGAGTCCGGCGGTCCCGTCGGTCGAGCCATCGTCCACCACCAACACTTCGCGGCAGTAACGGCGAACCTCATCCAGCACGGAATTTACGTGCCGAACTTCGTTAAAAACAGGCAACGCGGTCAGCCAGCGGGAAGACATCAGACCCTCTAGTTCAGCTACGTATTTCAGCGGGTTAGTGCATTCTAGGCAGGAGGCCGTGGGAGTCAACGTGACAAGCTAGCATGGCCAGTCCGGATTGGTTAGCTAGCTTCGCAGTACGTTTTGCTATCCGTTTTGATTGGGCCTTCCCACGACTGGCGGCCGAATAGATTATTGGACCGGCATAGATTGATGCGCGGGGCTGATTGGGCTCTCGATGCGTGAGTTGATTTGTCGGCCGCCTTGAGACCGCACTCTTTCGGGATGCGGCGCAGGGAGTCATGACTTAGGGGGGACGATGGGGATTCTGCGCTCATTTTCTGCGCCCATTTCACGTAGAAGCCTGCTGCACGCATGCGCCGCAGCCGGGGGCTGCTGGCTCTTCCCGCGACTAGCATCGGCAGAGGGTCAGGGACCAACTCGACAGAGCCGCGAGGCTCAGGAAGAGAAAGCGGTCTCCACGCGCGAAGCCCGCGAGGAAGCACTGCGGGTCATCCCCTGGAACAAGCTGAATGACGAGTCGCAGCGCAAACTCCGCTCGGTAGTGGAATCCCCAAGTGTTTATCGCCGCATGCCGAAAAAGACCATCGACTGCGACTCTGGCTTGTATCTCTTTCTGCTGCGAAACCCGGAAGTTGTCGTGAACATGTGGCAGCTCATGGGAATTTCCAACATGACTGCCCAGCGTACCGGCCCCTTTCAGTGGAAGGGTAACGACGGTGCCGGCACGCAGTGTGATGTGGAGTTGGCCTATGGGACCAATGACCTGCACATCATGTACGGCGAAGGGTTTTACGAAGGGAGCATGTTCAAGCACCGCATGTCCGGCCGCTGCGTCCTGCTGCTCCGCAGTGGTTATGCCCAGGATGGCCGCAGCCGTGTGGCGACTTTGCTTGATATGTTCTTGACGGTTGATAACGCGGGGTTGGATCTGGTGGCTAAAACGCTCTCGCCCCTAGTCGGCAGCACCGCGGATTCCAACTTTGCCGAGACGGCAAAATTCCTCGGACGCGTCTCGCTCACCGCCGAAAGAAATGGACCCAAGTTAGAACAGATGACCTCGAAGCTCACGAAGGTGGAGCCGCAGATTCGCGAGCAGTTCGTTCAATTGACTTCGGAAATCTATCAGCAAAACACGATCGGAGAAGCGTCCGCTGCCAGCATGGCGAACGGCCTGCGACGGTAGGTCCTTGGTTACAATGAGGCATCTAGCGAATCTCCGCGGTGCTTCATGAACCCAGCAGTCACGATCATTTCTCAGCTCACTCCCCCCGGCCGTGGCGCCGTGGCAAGTATTCTCGTTGCTGGGCCGCAGGCCCTGGAACTTGTTGGTCGCCATTTTTTTCCCGCATCTGGCAAGAGCCTTTCTGAACTACCTTGCGGTCGAGTTGTCTTTGGCACTTTTCATTCTTTGGAAAGTGCTGGCGAGGAAGTGGTCGTGGGACTGCAAGCGTCGAGCCACTTGGAAATCCATTGCCATGGCGGATCCTATGCGGCTGCCGCGGTAATGAAAAGGCTGACCCAGAACGGGGCGACGATAGTTCCCTGGCAGCAAGTGGCCTCGCTCATGGAGCCTGATGGCATTGCCGCGGAAGCGCGAGTCGCCTTGTCGAATGCGCGGACAGAAAGAACCGCCCGCATTTTGCTGGAACAATATTACGGCGCGCTGCGTAAATGTCTCGACTTAACTATTGCGAACCTCGAAAGCGTCCCGGCGGAGTTTGATACCGCATCGAAGCGCCTCGGGCGGCTGCTCGACCTCGCTCCCCTGGGTAAACACCTGACGATTCCCTGGCGGGTCTTCATTGCCGGCGAGCCGAATGTCGGCAAGAGCAGCCTGATGAACGCTCTCGTGGGCTATCAGCGGAGCATTGTGTTTGATCAGCCAGGGACGACTCGCGATCTCCTGACTGCGTCCACCGCGCTCGAAGGCTGGCCAGTCGAATTTGTCGATAGCGCCGGATTGCGAGACAGCGAAGATGTTTTGGAATCAGCCGGTGTAGCCCTAGCGACGGCAGGGCTGGCGGAAGCCGATTTGATACTGTGGGTGGAGGATGCAAGTACTGCCCTCGCGGCAAGCAGAATGGCACGGCCATGCGTTGGCGCTGGCGTCTTGACGCTGAATGTAAAGAACAAGGCTGACCTATTGCCGGCCGGTGAAGTGCCGCAAGATGCGGGAACCATTGCCGTCAGCGCTCTCACCGGTCAGGGTCTCCATGAACTCTGCCGGCAAGTAGTGCAACGACTCCTTCCCGTTCCCCCTACGCCCGGTGAAGCGGTCCTTTTCTCGTCGCGGCATGAAGTCGTGGTTCGAGAAGCAGCCGCGGCTCTTTCTGCCGGCAATTCTGCCTTAGCCGTTGCATTGCTGCGGAGCCTGTAGGCGGCGTAAAATGTTCGCTTGCCAATCTATTATTCCAGAAAGTTGAATCCAACAATGACCGCGCAGAGCAAGATAGCAATCGTGACCGGAGCAGGCTCTGGCGTCGGCCGAGCAGTGGCGCTAACGCTCCTCAAGGATGGCTACTCCGTCGTCTTGGCTGGCCGTCGCGAACAGGCCTTGCAGGAAACAGCCGCACTTGCCGAAGAGGCCAGGTCGCAGGCACTTGTCGTTCCTGCCGACGTCAGTAATCCTTCGTCCGTCCAAATGCTATTCGAAAAGACCCAGCAGACCTTCGGTCGGCTCGATCTTCTCTTCAACAATGCCGGCATCAACGTCCCCGCCACACCGCTGGAGGATCTGGCAGTCGAGGATTGGAAGCGGGTCGTCGATATCAATCTGACGGGGCCGTTCCTCTGCACGCAGCATGCATTCCGCCAGATGAAGAATCAGTCGCCGATGGGAGGCCGGATCATCAACAACGGCTCCATTTCCGCCCAGGTTCCGCGGCCAAACTCGGCCGCCTACACCGCTAGCAAGCACGCGGTGGCCGGACTGACGAAATCCACTGCACTCGAAGGGCGGAAGTATAACATCGCCTGCGGTCAGGTGGACATCGGCAATGCCGAGACCCCAATGGCTGCCAAAATGAAAACCGGCATGCTGCAAGCCAGCGGTGAAGTCCGAACCGAACCCACCATGAACGTGCAATGCGTCGCCGATGCCGTTCTCACCATGGCCCGACTGCCGCTGGAGGCCAACATCCTCTTTCTGACGGTCATGGCCAGCAGCATGCCGTTCGTGGGACGAGGCTAGCCAGCAGCGATGTCGGGTATTTCAGCCGTCCGCCTGCCAAGAAGTCCTGCAGAGTCGGTCTGTCGTGAAATTCCTGCCGAAACTACAATAGGGAAATGACATTACGTTATTGGACAGCCGGCGAATCGCACGGCAAGACGCTTGTGGCCATTCTCGACGGTTTTCCGGCTGGGGTCGAGCTTGATACTGCGCCCATTGACTCGGAGCTTCGCCGCCGCCAGGGAGGCTATGGCCGCGGAGGCCGTCAGCGGATCGAAACCGACACGGTCGAACTGCTCACTGGCATCTGGCGGAATGTGACGCTGGGAAGCCCGATCGCCCTCCAAGTCGTCAACAAGGACTACAAACTCGAACGTTTGGAGGATCTCGCTCGCCCCCGCCCTGGGCATGGCGATTTGACCGGAGCCATCAAGTACCTCGGCCCCATCCGCGGTGTGCTCGAAAGGGCCAGCGCTCGCGAAACCACCGTCCGCGTTGCAGCCGGTGCGGTGGCTCGGCAGTTACTTTCCAAATTCGGTATCGACGTGATTGGATATGTCGTCGAACTGGGAGGCATCAAGCTGACTCCTCCGGAAGCTTCCCTGGCGGACCGCCTGCAGCTTCGCGAGTCCAGCGAGGTCTACTCGTTGGTCCCCGGTCAAGACTCCGAAGTGAAGGCGCTGATCGACGAGTGCGGCAAAGAGGGAGACACTCTCGGCGGCATCGTGGAAGTTCGCGTTGAAGGTCTTCCGTTCGGACTCGGAACGCATGCCCAATGGGATTTGAAACTCGATGGCCGAATCGCCCAAGCCGTGATGGCCGTGCAAGCAATCAAGGGTGTTGAAATCGGCCTAGGCTTCGAAGCGGCTCGCCGCAAGGGTTCGCAGGTACACGACCCGATTGTCTACGACGCAGCCAAGCAGCAGACGAGCACGCTTGGATATGAACGACCAACGAACAACGCCGGCGGACTCGAAGCTGGCATGACCAACGGTCAGCCGCTGGTGGTGCGGGCGGCAAAAAAGCCAATCAGCACTCTGGCGAAGAAGCTTCCCTCGGTGAATCTCGACACTAAAGCGGCGGAGCCGGCTGATTATGAGCGGAGCGACGTCTGCGCCGTTTCTGCGGCCAGCGTGATTGTGGAAAACGTAGTCGCTTTTGAAGTAGCTCGGGCCCTGGTCGAAAAGTTCGGTAACGACAGCCTGGCGGAAATGCTGGCGCGGTTTGAGTTGTTCCAGAAGATGGCGAGAGAGCGTTAAGCTCACGGATTTAATAGCTGCGGCGACAGGATGTTGGCCATGCGACGGTTTTCACGGAAGGTTTGGTGCCGGGGAGCGTTTCTGACGCTCTGCGCCGTTCCCACGCTCTTCGTGGCCGTCTGGATTTCGCTGCGTGCGATCCTGGGAGATGGGGCGCTACGGAAGGAAGATTGGGAGCGAGAACTCTCTTCACGACTAGGGCTGACATTCAAAATAGAACAAGTTTCCTACCCGCATTTCGGCTTGGCGGTGTTGACCAAGGTCGAGCTCCGGGATGCGGAGACAGGGGAGCCAGTCGCCAGCGCGGCGGCCCTTGAGGTGACACGAGCAGCCGATGGGTACATGATTGAGGCGGTCTCTCCGGAAATTGAAGCAGTACAGCTTGGCCGGCTATCTCGGCTCTTGCATGAGCGGCTGCTATGCCAGGGGAGCAGCGGCGTAGGTCGCTGCGAATTTGCAGCGACCGAATTGACGTTGCTGGATAAGTCGTCTTCCCGCACTGTTGTTAATCTGCAGGCGTACCTGGAGCCTTCAGAGGCAGGCCCCACACTTACCGCATCGTTCCAATGGCCGGAGGCTGCGAATGCCGAGCACTCCGTGGACTGTTCGCTGAAGAGAAACTTGGACGTGTCGCCCCCCACCACCAGAATATCGATAAACACGGGCAAGGCCCGGCTGCCATGTTCGTTGGCTGCAAACATCTGGCCGCCGCTAGAGCGTCTCGGACCGGAGGCGGAATTTGCCGGCGAAGTTTCCTGGCATCTCTCTGATGAAGGTTCTGCCGAACTGCGTGGAGCATTTTTCGGAGTCGATCTCGACGCATTGGTGAGCGAACAGTTCCCCCAGATTCTGAGTGGAACTGCAATCGTTCGACTAGAATCCGCCGTCATCGCCGATGGCCGGCTCATGGCGGCGACAGGAATGATCGAAGTTCCGGGCGGCGGCCGCGTAAGCCGCTCGCTACTCGTGGCGGCGGCCGAGTACTTGAAACTGCAAAACGAAGCCGGCGCTAGTGGCAGCGAAGTCTTGCCCTATCGACGTCTCGCCATCGGTTTTCAGATTGACGGCTCCCAGTTGCAATTACACGGATCCGCCGACGCGGTCACTCCCGGCGTACTGATTTCCAATCACACCGCCCCGGTCCTCATCGCCCAACCCAAACACATCGCTTCAGCCGCGAATCTGGCCAGAGTCCTCCTCCCCGACAGCCAGATGCAGGTTCCGCTGGCATCGCAAACGGCTGGCCTGGTTAAACTGCTGCCGGCGCCGGGTTTGAATTCGGCTTCCGTTAAAAACCTGCAAACCGCACGAAAATCTCACATTCCGACCCGCATTTCTCCCGGCGGCTCTTCCCCAAATGTCATCCGCGAGCGGTAGCTGGATTCGATACACCACTCTGGCAATTCCCGCGTTTCGCGGCCTCCATTTTTCATCTTGACCCCTTTGCCGAAATGCTGACAATTCCGTTCCGTTAATCGCCCGGTAATAGGTTTGCAGGCAGCTTTGGTTGCCGGCAGGCCGCGGCATCCAGCCCATCGCATGGATTGTGATGGGGCCGCTCCCCGGGCTCACCCGAAGGCAAGGAGGCCTGTAGGATGAAGCCGAATCTCGATCGTGCCGGTATTTCTCTCCGGGACACCCTGACCAGTGCCCGATTCGTGCAGGTCCCGGATGTTCGGGTCACTGCTTGCTGCACCAGCCCCGAGGAATGCACGCCCGGCGATTTGTTCGTCGCCATCATAGGGGCCAATTCGGACGGCCACGAATGGGCGGATGAAGCGATTCGCCGAGGAGCGACTGCAGTGGTAGCAGAAAGGTTGCTGCCAGTTGAAGGGCCGCAGGTGGTAGTGGAGGATTCTCGCGAGGCACTTGGCGAAATTTGCCAAGCCTTGGTCGGCCGGCCGAGCGACTCGCTCCGCACGATTGGAGTTACTGGGACCAGCGGCAAGACGGTGACTTCGATGCTGATCGCTTCGGTTCTGGAGGCCGCGGGGCAAGCGGTGGGAGTGACGAGCAGCGTCGGGTACAGCGATTCGGTGGATCAGGCTTCCGCCAAAGTGACGACACCGCACGCTCCGCTTTTGGCCAAGTGGCTCTCTCGCATGACCGAAGCGGGCTGCGGAAGTGCTGTCCTTGAGCTCTCCAGTCGGGCTTTGGCCGAACGGCGGGCTGCGGGAGTGGAATTTGATGCCGCCGTGCTGACGAACATGCGGGAGGCGCATCTCGCCTTTCACGGCAGCAAGGAAAATTATCGCCGGGCAAAAGAGCGACTGTTGTCGATGCTCAAGCCGGGGGGCTTTGCCGTCCTGAATGCCGATGACGAAGCGAGCGTGGAGTTGCTCACGCGGGTGGAAGTTCCGGTGCTGACTTTCGGCCTGCAGGGTGACGCCGACGTGACGGGCGAAGTTATCGAGCGGCAGCGGAGCGAACAGACCTTCTTGTTGACCGCCGGAAATGAAACCGTGCCCGTGCGTACGCGAATGATTGGGGATTTTCACGTCGCCAATTGCCTGGCTGCCGCAGCGGTTGGTTTGACGCTGGGCATCGATACGCCCACCATCGCCCGCGGTCTGGAAGCGGTGGAGCGTGTTCCTGGACGGCTGGAGCGGTTAGAGTGCGGCCAGCGATTTGGCGTGTTCGTCGATTCGGCACGGACTCCCGAGCAACTCGCCTGCACGCTGCGAACTCTCCGGAAAAACACTGCTGGCCGGCTGATTTGCGTATTCGGGGCACCGGGGGGAAGGACTAAAAAGACTCGGTCCGAACTGGGTCGCGTTGCCGAAAGGAGCTGCGACCTCCCCATTATCACCAGCACTGACCCGCGGCACGAAGAGCCGCTTCAAATCGCTCACGACATCCTGGACGGCTTTCAGCGGCCTGCGAAGGGGCATGTTCTGCCGGGACGCATCGAGGCGATTCGCTTTGCGCTGCAAACTGCCCAGCCGGGGGATTGCGTGGTAATCACCGGTTTGGGAGACCGCGAAGAGCAGATTGTCGGCAAGCGGCGGATAATGCACGACGACCGGGCGGTTGCCCGCGCCTGGCTCTATCGGCAGGGAGGAGAAGAACTCCGCCAGCCGAAGTTTCGAGTGGTGGGATAACCTGGCAACGGGCTAGTCTGGAAAAATGCCTGTCCCTCGCTGGCGCGTTGGGCTAGTATCGGTAAAATCGAAGGGTCAAATGCAACGCGACTCTTACGGCGAATCTGTTATGGCCATTCCCAGCGGTTTCGAACACATCACACGCGAGCAGGAGCCGCTTGCGCCGTACACTTGGTTCCGTTTGGGGGGAAAGGCGCAATACTTTGCCGAACCCACCTCCGTGGAGGAGTTGCAGGCCCTGGTGCGGCAATCAGCGAAAGAAGGGCTGGCAGTTCGCATTCTAGGTGGAGGGTCGAATCTGCTGGTGCGGGATGAGGGAGTAAGCGGGCTGGTGATTCATCTCTCCGCAGCAGCGTTTGGAACAATTGCCATTCAGGGAAAGCGAATTGTGGCCGGTTGCGGCGCGGAGTTAGGCCATGTGATTTCCACAGCCGTACGAGAAGGGCTGGCGGGATTGGAGCAGCTTGTTGGGATTCCCGGCACGCTCGGCGGTGCCCTGCATACCAACGCCGGCACGCACAGCGCGGATATTGGCCAGTGGACGCAGTCCGCCACGGTGATGACTCGCAAGGGAGACATCGTGACCCGCAGGCGGGAAGAACTCCGGTTTGGATATCGCGACAGCAGCCTGGACGAATTGGTGGTTCTGGAGGCGACTTTAGAACTGGAAAAAGGGGACGCTGAAAAGCTGACCAAACATATGCAGCAGCTTTGGATTGTGAAACGCGCCGGACAGCCGCTTGGTGCGGAAGGGGCAGGCTGCATTTTCAAGAATTTTGGCGGCGTGAGTGCGGCCAGCTTGATTGAAGAAGCTGGGTTGAAAGGCGCACGCATCGGCGATGTCGAGATTTGTGACCGGAGCCCGAATTTCATGCTGGCGGGTCCGCGAGCCAAGAGCCGCGATGTGCTGGAATTGATCGAGCATGTCCGCCGCGTTGTGGCCGAAAAAACAGGAACGGAATTGGAAATTGCGATTGAAGTGTGGTAGTTCGCCGTTTGTAGTCACCCGCTTCAGCGGGTTAGTTTACAAACGGCTGCTGAAAGGGATGTCAGCGCTATGGGAAACGCAAAACCGGTCCGAAACTGGACTCCTACTGTCGTTCGTAAATTCACGGGGGGCGGACTCTTTGGCGCGCTGACGCGGCGGTTGATCGTGGCCGCGATGGTGCTGGGACTCGTTCTAGTCGGGTGGACTTATGGCTGGAAGACTTGGGGCGAGCCAGCGACGGCGAACAAGGACTTTCTCGTCACTCCCGAAAACATAACCGTCACGCCGCTGCCGGATTGGATTCAAGCCGACGTAAAGTCTGAAGTTGTGAAGAGCGGCAATCTCACCACGCTGCCGCTGCGAGACCCGCAACTGGTGGATCGGGTTGCCCGGGCCTTTGCTGCGCACAGCTGGGTGGCCCGCGTGAATAAGGTGAGCAAGCACTATCCCGCCAAGGTGGAAGTGGAGCTGGAATATCGCCGCCCTGTGGCGATGGTGGAAGTCACCTGGCAAGGCGAGCCCAAACTGTATTTCATTGATGCTGCCAGTGTGCTGCTGCCGTCCGAGGATTTTGAGAAAGAGGTGGAGCAAAAGGCTCCGCATTTTCTGCGGATTTTCGCCGACGACATTCCACCCGCCGGCCGTTCCTTTGGCACTCCGTGGGGAAGCGAAAAAATTGCCGGAGCAGCCCTCTTGGCGGCGGCCTGGAGCGACCACTGGCAAAGGTTGGGGTTATACCGCCTGATTGTCGACAAAGACTCCAACGCCAAGCCGACCTACTGGCTGGAGACTAGGGCCAAGACTCGCGTCTTTTGGGGGCATGCCCCCGGCAGCGAAAGCAAGGACGAGCAAAACGCTCGCGAGAAAATTGCCTGGCTGGAACAGTACGTGACCAAACATGGTCCGCTCGACAAATCGGCCGCCGACCCCGAGTCTGGTTTGGACTTGCGAACACCAACTGGCAAAGCGCCGCCTCAGACGGCGCGCAAGGGATCCGGGACAAAGCGTTAGAAATGCCGGGGATCCAGCCGCAATCCGCGTGCTACACTTGCGAAGCTTCTTAATCTCTCGGAGACTTTGCATGTTTGTTCGCAACCTCCTTTCGCTTGGAATGATCTTCGCGACCGTTACTACCGCGCTCGGGCGCGACATCTTCGTCGACAATCTTGGCGGCGATGACCGCAACAACGGCGAAACGCTTCGCGCCCAAGGGAAAGCGAATGGTCCGACAAAGACGATTACAAAAGCCTTGCGGCTAGTGAATTCTGGCGACCGCATCATCATTATGGCCCATGAGGGCGAGCCCTACCGGGAAAGCATCGCCGTGCAGGGGGGCTTCTGCAGCGGGCATGAAGGAGCACCATGTGAAATCATCGGCAATGGCGCGGTGCTGGAGGGAACGACCTCGCTTCGCGATGCCGAGTGGGGGAGCGAGGGAGGCGATGTTTTTTCCATTCGCCCACGGCTGATGGGTCACCAGCAACTATTTTTGGCCGACAAGGCCGCTCTACGTGTGAACGCCAACGGCGGCGCTCGCCCCGAGTTGCAGGCGGGAGAGTGGTGCCTGTTTGAAGGAAAAATCTACTTTCGCTGCGAGCCGGGACGGATTCCTTCAACGTACGATCCAGCCTGCTGCGGCCTGCAGACGGGAATCACACTTTATGAAGTTCACGATCTGGTCATCTCCAACTTGACGATCCGCGGCTTTCAACTGGATGGCGTGAATGCCCACGATACTGCCCGCCGAATCGACCTGGCGGGAGTGACGTCGGTGGATAATGGCCGGAGCGGATTTTCCATCGGGGGTGCGTCCCGGGTGCGGCTCGATGACTGCACGGCGTTTGGCAATGGCAAGGCTCAAGTCCGGACCGAAGGCTATTCCATCACTCAGATTTTAGGGGGCAAGTTCGACGATGCCACGGCCCCAGCCGTCCTAAGCGACGGCGGCAAAGTCGTTCGGGAATAGCAAAGAAAACGGCCCAGTTGCAGAGGTCTACAACTGGGCCGCAATTAGGCCCAACGACGACAAACTTCGGTTTTGGGGCACTTACATCCAAAACCGCCGTAATACCGCCGGGACGAATCATTCTTAAGTACAGTTTGATTACTTCGGAACTACGGGTCAATGCATTATTTTGCGAATCATGGGAATATTGTTCCCTCAGAAGGGTTAAGATCGTTGTGTTTCGTCTCGAACTTGTCTGACCAACTTCCTTACGGACGCGACGATTAGATCCTCGATGCCTCCCCCCCAACGGAACGCTGGCCTCCCATATTCATAGAGGTTGCTACCCCCCTCATAGCCTCCTTCTTCCCACACTCGGCGGGATGGGATATAGGCGATCATGTCGTCTACATATCCGCAGACCCAAGTTCCCGGACCAAACTCCTTCTTAAACCGCAAGGCGTAATCGACCACCGTTTCCGCCCCTTGGCCAATTACAAGCATTTCCTTTCCCAGTTGCCATGCGTGAACCGGATAGGGATAGGCGGCGGGGAACTTCTCCCCCCCATCCAGCTTTTGCAGCATTCGAGCGGCCCAGCGGGCACGGATGGCATTCGCGTCCTGCAGCAAAGGACTGAGATCGTCCCGTGTTACGGCCTTGAGATACGGCAGATCGATGAGTTCGAATGCAGTCCGTAGGCTCGGCGAAACAGTTTTGAGAGGTTGCTGGAGCGCTTCCTCGACCCCCACGGCCAGCAGATGGCCATATTTCTGGCAAAGTTCTACGCTGCGTCGAGGCAAGGGATTCTGATCCCCTCCGCAGGTGTTCACGAACATGGCCGTGGCTCCTGGATGGCTCTTCTCCAACTCTTGCTGAGCAAAGCCGGGATAGTCGCCACACCAGGTAAGGAAACTCAGCGTCGTCGGATGGCAAGCATAGCCAAAGAGAATCGCCGCGAGCGCACCGCCGGGCCGAGTCACCGTCATGATAGGAACGGAATGATCGACCGGGCCAACGAGCGGCGTTCCTTTGGCAAGCAGTGCGGGGATCTCCGCTTCCTTGTTGTTGCGGCGATTGACGGCAAAGGTGGCCTTTCCCTCACCGATTTGCAGTGTCGCGGGGGCGAGTTTGGAAAGGGCGTCGCCAACCATCTCGACAACCTTAGTCACCATCAGAGCCGTGTACTCCTTGACCAACTCCACCTGCACTGCTTCGACGGGGTAGTAATCCACCAGATCGTCCCCCAGTCGCGGTCCGCAGTGGTTGTGCGAAAACGTCAGCATCACGTTCTGCCGCTCAAGCTTGTATTGTTTCTGCAGTTGGTCGAAGACCAGATCGCTCATCCCCTTGGGAACGCCCTGAAAATCACTGGTGATCAGCACCGCCCGTTTCCCAACCGCGTCTTCCAGCGCGAGTGCCTTCATCCATAAGTCGTGCAACTTTCCATCCGGAACTCGCTTGGAACCGTAGCCGGCCAGCCAGACCGCCTTTTCCGGTGTGATGACCGCTTTCGCCACTCCCGCCTTCCAGGATTGCGGCTCCGCGGCAAACCCAAGGTTTGTTGAAGCCGAGGGACTCGCCGCAATCATGGCTCCCAGAGCAGCAGAATGTTTCAGAAACGCTCTTCTGGCATGTTGAAATTGCATGGAGTATCTCCTTGGTGTCGGCGAGAAAGTAGACAGCTGGTCGCTGCGTTGCGTCCTTAAACTTTAATGAATAGACTGCC
>CAYUJE010000193.1:0-12754 GCA_964444865.1 uncultured Pirellulaceae bacterium | reverse complement strand
AGACGCTACACCCGCACCTCGAACAGCTGGAGTCGCGGGAGATGATGGCGGTCGAGGTCACCAACTTTCAACTCTTGAACGATACGGGAGCGAGCAACACCGACCGTATCACAAGCGACCCTCGGGTCACCGCTACCGTCGGCGGATTTTGGAGTGGCATGCAGGCGGGACTGCAGTTCGACCACAACGGCGACGGCGTAGCGGATGGCAGCGTCACGTCCTACACGATGGGTTCCACGGTGACCTATGACCCGCGGATGAGCCAGCCCTCCCTCAACACGTTCAATGGGAGCTTTGATCTGCGTTATCGAACGCTGGAATACAACTCGATGATGCAAGTCACAGCGACGGGAAACTGGATCACGTTTGCGATGACACTGGATCACCCTCCGCAGGTCGAGATTGAAGTCGTCGATTCCTGGCTCAATGTGATCGCCGACAACACGGGCAGCTACAGTTTTGGCTCCACCACGTTCGGGACTCCGGTCGACAAAACGCTGACGATTCGCAATCTCGACACGGGGACATTGACGATCGACGTGAATTCCTTCACCTTGCCCAGCGGATTCTCGCTGGTGACTCCTCCCGCTTCCTCGGTCGGTCCCAATAGCTCTACGAATTTCACGGTCCGCCAGACGGCCGCCGCCGCTGGCGTATTCAGCGGGACGCTCTCCTTTAGCAGCAACGATGCGGATGAGAGTCCCTACAATTTCACCATCAACGGGTCGGTCACTCTGGATGGACCGGAGATTCAAGTCCTGGACCAAGACGGGTCCACCAATCTGGCGGACGGCTCCAACTACAGCCTGGGCACCACGGATCAGGGGCAGCCGATTACCCGCACCTTGAAAGTCGTGAATCTCGGGGGCAGCCCTTTGCACCTCAGCCAGATGTCGGTGCCGTCGGGGGTCACGCTGATTTCCGCGTTTGCCGATACGGTCAGTCCCCAAGGGGGCTATACGAACTTTACGTTCCGGTTTGACGCGCCCAATGCCGGCAGTTACTCCGGAGTGCTGAGTTTTACCACCGACGATACGGACGAGAATCCGTTTAACCTCACGCTGCAAGCAACGGTGAATGGGGGCGGGGGGAGCGGTAATGCCACCATTGACGGGCTCCATCTCACGCGAGATTCTGGCCTCTCGGACACTGACCTGGCGACCTGCGACCCACGGCTGAGCGGCACCGTCAATGGCAGCTTTCCGAACCAGTCGGTCGACGTGGAGTTTGACCACAACGGGGACGGCACCAAGGACGGCTTGGTCCATGTTAGTTCCAGCGGCACCGCTTTTATCTATGACCCGCGCCTCACCGACGCCTCCCTCGTCACGTATGTGGGAGCGGCCAACTTCCAGTACCGCGCGGTCGTCCGCAATGCCAGCGGCAGTGTGATTATGACCGGTGCCTGGCAGCCGTTTACCTTCACGATGATTGCCGGCCCGGGAGCGGGGGGGATCACGTTTGCGGAACTGGAACTGTCTCGGGATACGGGGGTCTCCGGTACGGACCGGGTGACGACCGATCCGCATCTGTATTTTGTGCTGGGGGGAACTTTCGGCAGCACGCAGGCGCTCGTGGAGTTTGACCGAGACGGTGACGGCATTACCGAAGAGAGTTTCCTGGTGACTGCGGCCGGGTCCGAGTTTGGATACGATCCCCGCCGGACGGACTCCACCCTGGTGGGCTATTTGGGAAATGTGGCCGTCTTCTATCGCCTTAGCCAACTGGATGCCGTCTATAACGTACTCGCCACCGGAGGTTGGGATTCTTTCCGTTTCACCCTCGATGCGCCTCCCGCCTCGCAGCTCAATCTCCAAGACCTCGCGCTGGTGAATGACACGGGAGACTCGGCCACTGACAAGATCACCACCGATCCAACCATGCAGGGGCAAGTGGGAGGAACACCGGCGGCAGGCAGTTCCAGCATGGCCCCGCTCCCGGTGGTCGAATTCGACCAGAACGCGGACGGCATTGTGGATGGGAGCGTCACCGTCGACAGCGACAAAAAGTTTCGCTACACCCCTGATCTGGCCAGCTATGGCGCGACGAGTCTGAAGCTGCGGGTGAAGGAATGGAATAGTGCCTACAGCGCCGCAACCTACACCCCCTGGATCACGTTTGACTTGACGTACGTGACAGTAGGCGCGCCGGCGGTCACCGAGTTGGCTTTAAGAAGCGATACCGGAACGTCCGCGACCGACAAAGTCACCCGCGACCCCACGCTCATGGGGCGTCTGACGGGAAGTAATGTCGGGTTTCTCTCCGTGCATTTGGACCTGAATGGGGACGGCCAGGAGGAGGCCTCCACGTACACCGACTCGCAGGGGAATTTCGTGGTCACTCCGCAGGGCCTGACGGCGGGAAATATCACCGCCCGGGTCCGGAGCAGTCAGTATGATTCCAAGGCCCAGGCGGACGTCTTTGGTCCCTGGGGCTCCCTGGAATTCACGTTCGAAGTGACGCCGATACCGACGGTGACCGACCTGGGCCTGGTGCGCGACACCGGGGAATCCTCGACCGACAAGGTTACCACCGACCCCACTGTCCGCGGAAAACTGATCGGGGACACGCATCTCGCGGGAGTCAGCGTGGAGTTCGACCACAACGGGGACGGGACGGTGGATGGCTACACCAGCACCGATGGCCTGGGCGGCTTCGCCTATCGGCCCCTGGGGCTGGGGCTCGGCCAGCAAACGCTACGAGTCCGCAGCACTCAGTGGGACGCCAATCTGGTGGCCTATGTCCACAGCAGTTGGGCCTCATTTACGTTTACCATCGAAGCGGCCCCCTACGTAGCGGCCAGCATGGGGGCCTTGTCGCTCTTCCGCGATACGGGGAGTTCCAGCAGCGACCTGGTCACGACCGATGGGGCCATCCTCGGAAATGTGTATCTGTCCGCAGCCGTTGCCGGCGCGCCGCTGACGGGATTCGCCTACCTGACCGTCGAGATTGATACCAACGGGGACGGCGTGGCCGATCTGCGGACGCAGACCGATGCTTCCGGGCAATTCCGTTATGTTCCTTTCAATCAGGCCCCTGGCACCTACACGATTCAGGCCCGGACCAAGGAATGGGATTACACCAACCGCCAAGGCCATTATGGGGCCTGGAGCTCGATCACTTACACGCAGGTCGCGCCGGTCAATAGTCCGCCGCAGCTCGCGACGTTCACTCTCTTGGCCGATACGGGCGTTTCGCAGAGTGACGGAGTTACCGCCAATCCGCTGGTGACCGGCTCGGTCGTCAATGACGGCGGCAATGCGCAACTCGTGGTCGAATTTGACCACGATGGCGATGGCGTGGGAGACGGGCTCGCCTTTACCGATGACCAGGGCGTGTTTCATTACACGCCGGAGCCACTCTCGTTTGGCCCGGTCACGCTTCGCGCCCGGCCTCTGGAATGGGACGAAGCCAGCGGCAGCTATCTCCTGGGGAATTGGGGCATCCTGAGCTTTACCTACGAGCAGCAGACCTATGCGGCACCCAAGCTGACGAGTCTCGCCTTGGCGGCTGGTACAACCAGCGGGACCAGCGACCCGACGCTCCGCGGAACGGTCATCCATGAATCGGCGCTGGGCGGCATGACGGTGGAATTTGATTTTAGTGGCGACGGAGTCCCCGATCAGTTCACGCAGACGAATGCCTATGGCCAGTTCCGCCTCACTCCCACGGCCCTCCCATTCGGCACCGTCAATGTCCAGGCTCGCGCTCGGGCTATCAACCCGGTAAATGGCCAGGTTCTGTTCAGTTCGTGGATCACGTATGCCTTCCCGTACAACCAAGCAATCAACGCGGCACCCACGCTGGCCGGCCTGAGTCTCAAAAATGATGACGGCGCGAGTAGCACCGACGGCAACTCCACCGACCCCACCATCCAGGGGCAGGTTGGCAACGACGGTCCGCTCGGCGGCTTGACGATTCAAATCGACACCAACGGGGACGGGATTCCCGAAGGTGTCACCACGACGGACGCCCTGGGCAACTTCAGTTATCGCCCCAGCGGTTTGGCCTTCGGCGCGCAGACCCTGCGGGCGCGGGCCAAGGAGACGGACTCCGCGACAGGCGGCTCACTGTATAGCGCCTGGCAGACGATTCAATTCATCCTCGTGGATCCCCTCGCCAGCTCGGTCCATGTCTCCAGCCTGGTCCTGACCAGCGACACGGGGAATTCCAGCACCGACGGTGCCACCGCCAACCCAGGGCTTTCGGGCCACGTGGCCAATGCGCCGAGCGGCGGCGTGACCGTGGAATTTGACCTCAACGGCGATGGTCTGATCGACGGCACGGCCCAGACCGACTCCAGCGGTGATTTCTCGTTTGTCCCGGCTGCCAATCTCCAGGAAGGGTACATCACGGCCAAAGCCCGGGTGGCTTCCAGTCTGCCGCTGTCAGCGCCAGGGTTTCGGGACCCGGGGCTCACGCTCAATTTCGTGTACAGCAGCCAGCCGGATGGAGCCGAGGCACAGGCCCTGGTCTCGGCGTTTCACAACTTCAATACTTCCTGGCACGATGCCCAGACCGATTATGCCAATGCCTCCCAGGCCGCGGATCTGGCCTATCGCCAGTCCACGATGGCGGCGCAAACCACCTATGAAAGTGTGCTCCAAGGGGCCACTCAGACCCAGCGCGAGACGGTGAATTCCGCCAACCTGGTCTACAACGGCATCGTCGCAGGAGCCAACGGCATTTATGTCTCTTCGCTTCAGTCGGCCCATAGCCAGTTCACGACCGACCTGGCTAATTTCCAGGGAAACACCACCACCTTCGCGCTCAAGAGTTTTGAGCTGCCGGACAAGCCGGTCACGTTCACCGCCATCATTCCCGCGGACAAGGACCAGCCGCTCCCCCCGGCCGACGCTCCGGTCTACACCGGCCAGAACTACGACTACGCGCAGGACAAGCTGTATCAGGAAGCCCAGGCCCTCGCCGACAACAACTACGCCGTTCGCAGCCGCCAGATCGAGACCGCCTACGGCACCCGGAAAAACGAGATCCAGTCGGCCTACACCACGGGAATCAATGCCGCCAAAAGCAAATTCAACACGGATGTGGAGAATGCCCGGCAGGCCTACGAACTGGCGCGGAAAACCGGGGTGAACCCGGTCAATGAGAAACAGGAAGAATTCTTACGGAATTCCGCCATTGACGAGGCGGGGCGTAAATACGCGCGGGCGCTGGATCGCAGTTGGAGCGACTACACGGCCCAGATGAGTACGTTCAATTCTGAAAAGACCGCCGAGCTCACGGCGGCCACCGCCTGGTACAACGCGCAAGAGCCGCTGATCTGGCAAAAACCGGAATACCAACAGTATTACGCCCAGCACTTCGCCTGGCCGCCGGAGGCCCTGCAGGAGGTCAAGGATCTGGCGGAGGGATTGGCCCAGCGCCAAGCGGACGCGGAATACCATCTGGTGGAAAAGACAGCCGGTGCGCTCCGCCAAATGACGGATCGCAATGCCCAGGCTGAATTCGTCAAGAATGGCGAAACCAATGCCGCCACTCAGGCCTACGACCTCAAAAGATCCGCGTACGAGCATTGGGAGGCGGCTCGCGAAATCAACGCGGCCCAGGTACGGGAAGCAGCGGTTGCCCTGGCAGTGAAGGAGCGGGATGTCGAGTTCGCCAGGCAGGCCCGCATCCGCTTAGTCGATCTGGCCCAGGCCGCCAAAGTGCATGACACGGACCTGGAGGCAGCGGCCGGAGAGCGGACCGCCGCCAAGGCTCAGGCCGCTCAGACTCCCCTTGAGGCGCGGGCTGCCGACGACCCCACTCCCTGGTGGACCCAGCAGAAAGAGCTGGTCACGCACAGTGTTACCTACGTCACCAACCTGGTGACCCAGGTCATCGCCCAGTTTAACAGCGATGCGGAATCCGAGCGGGATGAAATCAGCACGATTGCGATGAAGCAAGAAACTTTGGCCGCCGAGACCGCCGAACTGCGCCGCGCGCAGGCGGTCGACGACAGCCAAAGCTGGAAAACCTTCCGCCTGGCCGCCAATGACCACCAGCGGACCTTGGCCGACCAGGAAGCCGGGCTGAATTTTTCCCACATGGAGAAGCGGGCCATCGCCGACCAGACCTTCGCCACCACCCAATCCCTCAAAACGGAAGTGCAATCCGTCGCGCTGGCGGGGAGCGCCAAAACCCAGGCCTACGACAACGCCGCTGCCGTCGCCCACACCAGTAGCGAAGCCAGCAAAAACTACTTGTTCAAGGTGGCGACCAAAGCCGCCGCCCTCCGCGCGGCGACGATCGTCAACACCTTCACCCGCGACATCGTCACCGCCAACGAGGCCCGCAGCCTGGCCCGCACGCTCGCCCAGCAGGACTACGAGTTCCCCCTTCATACCAGGCAAAAGGAGCGGGAAGACGCGGATACCGATTCGTATGCCCTTTACGACAAGGCCGTGGCGACCCATGCCGAGACCTTTGCCAGGGGATTTGCGGCCAAATATGCCACCTACCTCACCGACGCCAGCGCCAAGGCCAAGGAAACGGCCCAGGAGCAAAACCAGTCCCAGAAAACCCTGACCGATGAAGAAACCCAGCTCGACCAAACAAGGCAGGAAGGGGATGCCGGTTCCGTGAGCAGCTTCCTCTCGGCTGCCGCGGGGGAGTTCAAGACCCAGCTGGATGGCTGGAATACGGCCGTCAATACCCCCTGGACCCGTCTGAACGCGTCCAATGCCCAGGCCGAAGTCGACCGGGCCGGCAACCAGGGCTCCTCCCTCGTTAGTTATACGGGCGCGGCAGGCGGGGTGATGCTGGGGTATTTGACGGGCCTTTCCGGCATCGGCAAAACGCTGGCTGATGGCATTGCCGACGCGCTCGATACCGAGAACAGCACCCTGGCGGCGGCCGTGAAGAAATATGCCGAAGATGTGGCCCAGAAGCGGCGGGAGTTTGCCCATACGCTGGCGGATGCGACGGCGGATCATGACAAGGACGTGGCGGGGCGGGATAAGGTCTTTAAGGATCAGGGGACCGTTCGCCAGAAGACCCGCGATGACGCGGTCGATGCGGCTCAGTGGGATTACGAGCGGGAGGTGGCGGATGAGGTGAAGATTCTGGCCGAGGCGATTGCGGGGTACGACTTCGACGAAGCGACGGGAACGCTCACCTCCGCGGCGGCGACCACCTGGCGCGAAGCTGCCACAGCCACCAAGAACCAGATGGTGGCGGTTCACGAGAGCGGCCGGAAATCCGCCGTGGCGGCTGCCGAAGCGGCCCGCGTGAATGGCAATGCCGCCGACTATGCGAGTTGGGTGAATGACGTCGGCCAACTGAACGTCGACTTTGCCAGCGATGTTAAGGACGCCATCGACCAGCTCGCCAGCGACCTCAAAACCCTGGAAGACCAGCTCACCACGGACCAGGCCAACGCGGCCAAGGCGCTGGCCACGTCGCTGGCGAACAAGGAGAAGACGAGCGAGATCGACAGTGCCACGGCGGGCGAGAACGCCGGGAACAGCCTGGCTCCCATCGACGGCAACGACGGCATCAACGCCACCGCGCGGGACAACGCCGAGCGGGAGAAGCTGGTTCACAACCGGGGGACGTACGAGACGGAGATTCGGCAGGAGCACGCCGCCAAGATGCAAGCCGCCACGGCCCCCGCCGGCGCGATGCAAAACCTGCTCGGCTTCCAGCGTTCAGTGGCGACCCACGATGTGACCTGGTCCGCCAGCAAGGGACAGGCGATTGACGTTGCTCAACTGGCCTATTCCGCCACCTACACGCAGCAATCCCAGGGACTGGGAGGTGCGGACGGAGCGGACCTGGCGCGGACGGCAGCTGCGGGGCTGACGCAGGTGACCGCGGTCACGGCCCAGTCCAACGCGGAGGAGAACTTCACGATCGCGGCTACCGGCCACCTGGCGGATTACTCCGTGCAAAGCTCGTCGGCAGCGACCAAGGCCCTGCGGGATGGCGTAAAGGCCGAGACGAATTATGATCTGGCCCGCGTGACGGCCCAGAAGGTGTATTTCGACGCGGAGGCGGCAGCCAATATCGTTAGGACCGGGAAATACGTGGCCATTCAGGTCGCGATTTATCTCGACCAGGCCATCCCGCACGTCCCGGCCACGTATCAGAATCCGCAGGGGACCACCGACGAATCCAACCGCGAAGGTCGCATCGCCGCGGCTAATGCGGCCATTGAGGCCGAATATCAAGCCGCCGAAAAAGCGGCCCGCGCCGTCTTCGCCGGCCAAGTCGGCGACGGCCAAATCACCCGTGCGGGCGATTTGGGGGATGTGCTGGTGGGAGAAGCGACCGAGCAAGGGGACGCCTCCATCGTCTACGTCAACACCGCCGCCACCGACAACGGAATCTACGAACCGGCCATCACGGCGATGGAATTGGCCCGGGTGACCAGCGAGGGGGCTTACGGCATTGCCTACAGCAACCGCCTGGCAGAGCTTCAAAAGAACCTCACCGCCGCCCTCGGCACGGCCAACATCGGCCTGACCCAGGCACTCGGCACCGCCAACATCGCAAAAGCCACCAGCCTCGCCACGGCCCAAGCCTCGTTCTGGGCGGCGGAACGAGGCGAGACAGCGGCCCGCTACACCACCTGGCTGCAAACCCAAAGCACCACCTACGCCACCTTCATGGCCGCCCAAGCCACGGCCCAATCCCAATGGACCACTGGCATCGGTCCGTCCTATGTCGCGTACTCCACGGCAATGGCCCAAGCAGACGGGGCTCAATACACCGCCCTCGCCACTGCAGTCGCCGCGCAGGACAACGCCCTGGAAACCGCCAACGTCGCCTACGTTGCCGCCACCGAACCCCTCTACGCCCAGGCCAGCCTTGACCGGATGCAGGCCGAGCGTGCCTGGGTTGAAGACAAAATCACAGCGGATGACGCTCACTGGCTGGCCGAAGAAACCGCCCAAAAGACCTACGACATAGCCATAGCCGGAGGAGTCAAAACCCAAGGCATCGGTTACGCCACCGCCGAAAAAGCCTACCAGGTCGGCGCGATCAACCTCCCCTCCGGCGGCGATTTGGCCGCGCTCCTCAAAACCCACAACGTCGCCTTCGCCGACGCGGATATTGCCCATGAAACCACGGCGGGAAACTCGGATGTGACCTGGACCACAGCCATCGCGAACGCCAATAAAACCTGGCAGCAAGATACCGCCACTGTGGGAAATGCTTTTGATCGCGAGATGGCCCGAATCATTCGCGATACGACCCTCGCGATCAACCCTCACGATGTGACACTCCAAATAGCGTTTGGGAACGCCATAGCCACTTCTGATCTGGCGTTCGTGACAGCCGGAAATGACTTCCGATCCGCGGAATACCTGGCGATTGCAAACTATCAACAGGCGAGTGGAGCAGCAAAAGGAACGAGCATTTCGTCCCTGGCTACGACGGTGAATTTGCCTTGGATGGACTGGCAATCGCAACAGGCAACCCTGAAGGCCGACTGGTTCGTCAGCGATGGAAAAGAAATCTTCCTTGCGCTAGGAGCGGAGGTCAACTCCGCCGATCTGGCCTATCAGTCCTCCGTCAACACACTCTATTTGGCGTGGCTCACCGCGACTGCCAACGCGACGAAGGTCTATGCGGATGCCAAGGTGACTTTCGGTTACAGCCAGATGGTGGGGGGAGCGGATTCCTCCCAGCAGTACGTCATTGCCGGGAGTAATGCCGAACGGGATTGGCAAGTCGCCACCGCGGAAGATCGCAAGTCTGTCGGGATCGGCCAGAAGACGGCGATTCGCAATTATGTGAACGATCAGAACGAGTCGGCCCGGAGCACCGCCCATGCGGCGGTGGAAGCGGCCCACCGGGCGGCACTGGATGGGGCGGCGGGAGCTTTCACGATTGCGGATACTGCCGCGGCGGGTGCCGAGCAAATTGCCGACGGGCAAAGTCGATTTACTTTCGTCCAGGCGATGGCGACTCAGGGGGATCTCTATGTTGCCACGAAGGCCGCCGCGAAGCGGGTTCAGCAGCAAGGAATTGCCGCCGCGGATGCAGTGCGGCAAGCCGCTTCGTTCACGGCCGTTACGACGGAACAGGTGCAATCGGCGCAAGGATTTGCCGCCGCAGTACATGCCTGGGCCGCCAACCACCCCAATCCGTGGGCGACTTATGATGACATCGCGCTGACCGCCCTCACGGCGCGAGACACCACGGTCTGGCAGGCCGAAACGACGCGGGACGTCGCGGCGTCGAACGCAGTGCGGGACATGATCTTCACAGCCGCAGCCGCCCACGAGACGGCGACGAACGCCCTCCAGCAGGCCGCCGACGTCAAACTGGTCGCCGTGGAAGGGGCCCTCCTGACCCAAACGACCACCCAAGTCGCCGCCAACGCCGCCCGTTCGCAAACAGTGAGATACGGTTCCTACGAAACCGGGCATATGGTGGCCGGAGGAGGCGGAGGAGG
The DNA here is from genome assembly GCA_964444865.1 of uncultured Pirellulaceae bacterium. Classification (GTDB taxonomy): domain Bacteria; phylum Planctomycetota; class Planctomycetia; order Pirellulales; family Pirellulaceae; genus SXOA01. The sequence continues at coordinate 2,346 of CAYUJE010000193.1, read as the reverse complement.
AGGAGGACAACAAACGGGCAGGGGCGTAACTAGGAAGCTACCCACCCTTGCGCCAATTGCCCGAGCGTTTCCTGAAGGAGTGGTTGACCCCACACACCTCGCTAACCTGGATTATGACGCCATTGCGAACATGGCCCCGGTTGACGGTCGTCCGGCCAAGATGAAACACATTGACTTCGGGCAGGGAATTAGTGTGGCCGATCGCGCTAAGCTTGAGCAGAACCGTTTGGCAAATATCCTCTCCGACCACGACGGAGTAGGTGGTGACATCAAAGTAAATTCCGTCAAGGATTTGGCCGACGATTGGCCGTGGTGGACGTTCAACAATCGAGGGAAGTACACCATGTCCCAAGTAATTGTTGAATACAAAAAGCTGTATGGTGACTCCGATCCGCTGCTCGTGGAATATCTAGCTCGCCAGCATGGAATTGGCTTGGGAGATCGAGGCGGAAGTTCGCGTAACCCCGACGTCGATGTCTATGCCGATGAGATTTGGGTCGAAGAGGACATGATGAAGTTCGTCCCGGACGGGGAAGGCTATGAGTACTATGATCCGAACCTTCAAGCGTGGATTTACCATCAACCCGGAGAATGGGTTCCCGACCCCGAGGCTGCCGCCGAACTGCTTCGGAAGGGGCTGGTGGAATATCTCGTCACCCACGGGGTGAAGGAAAATGGTTTCTTAGAGAGTGTCATTGGCTCCTTGCCGGAGATGGAAAATTTCAGGAAGGGCGAGCCGCTCAAAGACGAAGTCCCGTTTGAAGAAATCGTGGAGTTCCTCAGGACCAACCAGGCGGCCATCGCCGCCGAGAATGTGAAGACCATTATCGAAAGGGCCAAGATCGGCCTCAGTGTCGGTTGCGAACCACTCGACTTCGTCATCACGCTGTGCGACCTCCTCGAAGGGGACAAAACAGCCCTGATCGGCCTCATTCCCATCTTGAGCAGCGGGGCGGTGGGGCAACTCGGGGACGCCGCCAGCGATATCCTCCACTTCCGTGGTGGCGGCGACATCTCCAGGAAGCACCTGAGTGACCTCGTCTCGATCGCGAAAAACAAACTTGATCCCGAGTTCGTCAAGAAATGGATACACCTAACAGATAAGTACGATCCGCAGCAGCGCGAAGCCTTGTTGTATCTGATGAGAAAGAGTGGCATTGACACGGAAGACGAACTACGGGCCTTCGTGAATCAGTATCCGGCAAGCGGAGGGAAGGTCGACTACAAGCAGATCGAACTCCCCCTGATTCGGGAAATCATCCGTCAGGGGGGCTGCTTCGCCGCGGGGACGCCGATTCTGACACCGCGCGGCGCGGTGCTGATCGAGAATCTGCGGCCTGGCGATGAAGTTCTCTCCCGCAGCGACCTGAATTTCGCCGGGCCGGTCGAACCACGCACGGTCGAAAAAGTCTTTGTCCGCGTCGGACGGATCTGCGAAATCGACGTCGCGGGACGCTGCCTGATGACGACGGCGGAACATCCGTTCTACGTGCAAAGCCGCGGCTGGATCAAGGCACTGGACCTGAAACCGGGGGACCTACTCCTCGGCCACGACGGCCAAACCCACACCGTCGAGCGAGTTCACTCGACCGACCGCGAAGCGACCGTGTATAATCTCCGTGTCGCCGAATACCACACCTACTTCGTCGGCAGCCCCGACTGGGGCTTCGACGTGTGGGTGCATAATACGTATATCGCGATGGTGGAAGCTCCCGCAGAAATCTTAGTAAAGAATTCTGATCTCAAGGGGAAGGTTGGTATCTTTGATGACAAGACAAAGAGATTCTTTACGAAGGATCCCATAACCGGGGACGAGTTTACTAAAGTTACGGCAGATGAGGCAGCCAAACAGTGGAATCGTGCGGCTTTAAGAGGAAAACTAGAGGGAAAGCGCAGCTTTGACGTATTCGATCCGAAGACCGGTCAGAAGATTACCGACATTGACCACATTCAAGATGAAATTCTCTGGGAAGAAAAGCTGAATGCGAAAAATGCTAGCAACGTCGCAGAATGGGTGCAGGACCAGATTACGCAAAAGTTTCGTAAGTATTTGGAAGCGAGGGCTGTGCTAAATGGATTTGAAAAGGCGGACATCGGGTTTCGATTAAATAAAAATGCAAAATCAGCATTTAAGGAAGCGATCCTTAAGGAAATCGAGCGACTTCGGGCAGCACATCCAGACGTGGTCATACACATTGAATGGGGAGCGTAACGTGGGGTATATGTTTAAGCGAGATGATTTTCTCATTTGGTCGCCGTCAAACGACGTATCAATGATCTTTCTTGACAATGTCCGATATTGGGAACGGCGCACGTCAGAATACAGCGGCATCTGTATATATATGT
>CAYUJE010000192.1:5430-12757 GCA_964444865.1 uncultured Pirellulaceae bacterium | reverse complement strand
GCCCAGGCGTGCTCCATCGGCGGGACGAGACCCTTGTGCCAGGCGAAGTTGTCGGCGTGCGAGTCGTAGCTGCTCTGGCTCACCTCGATGAACGAGACCCCGTGCTCCACCAGCTTGCGGGCGAGGAGGCAGCGGCGGCCGAATTCGCTGTCGCCATAGAGCTCGCGGTCGGTTTCCCATTCCCGGTCGATTTTGAAAACCTCGCGGGCGTTTTGCAGCCGGCGGGCGCTCTCGTACGCTTCGCGGTGCATGCGGCTGACATAGGCCTTGTGCTCGGCGGCGAAGCGGTCCTCCAGGAACGACCGCAGCTCGTGGCGGCGGGCTTCGAGCGGCCCTTCCAGCCCCGAGCCGGAGAACGGCGGCAGGCTCCCTTCCGGCCCGATGTCAAACGGCTGATACTTCGGCCCCAAAAATCCGCTGCCGGCGTGGGCCTGGGTGAAGACCCGAATGAAGCTCGGCAGGTCGGCCCCCTCCTCCCCCTGGTACTTGGCGACGATCGCCCCGAACTCCGGAAAGCGGACATTCGCCGCTGGCCGGTAGCCCGTGTGCATCAGATAAATGCCGCCGGGATGGTCCACCTCGCTGGTCCGCATCGAGCGGATGACGGCAATCTTGTCCATCATCCGGGACATCTTGGGCATCAGCTCGCAAACCTGCGTCCCCGCCACATTCGTGGAAATCGGCCGGAACAACCCCCCCGTCTCCCGCCCCGGCTTCATGTCAAACGTCTCAAACTGGCTCGCCCCGCCGTTCATCCAGAGCAAAATGCAATGCTTCCGCTTCCTCTTCACCTCCTCCGCCAACGCCGGCAGTCCCGTCAAGCTCCCCCAATTCATCACCGCCCCGCCCCCCGCGGTCAGCAGGAGGCCTTTGAGGAGAGCACGGCGGGAGAGGTGAGAGGTGGGGGGCATAGCATTCGCTCCGATGTGACACGTTCCAATTAGCGTTTATCTTACCTATCTCAATGCTTCTTCTCGCCTCCGCGCCTTCGCATGATGCCTTCTGATTCGGAGGAGCAGCACGCAAAGGCGCAGAGCCGCAAAGGAAAGGCAAAGGCAAATAGTTATTATCGCTAAGGCAGCAATTTGACGCGGCAATTTGGTTTTCGTTTTTGGAACTCGTCAAGGACCTCCGAAGTCGTCTGGGTATCATTCACAAACAAATGGTTGAGATTCGGCAGTTCTAGCAAGTGATCAAGGGAAGCACGCGTCACGGCCCGATCGCCGAGTTTAATTGTGTGCACGCTAGCCGGAAGTTTGAGGCTGCAAATCCCCTTGTCAGTGACCTGAGTATTGGCAAGCGAAAAAAACCGCCATCCGGGAGGAATTTTCAAGCCGTCGATGCTCGCATCGGTTACTGGGCAGCCGTCTAGCGAGATTCCTTGGAAGTCTTTGAGGCTCGCAAGGTGAGGAATTCCCGACCCGTTGAGTTTGGTATCGGTCAGGTCAACTGTTTCGAGGTTAGGAAACTGTTGAAAGTGACGGAGTGCACGATCCGCGAGGTTAGTGTCCCCCGCATCCAAAAACTTCAATTCGGGCTTGAGGCCCATTTCGGCAAGTCCTTCGCCAGTCATAGAATTTCCCCTCAGGATCAACTCCTCCAAGAGGTTCAGATTTTGAAGATGCTTTAGCCCTGCATCCGTGACATTCGTCTGCTGCAGTGTCAATTTTCGGAGCTCGGAGAGTCCACTTAGATGCCGCAGTCCCTCGTCGCTAACATTGGTCCGACTGAGGTTAAGCTCACGCAGATCGCGACAGTTGCTTAGGTGCATAACACCTTGGTCCCCAATTCGTTGCCCTAACAAGGTGAGTCGTTGCAGTCGCGTGGCGCGGCTAAGCACGGTGAGATCGCTGTCGGAAAGCAATCCTTTTTCTCCTTCCGCCATTGGGTAAAGGTTCAGCTCCTCAAGGCGGTCCAAGCATTGAAGACCGCTCAGATCCTGCCCGCTTACCATGCTGCCATCCAGTTTGAGCACTCTCAGTCGCGTGAACTGTTTGATCAAACGAAGTGCCGATCGGGTTTCCTTAGGAGTTACAGCCGAGAGAGACGGGGAATGCCGAAAATAGACGGAGTCGACATCATCAACGAAATCTTGTCCAAAGGTGCGTCTAAGCCAGGTGGAGAGGAACAAGTCGTGCGGATAAACATCAACATGTTTGCCGTCCGCCTGTCTCAAAGTGATTTTTGAGTCGTTATAACCCACTCTCGCCCCCAACCCCCTCAGCTCCTCCACCACCTTCCGCTGCCGCTCGGCTCGGTCGCGCCACCAGGCGAAGCTGCCGAGGAGGAGGCAGAACAAAGCAATCCAGAGACCCGCGGTCCGGAGCGTGAACTGATACCAGCGGTGGCGCGGCTTTGCCGGCTGCACGGTGGAATCGGATTTTAGGTCGCTCGCGGTCATGGTGAGATTATATCAGGGTTTCCACCCCTTCTCCTCCTTTTGTCCCTTTTTTCGCCTCTGCGCCGTTGCGTGATGCCTTCCGGTTTGGAGGAGCAGCACGCAACGGCGCGAAGGCGCAAAGGAAAGGCATTGGTAAATACTTTTCGTAGGTTTTGACCAACCTCCATTTAGTTTGCGAGAAATTCCACCGCCGCCGGAGCCTCGCCGGCTGCTCGCGGGAATCGGATTGGAGTTTCCTCGTGGTCATGGTGAGATTATATCCTCCTTAGCCGCGGGAGCGGCGGTAGAACTTAGCCCACAGCGCAAGCCGTGGGATCATCGGGTATCGCAATTCAGAACCCCGGTGGGGGTGAAAGAGACGTGGCGGCGGAGTCATTCCAGCGCCCCTGCCGGGGCTTGAAAACATGTCGTGCTCATTCACCCACGGCTTACGCCGTGGGCTGGAGTTCCGGTCGCCGCTACCGCGGCTGAAGGCACGGGAAACTTATAAGGGCCGATAAGTCCCCGCACCCGCTCCGTGATTCATCCGATTCTCGCTCTTTTTTTCGCGCCGCCTGTGGACACAAACTCAGGCGTGCCAATCCTTTGCGGCTCATGAATCAGCGAATCAGCCCATTTCCTGATTCCGGAATATTCCACCCTTGCAGGTGGTATGTGGTCCTGGTTTTATAAGCCTTTTTCAAGCAGGAGCGCAGGACTTATCTGTCCCCTCAAGGGAACCTTCTACGCCATTACAACCGAATTGGAAAAGATCACGCCTTCCTGGGACGCGAAGCCCACTGGCAATAACACAGCGCAGCTCCGCCGCAATTTGTACAAGTATACACGTACTCCGTTGGCACAGGCAAGACTCCGCAGCCAGAATTCCCAAGATTTTTTCCGGCCACTCACGTAGCCGCACGCGGCCTCGCGTGCCGGCTTCTGGTGGCGGGGCGGTCGTAGGAAGCCTACACGCGAGGCCGCGTGTGGCTACGAACCGACTGTCGGGAAGCCTACACGCGAGGCCGCGTGTGGCTACGAGAAGACCGCCGGACCACTAAGTCGTTTCCTATGCACGATTTAGCGCGTGGGAACTTCCTGGCCCCGGCCCCCAATAAAACGGCCAGACGAATCACTTTCTCGTTTGCTTCGTCTATACTTAGGAAGTCGCTGCGCAGTGATGCTGTCAGCGGGCTGCGCAGCAGGGGTTTACGACGTTACGCGGCAACCCAGAAAGGCATTCCATTCGATGGCTACAGGAACCGTCCAGCCCCCCGCGCCGCCCCCCGCTATGCAGGCTGCGCTGCCGGCCCGTCATACCTCGGCGGTGATTGAGAAGCAGCTGGGGCGGACGAAGTTTCATGTGCGGCTGGTGGATTTGCTGGCTCGCAGTGCGGTGCTGGTGGTTGGGGTGCTCGGTTTCCTGCTGGTGGTGGCGCTGGTTGATCACTGGTGGATTCTGCCGCTGGGAGTTTGGGGGCGGACGATTGCTTTCTTCTTGCTGGTCGGCGGCATCGCCTATTACAGCGTGACGCAGATTGCACCGCTCTTCTTCCGCCGCATCAACGAGACCTATGCCGCCCGCGCGATTGAAGAGAGCCAGCCGTCGCTGAAGAACAGTCTGATTAACTTCCTGCTCCTCCGCGGTGATCGAAGCGGCGTGAAGGAAGTCATTTATGAAGCCCTGGAGCGGCGGGCCGCGGAAGATATTTCCGGCGTGGCGATTGAGTCGGCCGTGGACCGGGCTCCGGTCATTCGGATTGGCTATGTGCTGCTGGCCGTGCTGGCGGTCTGTGCGGCTTACAAAATTCTGTCCCCGAAGGATCCGTTCACTACGTTCGCTCGCGTGATTGTTCCCTGGGCCGATATCGATCGCCCTTCTCGCGTGCAGATCAGCGATGTGCAGCCAGGTGACGCCACCATCTATCGTGGCCGCTCGCAAACCATTTCCGTTCTGGTCGAGGGCGTGCGCGAAGGGCAGCCGGTGAAGGTGCTGTTTTCCACCGCCGACGGCCAGACGGTAAACCAGGAAGTGCCGATGAAGCCGGCAGCCGGGGGACTGCGGTTTAGTTGCGAACTGCCGCCACGAGATGACAAGTCGCTGGCCGATGCCACCAAGTCGGGCTTGCAGCAGAGCATTACTTATCACATTGTCGCCGGCGACGCGGTGACGAGCGATTATCGCCTGAGCGTGGTCGATGCTCCGGCCATTTTGGTGGAGAAGGTGGAGTATCAGTTTCCCCTCTACACGAAAAAGGCCCCGCAAACCCTGATGCAGGGGGATATCCGGGCGCTCGAAGGAACCAAGGTCACCATTCACGCCACCGCCAACCAGCCCATCAAAGACGCCGTGCTGGAATTCGACCCGGCGCTTGCCGGTTCGGAACCGCCAGCAAACGGCAAACGGCTGGAGAGCGTGGCGATGCAGTTTGACGGGCAGAAGGCCCATGTCACGCTCACACTGCTGCTCAACGCCGACCGGAGCACGGCCTGGCACGGCAGCTATCAGATTCGCTTCACTAACTCCGATGGAGCCCGCAGCGAGCAGCCGGTGGTGCATGCTTTGGAAGTGGTGCGGGACCTGGCTCCCGAGGTGCAGATACTGTCGCCGACCAAGAAGATTGTGGAAGTGCCGGAGAACGGTTCGCTGCCGATGGAAGTTCGGGCGATTGATCCGGACTATTTGCTGAGCAAGCTGCTGTTGCAAGGGACGTCGAACGGGAAACCGGTTTTGGACGAAGACCTTTTGAAGGATGCTGCCGCGTCCCCGCAGGCGGTTGCCAAGTTCGTGTTTATCCCCAGGAAGCACAAGCTGGTTGCCGGCGACGAGATGACTTACTTCGCCACCGCGGCAGACAATCGGACTTCGCCGCAGACCGGTTCGCCGGAACCCAACGAAACGAGCACCGCCCCGTTCGTCGTCCGCGTCATCGCGCCGATTGAAGAGAAGCCGAATCCGGAAAAGCGGCCCGGTGAGAAGCCCGAGGAAAAACCGGGTGAGAAGCCCGAGGAAAATCCCCCGAACAATCCGGGCGAAAAGCCCGAGCAGAATCCCAATCAGAATCCCGGTGAAAAACCGATGCCCGGCGAGAAGCCCATGCCGAAACCCGGCGAGAAACCGATGCCGGGCGAGAAACCGATGCCCGGCGAAACGCAAGGCGAGAAGCCGATGCCTGGGGAACGCCCCGAAGAAAACCCCATGCAGAAGCCGGAAGAGAAAGGGGGCGAGAAGCCCAAGGAAAAATCGAGCGAGCCCAAGAAGGGGGACAAGGGAGACGACAAATCTTCCAGCGGCAGTAAGAGCGAGCAGAAGAAGGGGGAATCCGGCGGCAAGAGCGAGGAGAAGGGGGGAACGGAAAAATCCGACGGCGGCGAAGGGGGCAACTCCGAGCAGGGGAGCGGCGGCAAGCCGATGCAGCAAACCGGCCCCGGCTCTCAGGATCAGGGAACCGGCGGCAAGGGCTCCGAGAAGGGGGATCCGAATTCCCCGCCCAGCGGCAAGGCAGAATCGGGCGAGGGGACTCCGGGCTCCGAGCAGAGCGGCAATGAAGGGGGGGAAGGAAGCGAGTCCGGCGAAGGTGGAGGTTCCTCCGGCAAGTCGGGCAAGACGGAACATGCCGGAGACGCCATTGAGAAGATTCTGAAAAACCGCGAGAAGCAAGCAGAGAAGGGGGGCAATCAAGATCCCAACTCGAATCCCAACCCGAATCAGAATTCCGGCGAAGGGGGCACGGGTGAGCTGCAGCCCGGAGAGAGCGTTCAGCCCAAGGGTGGCGAGCCGAAAGCCGGCGAAAAATCTGGCGAGAAGGGGGGCGAGAAGTCCGGCGACAAAACTGGAAACAAAACGGGCGAAAAACCTACCGGCGAAGGGACCGGAGAAAAGACGGGAAACAAATCGGCTGCAAAGCCTGGGGACAAGGTCAACCAGAACCCCATGAATTCCGGCGAGAAAACGGGCCAAGGGGAAAAGGGGACACCGGCTGAGAAGGGGGGCACCAAGGGGAACGCTGGAGAGAAGGGTGGCGAGAAGACCAAGCCCGGCGAGAAGTCTCAGGGGACCGGCGAGAAAGGTGCCAAGGGACAGGAGCCCGATGCGGGAACCCCTGGCGGCAAGCCCAAGGGGGCCGCGAACGACAATCAGCAGCCGAAGGAAAAAACAGGTCAGGGAGAGAAGACAGATTCCGGCATGGGAAAGACCGGCGAATCCGGCGCGGGAGAAGGAACGAAGAACAAAACCGGCAGCGGCGACGAACAAGCCGACAACAAAGGCAAGAACAAGACCCAGCAACCCGATGGCTCCAAGTCCGCAGGGGGCGATCCGAGTCCTCCGGGGCAGAAGAAGGAATCCGATTCAACCGGCAGCGAATCGGGTGATAAAAGAGGAGGGGGCAAAACGGGAGACGGCCAGTCCGCGAATCTGAAAGGGAACAAAAACCCCGGCAGCAACAGCGTCGGCGATAACGGAAAAGGTGGTGCCGACGAGAAGGGCCAAGGGAGCGAAACAGGTGATCTCCCCGGCGGTGATGAAAAGTCCGGCGGCACCAAGGGACAGCCCGGCGAAAAATCCAAGTCCGGCAGCGAAGCCCGTCCCGGCGAAGGCAAAGAGCCCAGCGGCAAACCCGGCGAAAAATCTGACAAGCCCGGCGACGCGGAAGGCCCCGGCGACAAAGCCGGCAAAGAGCAATCCAAGGGGGACAAGACGGATCGCGGCCAGGTCGATGGCGGGGGGGGCAAGCCCGGAACGCAAGAAGGTCCCCGGCCTTCCACCCAGGAAGCGGCCGATGCGGAGCAGGCGAATCTCGAATATGCCCGCAAGGCGACCGAGATGGCCCTCGAGCATTTGCGCGACCAGAAGCAGGATCCCGATCCGGAACTGCTCAAGGATCTCGGCTGGACCAAGGAAGAATTGCAGGAGTTCGTCCGCCGCTGGGACGCGATGGAGAAAGC
>CAYUJE010000192.1:2162-5330 GCA_964444865.1 uncultured Pirellulaceae bacterium | reverse complement strand
CTCGCCGGCTCCGCCTGCGGTGCTGCTGCCCTTTGCCTGCCGGAGTTCTGGCTGCCAGGCGCATTCGCGGCGGAGCTGACGAAGACGCCGGCTCAGACGGAGGGGCCGTTTTATCCGGATAAGCTGCCGCTCGATACTGACAACGACTTGATTGTGGTCAACGAGAAACTAACTCCCGCCGTCGGCACCATCACGCACCTGACCGGCAAAGTTCTCGATTTGAACGGCGAGCCGCTTCGCAACGCGGTGGTGGAAATCTGGCAGTGCGATAACAACGGGGCCTATCTCCATTCTGGCAGCGACAACGGCAAAAAACGGGACGGCAACTTCCAGGGATTCGGCCGCTTCCTCACCGGCACGACCGGCGAATACTACTTCCGCACGATCAGGCCGGTTGCCTATCCGGGTCGCACGCCGCACATCCACTTCAAGATCAAGCAAGGAAACAAGGACCTGCTGATCACGCAGCTTTACGTCCAGGACGATCCGGGGAACGAGCGGGACGGCATCTATCGCAATATCCGCGATGCCAAACTGCGGGCCGCCATCACCTCCCCGTTTGTCCCGGTCAAGAATTCCAAAATCGGCGAACTGACCGCCAACTTCGACGTCGTCCTCGGCATGACCCCCGAAAGCAAATAGATAGTAAGTGGGGTAGGCTTCCAGCCTGCCCAGAGAAATTGATTTCACTCACCCGCCATGCTACTCAGCTTCCGCAGCCGATGAACCGTGGCGGCAGTGGCCGAAATCGCAAAGTCGATTTCCTCTTCCGTCGTAAACCGGCCGAGGCCAAAGCGCAGACTGGCCCGCGTGAGGTCTTCGGATAGCCCCAGTGCCCGCAACACATGGCTCGGCTCCGGATTGGCGCTGGTGCAGGCGCTGCCGCTGGAGACGGCGACGTCTTTCATGTTGATGAGCAAGGCCTCTCCATCCACGAATGGGAAAGTGCAATTGAGATTGCCGGGAAGGCGAATGAGCCCGTCCGAGTTGGTCCAGTCGGGGCCGTTGAGGGCCACATCGGGGACTTCCCTTCGCAATCCATCCCACAGCCGCTGCCGCAGTTCGGATTGGCGGACCATTTCCGTCGTCATTTCCGCGAGGCAGTGTTCCAGCGCCTTCGCAAAGCCGACGATGCCCGGGACATTCAGCGTCCCGCTCCGCAGGCCGTTCTCTTGCCCGCCTCCGTCCAGCAGTGGCTCCAGACGAACCCCGGGTGAGCCGCGGCGGACGTAGAGCGCGCCAACTCCCTTGGGGCCGTAGATCTTGTGGGCGGAGAAGCTCATCAGGTCCACGCCAAGCTGCTGGACATCCACCGGAATTTTGCCGACAGCCTGCGTGGCGTCGCAGTGGAGGATGGCCCCTTTGGCCCGGCAGACTTGGCTGATGGCGGGAATGTCTTGCAGGATGCCGATTTCGTTGTTCGCCAGCATCACGCTGACGAGCAGCGTGTCGTCCCGCAGGGCCGCCTCCACTTGCTCGGGCCTTAGTAACCCCGCCACAGGACTCCCCGATTGCTCCACGGGAAGGAGAGTGACATCAAACCCCTTTCGCGCCAGCCGGCGCAGCGGATCGAGGATTGCCTTATGCTCCGTCGTGACACTGACGAGGTGGTTGCCCTTGCGGCGAGTCCGTTCGGCCACGCCGCGGAGGGCCAGATTGTTGCTCTCCGTTGCCCCGCTGGTGAACACAATCTCCCGCGGCGAACAACCAATGCCGGCGGCGACAGATTCTCTCGCCTGATCCACGGCCGCTTTCGCATCGTGTCCAAAGCTGTGGCTGGTGCTCCCCGCGTTCCCGAACCGCTCCGTGAAATACGGCAGCATCGCCGCCACCACGCGCGGATCAACCGGCGTGGTGGCGTGATTGTCGAGATAGATGGGGAGGTTCATGGGACTGGAAATCTTGTAGGGTGCATGAGCGAAGCGAAATGCACGCGTAATCGATTTCGCACTGGGGGAGCTCTCACCTAGAATAATAGCCGCCCAACGCGTGCATTTCGCTGGCGCTCATGCACCCTACTTACACCATATCTCCCGCATACAAGTGGCAATAGCTCTCATACCGCCGCACGTCGAGGCGGCCGTCGGCGACGGCGTTCTTCACGCCGCAGTCGGTTTCGTGGGTGTGGGTGCAGTCGGGGTAACGGCAGAGATTGATGTAGGGGCGCAAATCTCGATAGTAGCCGCCGACTTCTTCGGGAATGACGTCCCAAAGCTGAAACTGACGGATTCCCGGCGTATCGACAACATAGCCGCCGGCTGCCAGTGGAATCAGCCGGGCGGAAGTGGTGGTGTGCTTTCCCTTTTGATTTTCCTCGCTCACTTCACCGACCTTGAGCCCTAGCCCCGGCTCGACGGAATTGAGCAGCGAGGATTTGCCGACGCCGCTTTGCCCCGCCACGACGCTGGCCTTTCCAGCCAAGAGTCGCTTAAGCGGCTGCACACCGATTCCCTTTTCCGCCGAAACGAGCAGCACCTGGTAGCCCATCTGGCCGAAGACGCCGGCCAGTGGCTGAAGGTCAGCGGGCTCCACGAGGTCGATTTTGTTGATGCACAGAATGGGGCGGACTCGGTTCCGTTCCGCTTCCACCAGCATCCGGTCGATCAGATTCGGCTTGAGGGTTGGCTCGGCGGCACTCGTCACGATGACGACCTGATCGACGTTCGCCACCAGCACATGCTGCCGCTTGCGGCTGGTGCGGCAGAGGACGCTGCGGCGCGGTTCAATCCGCTCAATTAGGCCGTTTTCGGTTCCGTCGGGACGGAAGTAGACAATATCCCCAGCCACCACCACATGCCGCTGGTCGGTGCTCATGTTCTTGAGAACGCGGCGGGTGGCACAGCGAAACAGCCGGCCGTCGGTTGTGCGGACTTCGCTCGCCAGTCCGAAGACGGCGAGAACGCGTCCCTGCAAGCTACCGTCCCCAATGTCACGTAGCACCGAGAGCCCAGAGCCTTCGTCTCCATCCTGCCCAATAATGGTCCGCTTGCGGGTCAACTCTCCCTTGCCGGTGACCCGCTCCGACGACACCAGCCGGTCTTCGGCCCGGTCGTCGCGAGCCAATTCGCGCGTAAGATCTCCTCGCCGGGCTTTCCCTTGATGCCCTTTGCGAAACTCGGCGCGGATTTTACGTTTGGCCATGCTCGTAATAGCCCGCTTCAGCGGGTT
>CAYUJE010000192.1:0-2062 GCA_964444865.1 uncultured Pirellulaceae bacterium | reverse complement strand
AACCCGCTGAAGCGGGTTACTACGAACTTGCCACCTTGGCCGCGGTCGCTTGCGACAGCGGCTCGGCCTTCTGGGCATGGCCGTTGAGCGAAGGGTGAACGCTGGGGCCCAGGATGACGGCAATTTCGGCCTCGTCGAGTGCTTCTTTTTCCAGGAGACCGGCCGTCAGCTTTTCCAGCAAACCGCGTTTTTCTGAAAGGAGCGAATAGGCTCTTTCGGAAGCTTCGCGGAGAATGCGGGAAACTTCGCCGTCAATGAGCTGCAACGTGTGTTCGCTGAACTGCCGCTGCTGGTGCATTTCGCGGCCGAGGAAAGGATCCTCGTCCCCCATTTTATAGCTGACGGGGCCGAGTTTTTCGCTCATTCCCCAGCTGGTCACCATCCGCCGGGCCAGGCCAGTTGCCCGTTCCAAGTCGTTCTCCGCTCCTACGGTGGCTTCCTGGTAAATCAGGTTTTCAGCCGCCCGGCCGCCAAGCAGGACCGCCAGGTGGTCCTTGAGTTCCGGCTCTGACATGCTGAGCCGATCTTCTGACGGCATGGTCTGGGTGCTGCCGAGAGACCTGCCGCGGGGAATGATCGTTACTTTGTGAACGCGATGGGCACCGGGCAGGGTCCAGGCCAGTATGGTGTGACCGGCTTCGTGATAAGCCGTCTTTTCTTTCTCCTTTTCTTTCAATACTTCTTCGCGCTTGGGGCCCATCAGGACCTTGTCGCGAGCATGCTCGAAATCCTCCATCTCGACCTGGGATTTATCTTGCCGGGCGGCCCACAAAGCAGCTTCGTTGACAATATTGCGGATATCGGCACCCGTCAGGCCGATGCAGGCCGAAGCGAGCACATCGAGATTGACGTCGTTTCCCAGGGGAACGTCGCGCACATGGACTTTGAAGATTTCCACGCGCCCCTTCTGCGTGGGGCGTCCGACGGTGATGTGGCGGTCAAACCGGCCGGGGCGAAGTAAGGCGGGGTCGAGCACGTCGGGACGATTCGTGGCCGCCACGACAATGACAAACTCATTCTGAGCGAAGCCGTCCATCTCGCTGAGGATTTGATTGAGCGTCTGCTCGCGTTCATCGTGTCCGCCGCCGAGCCCCGCTCCCCGCTGCCGGCCGACGGCGTCGATTTCGTCGATGAAGATGATCGAAGGGGAATTCTCCTTGGCAACCTTGAACAAGTCCCGCACGCGGCTGGCACCGACACCGACGAACATCTGGATGAATTCCGAACCATTGACGGAATAGAAGGGGACGCCGGCTTCGCCCGCAATCGCTCTCGCCAAGAGAGTTTTGCCGGTCCCCGGCGGTCCATTGAGCAGCACTCCCTTGGGGACGCGCCCCCCTAGCTTTTGAAATTTCGCCGGAGTTTTCAGGAACTCCACGATTTCCATCAGGTCCGCTTTGACCCCTTCCAGCCCGGCCACATCCTTGAACGTGATGGGAGTGCGGGACGCTTCGTAGCGCTTGGCGGGACTGCGGGTAAATCCGGAGAGGAACCCTCCCCCCATCATCTGGTTTTGAGTGCGCCGCATCCAAAACCAGAAGAAGACAACAACCCCGAGCGTGATGCACATCATCACGATGTACACCGTCAACATGGGATCAAACTCATTATCAAAGGCCACGCGGACCTGATGTTCGTCGAGCAGCTTGTCGAGAGTCGTCCGCGCACCCGACTCCGGAGACGGCAGGCGGACAATGAAGAAGGGTTCGCTCAGCTTGGCTTCCTTGGGAGCCTTGGTTTCGCCGGGCTTCTCGGAAGTGGCAGGCAACTCCAATAGAGGCAACTTGGGAGCCTTGATGAATTTTCCTTGCCCTAACTCCTTGCCAACCTTGATTTCCGCCACGTTGCCTGCGCGGATCTGCTGGACGAGGAAGTCAAAGGTAATCTCGGTCCGCTTCGGGCCCTGGTTCAGCCAGAACAGCGAGAAGAAAACCGCCATGATTACGAGCGGAATCATCCAGCCCGTCAGGGCAAATCTGGGAGAAGGACGTAGTTCCTCGGGCGAATCATCGTTCTGAACAGGTTTTTTGCTCGTCACTTCATCCTCGTGCGGTCATGTCGG
>CAYUJE010000191.1:0-12790 GCA_964444865.1 uncultured Pirellulaceae bacterium | reverse complement strand
ATTTCGGACTCAATCCGCAGCCCGTCGGCGTGCCGAAAAACCCGATCCAGGTCACGCAGCGGGTCATCGTCAACTACTACACCGCCAAGCGGCTGCTGCATGCCCTGTCGCTGAGCATCCAGAGGCACGAGTCCGTCTTCGGCGTTCTGGAGACCGACATCCAGAAGCGCCTCAAGCCGCAGAACCGCTAAGCGTCGATTGAGTTTCAAAGCAGAGTCTACAAAGCCCGCGAACTGCCTGGTGCATTTCGCGGGCTTTTGCATGGGTTCCTACCCTGTTTGACTTCGCTCGCCTAAAATACCTGCATGCTTCCTCCCAAGCCCGAGCGGCCTGAATTCACTCCCCGGCCGTCCGGCTCGTGGCTCTCCATCGCGCTGGTGGCCGCTTTCGGCATCCTCATGGCCGCGGTCATCAGCATTCTGACGCTGGGCTACTTCCTCTGGATTTTCCTGCTCGGCTTCGGCATCTTCATTTTTATCGCCTTGCAGTACCTGATTTGGGGCTACTGGTTCGAGCGGATTTATCGCAGCAATCTGCCGCCGGACGACGATTTGCCCCCTCCGCATCAGCCGATGTGAAAGGCGACTGTAGAGCCCGATTAGCCGGCAGGTTCTCGGAACTTACAGGCTCCTCAAAAACTCCACCAGGTCTTTCATTTCTTCCGGCGAGAATTTGCTGTCACCCGGATGCTTTTGCTCCTTAAAAACTTCCTCCAACGTCTTCGCTGACCCATCATGAAAGAATGGACCGCGGTGGGAGAGGCCGCGGAGGCTGGGAGGATTGAAGCGGGTGTTGCCTTCTTTGTCCTTCAGGCCGACGTCGTAAGTGTCGGGCGTGGTATAGGTCGGTGGAGCGTGGCAGCGGGAGCAGTCGTGCTGCTCAAAGACCTTCTGGCCGCGAGCGATGGCCCCTTTGTCCTGCGTGCCGCGAAGAGCATCGACCGGCGGCGGCAGTTCCAACGTGCCGAGATAGGCAGCGAGCGTTTGGACCTGTTCTTCCTGCGGCGGATCGTCGGCCTGCATCGTTTTTTCAAGGCTGCTGCGAATTTGCGTGGCGAAGTCCTCCACTTTGCCGTTCCAGGCGTAGGGGGCGGTGTCCTTCTGGCCGAGCAAGGACAGAACTCGCTTGGGAGCTCCGAAGGAAAGATCGCTGAGGTTATCGTTGAGTTGCCCGTTGGCATGTCCCCCCGTGTGGCAACTGTTGCAGCTCATCCAGCCGTCGTGGGACAGCGTGGCGTCGTGAAAAAGGACTTCCCCCTTCTGCACCTGGGTGAGGCCGGGCTGCTTACCGAGCGAGATCGTGGCGGTTAGTTCGCGGTCAGCCAAGCTGACGACGGAAAGAGAATCGTCGTACATGTTGGCGACAAAGGCGGAGTTTCCATCCGGCGTTATCTTCACCGCTACCGGTCGCCGTCCCACTGCGACGCGGTAGAGGCTGAAATCGTCCTCCTTGCCCAGCGTGACGTGGTTGATGCCCGAGAGCGTGACCACAACCGTGCCACTGGCGGACATATCAAGCCCGCCTGGGTCCCCAGAGCCCTTCCCCGGCTCCCCCAGAGGATGCATGTGGGCACCATGATAAAGTTCCTTGCCGCCGGCCAGGGCTGATTCCACCTTCAGCCAGCGGAGGTCGTTGGACATGAGCATCCCCCAGTGCACGTCGTTCTGAATTGTGTGGGCCAAATCGTTCAACATCTGGTGGGCGACAACGATCTTCTTGCCGTCGGGGCTCATGCCGAGGCCGCGAATATTATGGCCGGGAAATTCCTTGGAAACTTGGAGCGACAAATCCGCCGGATCAAAAAACGCCAACCGGCCGGCGAACGCATCCGCCACGGCCAGCTTGTTTTCCTTGGTGAGCAGCGTCTGTTCGCGAGGTGGGAAGGACAGGTCCACCTGCTTCGCCAGAACCAGCGGCTGATCGCCGTCGTCCTTGATATCGATGGCCGTCAGGCGGCGGGACCACAGGGAAGCGATAAAGCAGCGTTTGCCGTCTGCTGCGGCGATGATGCTGACCGGGTAAGGACTGACTGGCAGCCGCTGAATGATTTTCAGCTCACTCGCCACTTCGATCTTCAGCAAAATGACTTCGTGAGCCGCTTCATCGGTGGCGAGGAGCCAGTTTCGCGTTGGCAGAATGGCCAAACTGGAGAGTTGCTTACCTATCGCAATCTCGGCAACCACCCTTTTCCCGGCCGCATCCACGATAGAAACCGTGCCGCTCTGCTGGTTGGCGACATACACAGTCGTACCATCGCCGGAGAACTGCAGCGCCACCGGCCGCCGCAAGACCGCGCGGTTCAGAAGGGGCTCGGCAGCATCAAGTTGCCCAGCAAAAAGTACGGTCAGAAGGCAAATGCCAAGGCGGAATCGCATCAGTCCACCAGAGTTTAGGGAGGCGGGAGATCAAGGCGGGGATTACCCCTACAGTTTGGCATAACTAGGGGAGGCGAACAAGTGAAATCGCCGGTCCAGACAACCAGCGGAGCAAAATGACTTCAACAACGCATCGCTTGGAACGCCAAGAAAAGAAGGCCGCCGCGCGGGCCTATCTGCGCGGCGGCCAGGCGATCGGGGAGGGACGATTGGACGTCAATGCAAACATAGCACGCAAAGGCCATGCTGCACATGCATTTTATCAGCCGCCAATTGTTTCTTGAAAAATAAACGTCGCCTCATCATCGTTACACCGAAGGGAGCAAACGGTGCGTTTGACCGGCAACATCGATCGTTACCGAGCACGGCTCATCCATGGGCTCCGACAATCTGACTTCCATGCGTAGTCCAAAGGTTTGAACATTCGTCAGCGACACCGAGGCATCGGGACAATCGGTCACTTCGGCTTCAAGTTCCGGAACCGCCGCCAACGGCGGGCAAAAGGCAATGTGCGTCACGACAACGCGCTGCCCCACGGAAAAATCCAGACGCAGCCGAGCGGAAATGCGTTCCAATTCTCCCTCATGAGAACGAGTGATTTGCTGAAACACGTTTCCGTCCGCCAATTCGTCGCAGTCTTCCGTTTCAGCGGCAGCGGTTGTTTCTGCAGGAATCCAAGGAGACGCCGCTCGTCGGGCGACCCGCTGTTGATTGGCGGAGTACGCGGCCCACCACCAGGCTGCTTCGCAGATGAAAAACGCCAGCCACGACAGCATCAACGCCCAGTTGGCGGTCCCCGGAAGCGATAACGCACAAAGCAAGAGAAACAGCGCCACTCCCGGCAGCACGGGTGCGGCCGGTGCCAGGAAGGTCTCGCGGCTGCCCGTGGCTTGCCAGCCGAGACGCCAAGCTCCAACCAACGTCAGCCCCAAACCGGCAACCCCCACCAGCGAAAGTCCGCCGAGCGGCTGCACCAGCGCTCCGGTCACTCGCCGGGTCAACAGCAGCACGACGACGAATGCAAACGCCGCCAACCCGCTGACAAGCAAAGCGGTAAGCAAATCTCGGCGCAGAGAAGGCCAAGAAGCGTTCACCGCTCTTGCGCTCTCCATAACGAACCCTCCTTGCTCTCGCACGTTTCAGAACGGCAGCCGAGTTATCCCTTGACTCCCGCGGGCTCAAAATACGCTGGCTCGCCTCCTGGCCGCCACTTGATATTACAGCCAATGCTGGGTGTTTGTTGCTCCAGCGGAGGATTTCCCGCCAAGGCTGCGTCGAGCGCGGCGCGCAGGTCTTCACCCGTCACCGGTTTGCCATTTCCCGGCCGGCTGGAATCGAGCTGTCCGCGATACACGAGCTTTCGCTGTTTGTCGAAGAGAAAGAAGTCCGGCGTGCAGGCAGCGCCATAGGCTTTGGCCACTTCCTGTGTTTCGTCAAAAAGATAGGGAAAGGGATAGCCTCGCTCCTCTGCTTCGTGCACCATTCGTTCAGGCGAATCTTCGGGATGCGCGGAAGTGTCGTTGCTGTTAATGCCAATCATCGCCACTCCCTTGGGAAGATAGTCCAATCCAATGCGGGTTAGTTCAGCGGCAATGTGCTTCACGAACGGACAATGATTGCAAATGAAAACGACCAGATAGGCTTTGGCGTCCTCAAAATCGGAGAGCCCCACCGTCCGCCCATCGACGTTTATCAGCGAAAAGTCTGGGGCCTTCGTGGCCAGCGGCTTCATCGTGCTTGCAGTCTTAACCATCTCGTCTTTCCCCCTGCTTCAAGATAAGAAGGATACTAGCGAATAATCTTTGCATCTTAGCCCGTTGTCGATTTTCGCTCTAGTGGCGCGGCGACCTGAGCGCTGTGTTAGAATTGCGGCGCTCGGGCGGAGATCATCCTCCGCCGGGAATGCACCAGGAGTGAATGCAATGTCTCAGTCACCATCGTCAAACCCTTCTCCGAGTTCCACCGCTTATGGCCCCGGGTATCCTCCACCGCAGCCGCGGCGCTCCATCATGGGGTCGTGTCTCATCGGTTGCGGCATCACCGGCGTGGTGGGGATGTTGGTTTGCGGTGGCATCGTTTGGTACTTGGTGGCCAATGCGAAGAACCTTGCCACCAACATGATCGCCGGCGTCGTCAAGCAATCCATCGAAGCCTCGGAGATGCGCAAGGAAGACAAGCAGGAAGTCATCGCCCAGATCGACCGCGTCGCGGACGGCTTCAAGCAAAACAAGATCGACGGACAGGAACTGGGCAAGATCATGGAGGGAATTGGGAATTCGCCCTTGATGGTGGTACTCGTCGTTTATGGCACCACTCACGAGTTCATTAATCGCCCCGGCCAGGATGCCGCAGTCAAAGCAGATGCCGAGCGGACGCTGCAACGGATCGCTCGCGGCACCGCGGAAGGCAAGATCAGCAAGAACGACTTGCAAGAGCCCTTTTCAAAAATCTCCCAGGACTCCGGCCAGCCCAATGCACCGCCACAACCCAAGCAGCAACTCACCGACGAGGAACTGAAGGAATTTCTGGCAGAGCTTAAGGCCCTGGCCGATGACAAAGAGATTCCCGATGAACCCTATGAACTGAACGTCGGGAAAGAAATCAAGCGGATAGTGGATGAGGCTGTGCCGGGGAAACTATAGTCGTCGCCGGCACACGTTCCGCTAATGCACCAACAGAAAGTCCTTGCTGTTCAGCAGCGCCCACATCAAATCCTGAGCCGCTTCGTTTTTCTTGTCGCCGTAGGAAGCGAGGAACTCGACGCCTAGCTTCAACTCCGCCGCGCTGGGACTGCGGGCGATGGACCAGAGGTAAAGCTCGGTGACGAGTTGGTCGTCGGGGAGCTTTTGAGCGAACAGCGTTGCGGGACGGGCAGCCGGGTTTTGCACGCGACCGAGAATGCTGTTGCCGTTGAGAAAATGCAGGGCTTGCAGCATGTTCGACGTGTTGTCTCTCTCGCATTCGCAAGCTTCCATCCGCTGCGGCTTGCCGAAGAGACTCAGGAAGTCGCTCGTTACGTTCGCATCGGGCAATTGGGCCGCCCGAAAGCCGCCCGGCGCGCCGCCGATGTTCTCGGGGACGCCGCTGGCCTGCACCAGGCTATCAAGGAGAGCCTCCGCCGGGATGCGGCGAGGAATGCTGTGCGAGAAATTGAGCTGGTCGTTTTTGTTCGAGGGCGTGGGAACGCTGGTCCGCTGATAGGATTGCGACGTGACGATGCGCCGCATCAAGTGCCGCACGTCGAACTTGTGCTCGATGAAATCCTTGGTGAGGGCTTCGAGCAAGGCCGGATTGATGGGCGGGTTGGTGCTCCGGATATCATCGACTGGCTCGATGATGCCACGGTGATAGAAGTAGCTCCAAATCCGGTTGACGATGCCGCGGGCGAAGAACGGATTCTCCGGAGCGGTCAACCATTTCGCATACGCTTCGCGGCGGTCGACATTGGGAGCAAGCTCCGGCACCGGTCCGCCGAGAAACTTCGGCGGCTGGGCCTGCCCCGAGCGGGGATTTGTCGCAAAGGCAGCCGCAAGATTCACCTGCACCAATTTGGCATTGCCGATTCCCGGCAGGCGTGGGTCGGGGCGGACGCCGACCTGGCTGAAGAAGCTGCCGACGCCGTAGTAGTCGGCCTGCGTCCAGTTCTCCAGCGGATGGGTGTGGCAGCGGGCACAGAGCATTCGGACGCCGCAGAAGACCTGCGTCGTCCGCTCCACGGTGTCATTCGTATCTTTGCTGACGGCGTAAAAGGCGCTCGCCGGGTCGTCGGCGGCACCGCCACGAGCCGTCAATATCTTGCGGCAGAATTCGTCCAGCGGCATGTTGGAAGAAATCGCATCCCGCAGGAATTCGCGGAACAGGAACACCCCCGGCGAACTCACCGCGTTGCGACTGTTCTGCAGCAGGTCGCCCCATTTGAGCGACCAATGATCGACAAACTCCGGTCGTTCCAACAATGCGTCCACGGTTTTTTCCCGCTTCTGCGGGTCGGAATTCGCGACGAAAGCTTTGATTTCTTCCGGCTTGGGCTGCACGCCGATGAGATCGAGGTACACGCGGCGCAGAAACTCTTCATCCCCGGCCAGCGGCGAAGGCTCAATCTTCAGCCGGTTAAGCTTTTCGATAATCGGCTTATCGACCAGATTTTCGGGAACGGGGGACGGCGTGAAGTTCGATTCGGTGCTGAGCACGATGACGCCGGTCGCCGCAAACGTCCGCTCATAGCGAGCCATGATGGCTGTTTCCCCGGTGTCTCCCGCAATCACGAGGCCATCCAGATCCACATCGGCATATTGATTGTTGTTGGCGGTGAAAATCCCCATGCGAGTCACGTCCGCCGTGGTGCCGTCGGTATACGTCGCGATGAGCTGCAGGCGGTGGTGCTGTCCGGGCCGCAGCACAAGCTTATCAGGGACGAGCTTGATGCCGATCACTCGATTCGGGTCGGCCAGGTCGCTGGGCGTGCCTTGCTTCACCCACGAGGCCAGAATCTCATTCGCCAGGCTGTCTTTCTTGAATCGCACGCCCCCTTCGTGCGGCATCGCCCCATTTGGCTTGGCGACGAGCATGCTCGCGTCCGGCTCGCCGAGATTCACTCGGCGGCCGAAGAATTCCTTGCTGATAGCGGCATAATCCAGTTCCGGGTCCGCGCCGCGAAGCGAAAGCTTAAAGCCGTTCTTTCCCAGCGAATATCCGTGACAGGCCCCCATGTTGCAACCTGCTTTAGAGAGAACCGGCATTATCTCGTGGCGGAAACTTCGCGGTGGTTCGGCAGGGGGAAGCTGCACTTTGATCGGCACCGTGAGTGTCTGTCCGGCGACGACGGCGGTGAGCTGCGTTTCCCCGTTGGCAACCGGGCGGATCAACCCTTTGTCGTCGATCTTCGCGATTTTGGGATCCGCGATGGTGAGTTGAGCCGGCGTCCGCAGGTCAAGGGAATAACCGTCGGCTGTGCTTCCCAGCAATTGCAGCGATTGAACCTGGCGATGGTGCCGAAGGTCAATAGCAGCGGGATGAGCGACGATTGGGCCGGCGGAGGGCGGATCGTCGGCAGCAATTAGAGGCGATGTCAGGGCCATGGCAAACAACACTAGCCCGACACGCAAGCGAGGGTAATGCGTTCTGCACCGCGACAATGCCTCACTCCCTCGCTCGCGCGTCGGGCTAGTGATTCGCTGGCTGTTCATTGTGTTCATGATGTCCTTATCCTATCACTACGGTGCAGGCGTCACATTCAGGGTCAATTCCACATCCCGACTGCGGAGTCGAATGTTCGGCTGCTTGGGGTCGGCGGCGGTGGCGAAGAGAGTTAGCCCCTTCGTTTCGCCAGGCCGCGCATTCACCGGAACGGCAACCAGGATCGAAAAATCGACGGCGTCGGCTTTGACCGTGACCGCGGGAGCACTGAGGCCCGGCGGTAAACCGGCGAGCGTCACGATCACATCCCCGGTGAGCCCTTCGCGGCGTTCAATCTTGCCATCCAGTTTCACCATCACCACAGCCGCCTTGTCGAGAGTGGCCTCGATTTTGGGATTGGCGATCTGCACCGCCAGTTGATGCTTCACATTGAAGCGGCGGACGGGTGTGAACGACGTGGCGAGAACTGTTTGCTTATTGGAAGAAAGCAGTTCCGCTTGAATCGAGGCATCGTAATAGGTTCGCGGTAATTCTGCCGGAATGAGGAGCGAAATTGCACTCTCCACATTGGCGGCGGGGACTTCCACGGCTGCTTCCGCCCGCAACTGCTTGTTCACATCCGGCTGGCCATTGGTGAGCGGTGGGGCTTGATTGGTGAGGAGCGTCAGCCGCACAACGGAGTCGGTGTTGGGGCGAAAGAACTTCACTGGCAAGGCCAGCTTTTGTCCTGGCAAAAGCGCCGCATCGGCGGGAAGGTCCTTGAAATCAACAGCAAACGTCGAAGCAGCCGCTGTTGTCGGGGCGACGGCAATTTCCCAGGCCAGCCACGGCTGAAGACGTTCCAGTGGATGGGCCTTGATCCAAACGGGCCGTTCTTCGCCGGTGGCCGCTTTTCCCTTCCAGGAAGCCAGCAGCACTTCCGCGGCGGCATCGGCCCGTTGCAGCGTGACGAGCGTGCCATCGCTATCGGTGGGAATCTGAATCGCCGTCGCTGCAACTCCCGCCGGCAACGCCCCCGTAACAATATCAATGGGACCTTGATAGCCATCCCGCTCGGCATAAACCGGCACCACAAACCGACCGCCGGTCGGGAGCGAAACTCGCTGCATGGTTGTCGTCAACCGAAACTCATGATTCACGACCGTCGAACCCGTTGGCTCGATGGTGAGATGATAAATCCCCTTCGGTCCGCCGCTTCCTCCCGCATCCGCAACGCCCACCACGACCACACTCACGCCGTCGGGCACCGCATATTCCAAATTGGGGTCCGTCGTTCCCGTTCCGTCCTCGGTCCGGGCAAGCTGATCGCCCTTTTCATTCCGTAAGACGAGCGCTGCATCGAGCGGCGACCCAAGCCGCTCCGCGAAAACTTCCAAACGAAGTTTGCTGCCGGGTGTGACGGTAATTTGATAGCGGTCTTCTTCCTGCGCAACCAGCAACTTGCCGCTCACCCCCACGGATCCAGCCGGCAGCACCTGCGGCATAGCGGCCGGTGGTTGCTCGACCACTTCGACCGAGTTACGGACCGACACATACGGCCGAGGCCCGCTCCAATTTGGCCCGGGGGGTAATGCCAGCGGCACCATGCCGGCTGCGGCAACTGCGGGAAGATCGAAGCGAGGAACCGCCGTCGCGCCAAGGAGTTCCAAGCCAATCGGCTGCCCCTTCGTCACCGCAACTGGAAAGACCTGATCGACACAGGCCCATTCACCGATTTTGAGACGAAAATAACTCGGTCCAGGCGGAGCATATTCGGCATCATGGAGTGCTACCGTGTAAATCCCATCTTCCGGCAACACCGCCTCCAGCCGCGTATCGCCCGAAAGCGAGGGCATATTCCACGACCAGGAAAGCTGCTTCTTTTTGGCGTCGTACAGATGGAGCACCGGGCGCAGCTTGCTGCCGAGGCGCTGGGCTTCGACCTCGATTTGGATCTTCTGTCCCGCTTTGCCGGTTAACTTCGTCTCATTCACCGCACTCCCGCCGACCGAACCATGAAGGGCGGCGGGAAGCTGGAGGGCCTCCGGCCCAAACACCACCTGCGGCAGTTTGTCCACACCCACAACCAGCGGCAGACTCACTCCGCCAGGTGTAACCACGCGAATCTGATAATAGCCCGGATGAATATCCCCCTCGGGCGTGATGTGAAACGTCGCCGCGTTGTTTGTTCCACCGGGTTGCAGCTCTTGTTTCGCGGCAAAAGGGAGGAGCAGTTTCGGTGTGGTCCCAAATTCGTCTCCAGAGACGACCAACTGCGTTGTGCCGCCGAGTTGCAAGCCACGGATGTTGAGGCTTGTAAGCGTCGGTTCGGCGGCAACGACGATGCTACTGCATAGCACCCAAAGGCTTGCGAAGAGAATAGCGAAATGGAGAGAGTGACGGCGCATCGATGAAATCGGAAATCTCAAATCTCAAACAATTCTGAATACTGAAAACGGTAGAAATTGGAAACGGTGAGGTTTCACAATTCCCTGCTTCCCAATTCCCATTTGTTTGAGAATTGAGAGTTCCGATTTTCAGAACGTCCGCTCACAGAGTGAGAGGACTACATAGGCGGGCTAAAACAACTGTTTGATCGGCTCGGCTTCCACCAAACGGACGGGGCGTTCGCCGGGGCCGGGCATCATCGTAGTATCCAGGTTAATTCCCATCCCGTGGTAAATCGAGGCAAGAACCTGAGGCGGGGAGATGGGATTGTCGCTGGGGCGGGCACCGAGTTTGTCCGTGGCTCCGACGACCTGGCCGCCGCGGATGTTTCCGCCGCAAAGGAAGTTCGTCCAAGCGTCCGGATAATGGTCGCGGCCGCCGCGGGGATTGATCCGCGGGGTGCGCCCGAATTCGCTGATGACGGCGACGACTGTTTCGGCCAACAGGCCACGCTGCTCCAGGTCTTCGATCAGGGCGGAGTAAGCCCAGTCGAATTGCGGGCAGAGGTGCCGCTCGTAATCGAGATAAGTGTTGTTGAGGCTGCCGCCGTCGGCATGCATATCCCAGCAAGAAAGATTGAAGACTGTATCGAAATGATTGACCGTAGCGTACCGCACACCGGACTCCACCAAGCGGCGGGCCATCAAACAGCTTTGGCCGAACGTGTTGCGGCCATAGCGGTCGCGGAGCTTGTCCGGCTCCTTCGTCAGGTCGAGGGCCTCTTTCGCTTTGGGCGAAGTCAGCAGCCGGAAGGCTCGCTGGTAGGCACTGTCGTGGCTCTGCGTGGTACGAGTTTCGGTCCGCCGTTGAAGTTCATCCACCTGGTCGAGCAGCTTCTTGCGAGCGTCGAGTCGGAATTGCGACAAACCCTTGGGGACTTCCAAATCGGCGACCTTGAAGTCGGGAAGAGCCGGGTCGGCGTTGAGGAAAAACGGCTCATGGGCGCTGCCGAGATAACCGGACTGTTGGCCGTGCAGCGGGCCAGCCCCGGTGTTGCCGATCGGATCGGGCATGATCACATTGGCCGGCAGTTCGCTCTTCTGGCCGAAGACTCGCGAAATGACACTCCCCGCGTGCGGCTTGACGGCGTCGGCACCGAAGTCATGCCCTGTCATCATCCACCGCTGGCCGTTTTCGTGCGTGGAGCCGGTGTTGTAATTCAGGCTCCGGATGAGAGAAACCTTGTCCATCATCCGGGCCATCAGGGGGAAATGCTCGCAAATCTGAACTCCCGGCACTTTCGTGGCGATGGGAGAAAACTTGCCGCGAACTTCCGCGGGAGCATCCGGCTTCATGTCCCAGGTATCCAGATGCCCGGGGGAGCCTACCAGAAAAATCGTAATGCAGTTCTTGATCTTGGCTTGGCTCTCCGCCACCGCTCCTTGAGCCTGCAGATTCAAGAGCGCCGGCAGCGTCATCCCGGCCAATCCCGCCGACCCCGCCTGCAAAAAGCTGCGGCGACTGACGCCGTGGCAGAGGGGAACTTTTTCATTGCCGATGTTGAGCATGGGTACTTCCTGTATTTTCGATGACCAACCACGGATGTCACGGAAACCACGGATAAGACTGGCTTTCATCCGTGTCTTCCGTGACATCCGTGGTTCCTACCGGGTTTCCCTCTTAAATCGTGTACGTCACCTTGTTCGAAATCTCCACAAACTTGCTGTTCACAAACTCCCCATCCGGCTGCTTGGCGTAGTTCACGTACTTCCAAGATTGCAGCACAATTTCATACATCCCCGGCTCCGCGGTCGGATGCTCGTAGCTGACCTCCGCCCGAGCCGCCGGCGTGGCGATCACCTTGCCGTTGTGCTTCACCTCAAACTGCAAACGAAGCCCCCAGTCGCCGGTGACATCGCCCCGAATCACCTTCCGCCCCTCCAGGCGAATCTCCGCCTTGGGCATCACGTCGTACTTTTGTTCCATCGCAGTAGCTCCTGCTCAAGTCAATTTGCGGACAGCGTTCCATACTACCCATAAACGGGCGTCAATGGAATCTGATTGTGGAAAAAACTGCTCGTCGTCCGGGGACGCGCCTGCGAACCATTACCTATGGCCCTTTGTCCGATAGAATCCAAGGAATCGTCAACAGGACGCGATGTTGAGGGTAAAATCCATGCTCTTCTCAAACACTTCTCGAACAAATTCCGAGGTGCGGGAATACAGTGAATCCGCGTACGCGCATCTCGACCGGACTGCTCGGCCCGCTTTTCAAAAGGTTCGTGAGATGTTGGAGTCTTGGGCAAATCGCTTGCCATCTGCGGAAGTCGGAGAGTTCGTTCAGCGTCTAACGTCTGGCGATGACCTGCTATTTCATTCCGCCGTGCTTGAACTCTATATGCACGAGTTGTTAATGAGTACTTCCCACGCCGTCGTCTTCCACCCTGAGATACCTGGGACGACAAAGAGGCCCGATTTTTTGGCTACAACTGGCAACGGCGATGAGACAGTCTTCGAATGCACAGTTGCAACTGAGGAATCGAGCAAAAAACGGAGTTCAAATGCCCGTCTAAACGCCGTTTACGAGGCAATAAACAAGATTTCATGCCCTGACTTCTTTCTTAGCCTTGATATTGATGGAACTCCCGCATCGCCCGTATCCGGAAAGCGGTGGCGAGAGTCGATTCAGCGCTGGGTTGATTCGTTGGATTATGAATCCCTCGTAAAGCTTGGACCTATCCCAGACGAAGGCAAGATACCCTCGCTCGATTTGGAGCACGATGGTTTGCAGTTGAAAATCACGCCCATTCCGAAAAAAGCATCAGCACGAGGCAAAGAGGGGCGTCCGATCGGAGTGCAGGCTTTTGAAGGCTGTTGGGTTACTTCTCATCTCGAAATCCGAGACACCATTA
>CAYUJE010000190.1:0-12798 GCA_964444865.1 uncultured Pirellulaceae bacterium | reverse complement strand
AGTGAAAGCAGTGCGTCGGGCTACTTCTTTTGCCGCTCGGGGATTTTGGTCTGCAGGGCGGTTCTGCTGGGGAGCTTAGGGCCGAGGGCGATGCCGATCCAGCCGTCGTGGATGACGAACTGGGTGACCTGCTGGTCCTTGAGTTCGGGGGATTTAGAAATCCGCTCGTTGACGAGGTTGAGCTTGCGATTGCGGGAGAGGACTTTTTCAAAGATGCCGGCCAGCATGATCCGTTCGCCGGCACCGAGGCGATTGCCGCCGAGTTCGATGATGCCGTCCCGTTCCAAGTTGGCGTCGAGCTGATCGGGGTGCGGCTTGTAGTAGCCGGTGACAATCAGGTTTTTGAACGTCTTGTGATTGTT
Organism: uncultured Pirellulaceae bacterium; assembly: GCA_964444865.1. Classification (GTDB taxonomy): domain Bacteria; phylum Planctomycetota; class Planctomycetia; order Pirellulales; family Pirellulaceae; genus SXOA01. Next base: position 12,436 of record CAYUJE010000190.1, on the reverse strand, counting down.
GGTGATGGCCAGTTCTTTGAGGTGAATGCGAATCCGGAGGCGACCATCCTGGCAATCGATCCGGACGGAGTCGTGATCGGCAAAGGTGACAAACACTCCTTCCGGCAGGTCGTCGGGAACGGGAATTTTCTGGTCGCCGAAGCGGGTTGTCATCTCCTGGAACAGTTCACGAAGTTCAATTTTCCGGCCGGTCAGATTCAAGTGTTCCAGAGCGTTGTTGAAAGCCGTTTCGTGAATCTGCACAGAGAGCAAGCTATCTCCCGGTGCCTGCGGTCGCGGCGTGTGGGCGGAGAGTTGTTCGCGCCCGGCGAGTCGGTAACGGGCAATCAGGCGATCCTGGGTTGTTTCCAAATCGACGGCTGTCGGGTCGAGCCGCAATTTCTTCAATTGGGCCATGAGCTTGTTTTCGATTTCCTCCTTGGCCTTTTCGATCCGTTCGGCCACTTGCTGGTCGAGCGTTCCCGCGGCGCGGTTGACGATCTTGTTTTCCACCTCCAGCGTGGCGGCTGGTGTTTTCTGGTCGTACTGATTGCGGGCAATCATCCGAGCCAAAGCATTAAACAGCGGAATGCCGTCATAGTCGGTTTCAAAGTCGTTGAGCCGGGTACGGGCCGCGGCTTCCGCCTCGGCATCGTGCAATTGGATACTTTTGCGGTCAACGGTGAGGAGCTTGCGTGCCCGGTACGAAGCGGCTCCGTCCTGATAGAAGGTCGCTGGGCCGGAAGTGGACGCGGTGGAAGACGCGACTTCCCCCTTGGCTTCCAGTCCCAGTCGCCAACGGAAGCGGTCGGGAAGGAGCACCAAGCGGAGACGTGTGCTGGTTTCACTCTGGCCTTGGACGCTCGCCCCTTGAATCGTGTCTTGCACCGGCTCAGCCGTCCGCATTTCCTTGGGCAGCAGGCGATTCACCAGTTCGGCGGAGATGGCAACCCGGACGTTGGCATTGCGATAATAAGAATTGATCGCATTGGCCAGGTCGGAAGTTTCCGCTTCCGACGACCAGCGGAGCAAATCGTACATTTCGGCCAAGGCAATCGCGTGGGCATTCCCGTTATCCGTTTCATAGTTTTCAAGGGACGTTGCCAAGGCCAGCAGATCCACCGGCTCGGCAGCCCAAGCTTCCAACTGCGCGGCAAAATTTCGCAAGGCGGGCTGTTCCAGCAAAGCCGCCTGTTCGGAGGAGAGCTGGGTGGAGTGATAGCGGTAAAGGATATCGCGGGCCAGCTTGCGCTCCGCAGGGCTGACTTCCGCACCCGTGGAACAAAGTTCCTGAAGCTGATGGAGAAGCAGGTATTTTTGCCAGGCGGAGGCATCGCGAGTGCGCGCCAACTCCGCTTGCGCCTGCCGCAGGTCTGCCAGAATCTTCTGGCTGGAGGGGAGCGGATTCTCGCCTTTGCGTTTGGGGGAAGCTTCCTGGAGGGCCACTGCGTGCAGCGGTTCCCAAATGGCGATGCGGCGAACAATGGCAAAGCCGGCGCGGAGAATTCGTGAGCGGGCTTCGTCGTCGTCGGATTTGCGGGCGAGCGACTTGGCTTCGATGGCGAGCTGGCCAAGCAGGTCGAAATGCTTGATCGCCGCTGGGTCGGCAAGCGTTGGCAGTTCGAGAATCGTCGATATTTCGGCCTTGGCCTTGTTCACCCATTCCGCGGCGACGGGATCGCTCTCCGCCAGCGCATCGAGGTCTGCTAACAAGGATTTGGGAACCGGCCAGGCTTTGCTCGTCAATTCCGCGGCCTTCTCCGGCTCAGGAATTACTTTCAGCCGGGTTTCGGGTTGGCCTTCAGTTGGAGTTTCTTCGGCTTCCGCGGGATCGGCGTCGGTAATACGTGCGCGAGCTGGCCTCTTGCTTTCAGCAGGCAGCGAAGGAGTTTCCTGAATGGAAGGGTCGAGGCCGATTCGCTCTGCGACCCGGGCATCATCGCTCTTCTTCGTCGTACTCTGGGCCGACTTCTTGGCGGGGTTTACTTCGACTCCGAGCATCTGCGAGGCCATCGCCCCGACGATGCTCAGCCCGGCGGCTCCAGCCGCCAAATGCCAAGATCGCCCGAAGTAGAATCGCCGCATGAAGAACCTCCCCTCGAACCACGTGCTAGCATCCGCTGCAGCAGCGCACCACAGGCGGGAACTTCACTTACCATCGGCGAGAAAAGGGGGCAGATTCGACCACAAAACGGTGCCGCTCCATAATCGGCTCAAATGACGTAGTTTCACGCCGAAGATGTGTGCTAGCGAAGCTGGGAGGGGGAAACGCTAAGGTTCAATTTCGCTACGATTGCCAACCTTCACCCGCAAACTCTGTCGCTCGCCATCACGCAGAAGTTCCAGATCAACTTCCTTTTCAACGGGCGTCAGGCTGACCAGGTTAATGAGATGGCTATCATCTTCGATGCGAATACCATCGAATTCGAGGATAATGTCGCCCACCTGAATCTTGGCGGATTCGGCCGGTGATTTGGGGGTAATCGCGGTTACGCGGGCTCCTTCCACGCGAGTCAGCTTGCTGGAAGTGGCTTCCTCGGCTTTGAACTTCGAATCCAGCCGCACGCCCAGATAGGCCCGCACGACGCTGCCATGCTCAATGAGTTGGCGGGCGACGACCATTGCCATGTTCATGGGGATGGAGAAACCAATTCCCTCGTGTACGCCGGTGTTACTGGCAATGGCGGTGTTGATACCAACCACTTCGCCCCGCAGATTCACCAGCGGCCCGCCGCTGTTTCCCGGATTGATGGCGGCATCGGTCTGCAGAAAATCCTGGTAGCGAACCGAGTCGTCGCCAAGCTGCAAGTCGCGCCGTCCCTTGGCGCTGATAATGCCGTAGCTGACCGAGTGGGAAAGTCCGAAAGGGCTGCCCAGAGCGACGACATAATCCCCCATTTCCAGTTTGCTGCTGTCGCCGAGTCGGGCCGGAACGAGTCCTTTGGCGTCAACCGCCAGCAGGGCGATGTCGGTCTCTTTGTCTTCCCAGATTCGAGTGGGATGGATGTGTCGGCCATCGGAGAGTTTGATGCGGATGTGCTCTACGGATGACCTTTTTATGACATGCCGATTCGTGAGCACATAGAATTTACCCGTCCAACGGATGATCACTCCCGAGCCGGCGTCTTCAACCGGCTTGTGCTGCAGCTTGCCATCCGCATCGGTGTGCTGGGCTTCGATATGTACGACGGTGGGAATGGTCAGTTTGACAACCTTCTTAAGCAGGTTCCCTTGCCTTTCTAGCAAGGCGACTTCTGCCGCCAGATCCGCGTATTGCTGTTCGCGGGCGAGAGCCACCGTTGTCACCGGAGCTTCGTCAGCAAGAGAGTTGGAAAACAACGGGCCGCCGCAAATGCAGGCAGCCAGCGAACAGGAGATCGCCCAATCGAATTTCATCGAGAACGTCCTTCCGTGGACCATGAAGGCGAATGCGAGGAAGGCCTCCAGCCAACCCAGCTGGCAGCCGGCACACTTCGTGTACCGACACCTCTACCCACTCCCTGAGGAGATTACTTTAAGCGTCGATTTCCAGATCGCCCGCGCTCACTTCGCTATCGGCCATTCCCAAGTCGAGAATCCGCTGCCAATTGGCACCGCTGCCCAGGGAGTTGCCTGACTTTTCGGCCTCGCGCTGGCACTGGATGCACATCGTGGCGTAAGGCAAGGCTTGCAAGCGGGCCATGGGAATTCCTTCGTTACAGCCTTCACATAAGCCGTAGTTTCCATCACGCATCCGCTCCAGGGCGATTTCAATGTGCGAGAGTTCTCGGCTTTCCACTTCGGCCAGTTGCGAGTTGATTTCGTCTTGCGCCGTGTCCATCGCAGCGTCCAGCATGTCGCCGGAAGTTTGTTGACGGAGCTCCTGGAGGGAGCTGAGGTCGCCCGCCAGAGCCTGACGCAGCGCATCCCGCCGCCGAATGAGGATTTGCCGGAGATTCGTGACAGCCTCTTTGCGTGCCATCTGTTTGCCTTTTTCAGGAGTTTTTACTGGTCGCTTCTTCATAACAATCCGGCTGTTGCCGCCTCCGCTCGACTGGTTCCCCGGCCGTTTCTTGCGCCATGGTGGGACAGAATGTCCCGCCGCTAGCGACAAGGATAGGTCATGCCGGCGAATGTTCGCGCTTTTGCCCCGCCTGAAATTTCAGGCGCGCCCATTTTGGGAGAAGGATGCATTCGCCAATTTCCCTGCGTGTCCGACTGACGACGGTGCGCAAGGTCAATCCACACAACGAGATGCCGCCGTCAACACCGTGCAAACAGAGTCCTTCTGTGCTCGGAGTTTCCGCCGGTTCTCGTGCGAAAAACGTTACAAATTCACCCGAAGGCGGCAGGGTAGGCCGCAATCGGCAAAGTCGTTAACGTTTGCCGCCTACCGATAATCGGCAAATCATGCCTCTAGATGCAGCGAATCTGGCCGACATCGGCAGAATGTGCCGGGTACAAGGAGGTGGCCGGTTATTCCGGCGTTGCGTTTTGACGCAGACGAGTCTGCAAGCTAAATGTCCCCAGGGTCGTTTCTCCCCAGCAATAAAGATTTACCGCTTGAGACCGCTATGCTCGCCATGCACAACCCAAATTCTGTCGCTCCTTCCCGCCTTTTGGGAACGCCCGCCAGTGAACTGAAATTTCGGGTTCAGGGCGGGGAACACCACGGCCGTATGTTGCGCATCGCGGCCGCCAAGTGCTCGATCGGTTCGGCCCGGGGCTGCACGTTGCGGCTGAATGGAGAAGGGATTGCCCCCCTGCATTGCTTGATTCTGTCGGGTATGAACGGAACCATTGTCCGCCGAAATTCACCCCAGACGTACCTGAATGGTGGTCCCTTCGACGATGCCACGCTGAATCCCGGCGACGTCTTGAGGATGGGCCCGATTGAACTCGAGGTGGTCTCTTGCCCTCAATCCGTCCGTTCCGCCACTTCGGCTGAAACCATCTTGGAGGTTACATCCAGCCAATTTGAACAGGCAGCCAAAGTCGAACAGCGGATCTCGGAAGAGGTCAGCCGAGCACGAGACCAGGAGCAAGCGGCCCAGCAGCAACTGGCACAAGAGCTTGGCCTGATGGCTCAACAACTCCGGGCGGCGCAGGAACAAGTAAACAGCACTCTGCAGCTTCGAGATCAGGCCATTCAAGAAAGCCAAGAGGCGATTGAGCAGCTTCGCCAGCAGTATTCGCAAGGGTTGGAGCGATTCCTCTGCCAACAACGGGAAGAGCGAACGGAAAGCCAGGCGAGGGAACAACAGATCCTCGAAGAGTTGTGTCTGGCCAAGCAGAATGCCGACGAGCTGGCTTCCCGGCTGGCGCAGGAACAGGCTGCGGCGGAGCGGCAGGCTCAAGATCAGCAGCAGTTAACCGAGCGGCTTCGGGAGGACCTTCGGGGCGAGCAAGCCCTGCGTCAGCAGGAGCGAGAAGAGTTGCTAACGACCCAGCAAACGCTGCAAGACTCGCTTTCACAAATTCAGTCGGTACTCGTTTCCCAGCGGGGCGAAATTCTGGAAGGTGAGCAGTCTCACGAAAACGTTTCTGAACGGATTCGCCAGCTTGAAACTCAACTCGGTGAAGCTCGGCAAGAGTCTCAGGAGCGGGCCCGCGAACAATTGGCGGAACAGCAGCGGGCACAAGAAGAATTCACCGCCGTAAGGGGGCGGTTGGAAGTGTCCATATCACTGCTCACCGAACAATTGCAGCAGCGCGAGGCCGAACTGGCTGCTTCGCACCAGCGAGGGGGAGAATGTGCGGAAACGTTGACCTTTGCCCTGGACGAAGCTCGCCGCGAGCTTCGTCAATTGCAGGTGCAAAGGAGCCAGGAAGAAGAGCAGCGGACTTCCTATCGCATGCAGCTTGAAGAGCAACTGTCCGATCTGACCACACAACTCCTCGAACGGGAGCATTTGTTGGCGCAGCATGACAATGCACTGGCCGAATTGCAACAACGAACCGTGCACCTCGACACGACCGATCAAATCGTCAAGCATTTGGAAGAGAATCTGGCTACTGCAGCGACCACCCACCAGACGGAGAAAGAATCCTGGTTGGCCGATAAGAGAAGGCTTGAGTCCCAATTGAGCGATTTGGAGACAATGCGCAGTGAAGGGGAGTCTCGCCAGAACGCATTGGAAACTAACTGCAGCAGCTTGGAGACTCAGCGCAAGGAATTGGAAACGAAGCATAGCGAATTGAAAGCTCAGCACGCTGCACTTCAATCGCGATTGGAGATCCTCGAAGCTGAACACGGAAAACTGCAATCAGAACGGAATACCCTTCAATCGCAGTACAGCAGTCTGGAGGCCCAACGGAGCGAGTTTGAAACTCAAATCGCCAGGGCTCGGGAAGCTGCTCACGGTCGTGAGGAATTGGAAGAACAACTCGCCAACTTGCAGAGCAGGTTGGAGCAAGCGATCGACCAGGAAAAGGCTCAGCAAGTTGCGAAGGAAGAGGCGATTCACCAATATGAATTGCAGGTAGAGCGGTGGCAGTCGGAGGCTCACAAGTGGCAATTGCAGGCTGAAGAGTCGGCCAGCGAGCTCGGTCCGATGAAGCAGCGATGCGCCCAATTGGAATCGGAAAACAGCACATTGGCGGCGACAAATCACTCCGCGGAAGTGGCCGCAGTCGAGCAACAGAACTTTGAGAATCTGCGTACGCAACTAGAGATGCAGCGGAAAGAATTGGCGGAAGCACAGGCCCGTCTTCAGGAAGAACAGTTACAACTCAAGCAACTGCTTACGGACGCTTCCGCACGCGAAGAAGTCCTGGCTCGCTATGAGGAGGAGCTACGCGAACGGGAAACCGCCTGGGAAACGGCCCGCACTGAGCAGGCCAGCTTGTTAGAGGAACGTTCGCAGCGGATTGCTTCGCAAATTGCCCAGTTTGAGGCGGAGCAGGCCGCTTTCGCCCGACAGCAGGCGACGATCATCCAGCAGATGTCAACGCTGGAAGACCGCGTCCACCAACTGACTAATGTCACTGAAACTCGCTCCACCAACTCTCCTTTTGTCATTCCGCGACTGGACGACCCCACGCTGATGGGAGATCTGGAACGGGCCGAGCAGCCCTACATTCGAGAGAAATCCCAGCGATCGAGCGAGGATTGCCGGCTGGAAGATATTCAGCTTCCGGAAGCGACGTCGGATGTCATCTCCGAAGACGGAGTTTCGCTTGAGCCATCCGTGGAGTCCACAAGTGACGAGTCGGATTTGGATCCTTGCAAATTGATCGCGGCGGGCATTTGGAAAGAGAGCGCGGCGGACCCCGAGTTGGCTGCCGAAGAAGATGTGCCAATGCCTGCCCCGGAGAAACCCCGATACACCCCTACGAGCTTTCTCGATCAAGCAGCCGAGATGGTGCGTCAGGAGGAGCTTACCGGCGCGAAGGAGCAAACGGGCAATAAAGGATTTAGCACGGAGCCTCAGGCTGCCCTACAGTCCACTTGGAAGTCTCCAGCGGCGGGCAAGCCGGAGGACGACGATTCCATTGAAGAATATATGAGCCGGCTCCTCAGCCGAGTTCGTGGGAGTGACTCAGCCGCTCACGCCACGCAAGCGTCTCAGAGTCCCCAGTCAACTCCGACGGCAGTAGCTTTCAGCAACGAGTCCGCAGAAATCCTGGAGGATTCCGCCGAGCCCAAGGAATATGTTCCTCGGGCGCACGCCCCAGAACCGCCGGAACGACTGTCGTTGATGAGAGCGCTGGCAAATACGGCGGCAAAGTCGGCGATTCAAGCTCATGCCAAAAAGGCGCAGAAACGCGAGACTAAGCGGAGATCACTTGTGGCCCTGCTTTCGTTGCTCGGTGCCACGAGTCTTTTCGTCGCTGGCTTTTACACCGGTTCAACCTCCGCACTCGTTGGTTCGCTGGCATTTATGGGTATTTGTTGCATGATGAGCATGCGGGCGATATCCAGCAGTTTCCGGCAAATGAGTCTCCCTTCACCGGCGGAAGCGGCCAATCAGCCTGAAACGGAAACGAATCCCGAATAGGGCCGGCGGAAAAATGATCCGTTTAGCCGCCAGTCCGTCCGCAGAGGGGACACCGAGCGGCATCGGCTTCCGTCGCTGGCACGGCGTCATCGGACCGAAATGCCTTGGTCTCCCGCCAGCCACACTCGGAACACTTGTGCTCCCAAGCGTGGATTTGCAGATCCCCCCGGTCAAAGTAATTGTAGCGACAGGCGAGCCGCTGAGCCTGGCATTTGGGGCAACTGCCGGCGATGGAGACGTTGGAGAGCATGTCTAGATAATATAACGACTTGGATGCAAGTGTGGCGGCGCGCATCGTTTGTCGCTTACAATGGCAAGCAAAATCCTCTCTCCTTTAGGAAACACCCATGCCACGCCCCAATCGTCGCCAGTTCCTTCAACAACTCGCTGCCGTCGGATTCGCCGCACCGGCCTTCATCCGCAATCTGCGGGCCGCCCCGCCGAGCGAGAAAGTTCGGCATGCCAGCTTTGGCGCGGCCGGAATGGCGGGGGCTGATCTGCGAGCCATTTCCAGCCACAAGGGGGTAACCCTGGTTTGCGTGGCGGACGTGGATACGTCGCGCGGCGAGGCCCTGAAGAAGGACTTTCCCGAGATCCGCGTCTATCAGGATTGGCGAGAGCTTCTCGACAAAGAGCAGAAGAATCTCGATTCCGTCAACGTCTCCACCCCCGACCACATGCACGCCCCCATCGGCATGAGCGCGCTGCAACTCGGCCTGGCCGTTTATGGCCAAAAGCCGCTGACACACGACGTGTATGAAACTCGCAAACTGACGGAGTATGCGAGAGAGAAGAAACTGGTGACACAAATGGGGATTCAGGTTCACTCCGCGTCCGAATATCGCAATGCAGTACATCTCATTCAAGAAGGGGCCATCGGCAAGGTGAAAGAGGTTCATACCTGGAGCAGCAAGAAGTGGGGAGACCCTTCGCCGCTTCCCACTCGGATGGATGCGCCCCCGCCATCACTGAATTGGGACCTGTGGCTGGGCATTGCCGCGGAGCGGCCGTTTATCGGTGAGGGGTACTATCATCCCGGCAATTGGCGCAAGCGGATTGACTTTGGCACCGGCACTTTCGGCGACATGGGCTGCCACATCTACGACCCCGTTTTCGGGGCACTTGCTCTGACCGCACCTCTCAGCGTGCGCAGCGAAGGTCCCAAGCCCAGCCCGCATAATTGGGCCAACGACGCGATCGTGCATTATGTCTTTCCTGGAACGAAGTTTACGGCTGGAAAGACCGTCTCCGTGACTTGGTATGACGGCGATCAGCGGCCTCCCAAGGAGATCCAGGTTCTGCTCGGCAAACAAGGAATGCCGGACCAAGGTTCCATATTCATCGGCGAAGGGGGAATCATGTTGCTGCCGCATGTGGCCCAGCCGATCCTGCTACCGGAGGAGAAATTTAAGAACCATCCTCGGCCGTCGCTGGTCATCCACAACCACTGGCATCAGTTCGTGGATGCGATCCAAGGGAATGGCCAGACGAGCGCCAGCTTTGATTATTCCGGCCCACTGACAGAATCGGTGTTGCTGGGAGGAGTCGCTTCCCGATTCCCTAATGAGACGCTGGAGTGGGACGCGGCCAACCTGCGGTTCACGAATGTGCCGGACGCCAATCAGTTCATCCGACGTGCGTACCGCAAGGGGTGGGAAGTGAGTGGGCTGTCCTAGGCAATCCTTGCCTGGAAAAACTAGGCGCGAGTCTTTTCCATCACCAGTTCGTTCCCGCACCCTTTGTATTCCACATAGGTCATGAAATTGTGGATGAGCATCAGGCCGCGCCCGTGCGGTTTGCCGAGGAGTTCTGGGCTGGTAGGATCCGGAACTTTCTCCGGATTGAAGCCGACACCTTCGTCCACGATGACTACCCGAACAGTTCCGGGACGGGTTTGCACGAGAACGCGTACGGATTTGGAGGGGTCTTCTTTATTGCCGTGCTTGATGGCGTTGACGAGGGCTTCCTCGACGGCCAGGTGCACGCCGAAGACCTCCTGGGAATTCCATTGGTCTGCTTCCAGTTGAGTAAGCAGGGCATCAATGATCTGCTCAGCGGCTGTCGTGCGGCTGGGGATGCACTGCTCTAACTGCCAGGTCCAACAACGCTGCGATGTCACAAAAATCCTTGGACCAAGACGGAAGATGGCGGCCCGCCGCGAGCAATGTACCTGCGGCCGAAAGGGAACTCGCCCTAGCAAACTATAGACCGCAACCCAATTACGGGGCGTATATTTGACGTCGCACAGAGATAGTCAGGTGCTTGGTTCCGTCGGCAAGGACCGCAGAGACGTTATAACCGAACGTCAAGGGCTCGCAGGACAGACCTTTCTACATCCCGGCTAAGGCGTCATTTTCGTTCGGCTTGATGTCGAAAAGCTGGTTCAAGCGGGTAATGACGAAGACTTCGTAGATTTCCGGCCGCAAGTTGCACAGCCGCATTTTCCCCTTGGCGGCTTTGACCTTCTTGTCGAGCATGATGAGCTTATTGAGAGCGGCGCTGGAGAGGAATTCCACGCTGTTGAAGTTCAGAATGAGATTCTGCTTCTTCTCCTTTTCTACCAAGCCAAACAACTCTTCGCCCAGTTCCTGAATGTTCGCCGCATCAATGATCTTGCGATCAAGGAACCGAACCAGGGCAACATCCCCAGCGCTGCCACTGAGGTTCATCACTTCAATTCGACGATGGACGGCCATATCAACCACTCCGGAAAATAGCGGGGCGAACGTCAATATAAGAAACGCTCCCCAACCCCAAGTATTAAGTTAATGCACGATAGCAAGAATTGCAACGGAATGCAAACTCCCTCCTTGCCGCCGATTGGGCGGCTAGGGCGGGCTTAACCGCCCCTGTTCCTTGGCGGCTTGCGCCCGCTTTTCCTGGTCATACCACAGCCGCCAGGCACGCTGGTCAAAGCCAAAGGTGGCTTGCGTTAACTTCGTCAAGGCGGCCAGAACCTCCTGGTTTTGCACCCGGGAAACGATCACTCGCGGTCCGGCGTTCTGCCCGAAAGAGGTCCCCCCGTCCGCACTGAACGAGGCCGCCGTGGCATCAGGACTAATACGGCTGGAAAGGGTTCGCTGATGAACGGTCACCAAGGCTTCGATGAGGGGCGAAATGGCTGCCGGGTCGTCAATTCGAGCCAATGCCATGGCCGCCCGATTCACCACCGGATTGTTGGAGTCCTTCAGTGCCCCGATAAAAGCGTCCGCCACATGGGGCACCTTGAGCCGCACAATCTTATCAATGCAATAGTGATAAACCTCTTCATCAGGATCGGAGAGAGAGACCTTGACCATCACCTGCACGGCATCCGCAGTGTGTATGTTCTCCAGCACGTCGATGAAGAGCATTTTTACTTCCCGCACCCGCTCGCGAGCAAGCATTGTGGCAATTGCGGGAATAGCATTGACATCTTTAGTAGCACGGATGGTCTCAGCGGCTCCTTGATCGCTCCCCAGATGGCCGCGGAGGCGAACAAGTTTTGCAAGCCAGGCCTTTTCCGCCAAGTCGCGTTTGGAGCGCGACTCCATCAATTCAATTTCTTGTGACGTCCGCCAGCGTCCCTTGTAGAACTCATAGCCTTCCGCGTGATGCAGATCTTGCTTAGTCGTCCAGCGGCCATCGACGAACGCAAATCCCAGCAGCGCACGCGCGGCCTGATGATTCGGTTCCAGTTCGATCACGCGTTCCAAATGGCTCGTCCGCTGACGCATGAGATGATGGTCGCGGCACCAATCGGCGAGTTTCCACTGTCCCTCGACGGTATCGGGGGTCCGCGTTGCCCGTTCTTCATACTCCATTTCCGCCGGCTGTTCGCGCCGATGTTCGCGGACTTGCTCCTGCGTCAATTTCAAAATCATGCCGGAGGGTTGGCGGATGACATACCGCACCAGCGGTGTCTCCTCTTTGTTGAGCCAGTCCCCCTGCACCTCTCCGCCAGTCGCCAGCCGAAAGGTGTCCGCCCGCACCAACGTCACCGGTAGCACACAGGTCAAAGCGACAATCCCTAGCAAACAGCCGACACGCTGCAAGTCTCGACCGACGCGATGCTGGCCCGAGGAATTCATTCCGTAAGTATAGGGATTCCTCGCGACGAAGAGCAAGCAAGTCGAGTTTCCATTGGTGGCACAGTTTGGCGAGAACACCTAATTCTCAGGCGACTTTGGGGCCGGTGCGAAGTGTTGGGCAGGGTCAAGGCAACTCTGCCGGGAACAATCGCCGCCTTTCCATTGGGAGCGGGTTGTGTTTCCTTTGCCAAAGGTCATCGGACATCTTCGCTTCTCTAGCAAGGGCGGCTTGCTCGCGTTTTTCCCCCTGTTTGATAGCCGTTTCAAGCCCCCGGATTGTTTCTCGGAGTTTCTGTTCACTCGCTGCCTGCCTCTGTCTATCCACCCACCATGCCACGCATACGGCCACGATCACCGTCACCAGGGCCAAGTCCCGGATAGAAAACGTCATCAGGCCCCGCAGGCTTT
>CAYUJE010000189.1:0-12896 GCA_964444865.1 uncultured Pirellulaceae bacterium | reverse complement strand
TGCTGAGGGTATTGATCGTGGCGCCGTTGAGCTCGCCGATCGTGGCGGTGCCGGAGAGGTTCGTGACGGTGAGGTTGACGAGGTGCACGCCATTCAAGTTGCCGGCCATGGTGCCGATGTTAATGTCTTCGCCCGTGTTGGCGGCGGTGATGGTCAAAGTCCCGGTGCTGCTGAGGGTATTGATCGTGGCGCCGTTGAGCTCGCCGATGGTGGCGGTGCCGGACAGGTTGGTGACCGTGAGATTGACCAGGTGGACCCCATTCAGGTTGCCGGCCATGGTCCCGATGGTGATGTTCTCGCCCGTATTGGGTGCCGACACGATCAGCGTCCCGCTGTTGGTAATGGTGGTGATGGTGGCCCCGTTGAGTTCACCGATGGTGGCCGTCCCCGAGAGATCGGTGACCGTCAGGTTCACCAAGTGGACCGCGTTCAGCGTCCCAGACATGTCCCCGATGTTGATGTTCTCGCCCGTGTTCGGACTAGTTACATTTAGTGTCCCGGAGATAGAACCGAAGATTGCATTGTGGAGGCTGCCAACGGTCATCGAGCCCGCTAGGGTGCCGATGGTAGCATTGGAGACATCCGCCGCGACGATAGTGCTGGTGGCGTCAACCGTGCCGGAGACCGTAAAGAGGCCGAGGATTCCGGGTGACTGAACGTTGAGAGAACCGACGAAGTTCGTGGTGACAAAGCTAGCCGTTTCAAAACTTCGGAGGATGAGCGAACCGGTGAAAGTCAGGAAGTTGCCGACAAAGTTGTCGGCACCACCATCGGCATCGAGAGTCACGTTTTCGATGCCGCTGTAATGGATCGTCCCGCTAGCGCCGATGATCAGGGAACTGGTCATGGTAAAGTCATCCGCCTCGGCAGCACCGTTCACAATCAGGCTGGCCTGGCCATTGTCAGCACTGATCGATGCAGACCCAGTCCAGTAACTCACCGTAAAAATGTTGGCGCTGCTGCCACCGATCAGGCTGGCGGATTCGATGCTCGTGAGCGAAAGTTGCGTGCCACTGCTCGCAATGAGTGAATTGTCAGTGAGGACGAAGTCCGTGTCTTGCGAAGAGGCGATGGTGTCGTTACCGCTGCCACCCTCAACAGCTGCAGAAATATTCCCCACGACCGAGATTCGGTCATCCCCCCCGAGACCGTAAAGCTGAATCGTGCCGGTGATTATGGAGGAGTCGACGGAGTAGGCCTGTCCGTTCACGGTTACCTGAAGGTTGCCACTCTCACCTGGCTCGATAGCGATGTCGTCGCCTTGGGTCACCCTACCGACAACCAACAGATTTCCGCCAACGATTAGAACAGGCGTAACGGTGATTGAGAATGTCTGAATGGCGCTCGTGTCCACTCCACCGTTGGCCGTTCCGCCATCGTCGTGTAATTGAACACTGATCGTGGCGGTGCCAAAAAAGTCCCCTTGGGGTGTAAAGGTCAACGTGCCATTAGGGGCTATCGTTGGCTGAACAGCAAAGAGTGTGTTGTTGTCGTTCGTAACGATGAAGTTCAACGTCTGATCTGATTCGTTCGCGGGACCAGCGCTGAGGCCGCTCGCCCAACCGACAATCGTTTGCGCACCGGCATTTGGCAGCACCGTCTGGCTGGCACCCTTGAGGAAACTCGGCGCATCGTTGACTGGCGTGACATCGATCGAAACCGTCGCGGTCGCCGTCTTGGGATCGGCTGCACCGTTGGTAGTGCCGTTGTCTTGAATCGTGTAGGTGATCGTATCGGCACCGAAGTAGTCCGCTGGCGGGGAATAGGTCAAAGTGCCATCGGCGTTGATCGTCACCGTGCCGTGAAGTGCGGAGGCGGCGATCACGGTCAAGACTTGGGAGCCTTCGTTCGCTGGGCCAGGCAAGTCGTTGTCTAACACTGCAATCGTGACTGGTGCGTCTTCGGCGGTGGCCGCCAGATCGCCATTTGCCAAAGGTGCGTCGTTCACCTCGGTAACCAACAACGAAACGATGGCTGGGAGGCTCGTCAATACGCCGTTGCCGGACCCGGCCGGGTCGCCTGTGTCCGTGATCGTGTATTGGAAGCTATCCGGTCCGTAATAGTTGGCGAAGGGAGTGTAAATGAGGTTCTTGCCAGAACCGGACAGGCTGCCGTGTTCGGGGGCCTGGCTGATGACGAAAATCAGATCTCCGGGCGCAGTTTCGACGTCGCTTCCTGACAGAGTTACCTCGACGGAGCCATCTTCTGCCACAGTTGCGAACTTGGCATCTGCTATCGGTTTGTCGTTGACGGGATTGATGGCGACAAAACCGGAAGCCGACCCTTGCAGCGGAGGCTCGCCATTGTCCTGAACGGTGTAGGAAAAACCGTCGCTGCCGTTGTAATTCAATTCCGGAGCATAGGTGACAGTGCCATCGGCGTTGAGCGTCACCGAGCCGTGGGCTGTCGCGATGGGAATCCCGACGACCGCGGCAATACCATTCAGGGCCACAATGGTGAGGGTCTGCCCCGATTCGTCAGCGGGACCGGGAGAGTCGTTCGCCCTAAGATCCGCCGTGACCGGCGCGTCTTCGTCGGTGTTCAGATAATCGTTCTGGGCGATCGGTGCGTCATTAACGGGAGTCACCTGTACGCTCACGGTGCCAATTGCCGTTTTGGGATCGGCGACGCCATTGGTGGTTCCGTTATCGCGAATCACGTAGATGATACTGGCACTGCCGTTGAACTCCTTATCGGGTGTAAATGTGAGGGTGCCGTTCCCGTTGATGACCACATTGCCGTGCGTGGCGGAGGCATCGATGACCGTCAACGTCTGACCGATCTCATTGGCGGGGCCAGGCAAATCATTGGCCAGCACATTGACGGTGACGGCCGTGTCCTCGTCCGTGGTCACCGTGTCGGGGTTGGCGACTGGAGCGTCGTTAACCTCGTAAACGGAAATCGTGAAAGTGCGACTGAAGGTGTTGTTGACGGATTGTCCGTCATTTGCCGTGACCGTGATGGTCGCCGTACCGTTCGCGTTGGCCACAGGCTGGTAGGTCAAGGTCCGGCTGGCACCACTGCCGGTGATCGTCGGGTTGGGAATTAGCGCGGGATTGCTGGAGGTCGCGGTCAGCGTGACAGCCTGCCCGCTCTCATTCGCGGGGCCAGGCGATACGCCGGTGATGGTGATCGACTGCAGGGCCGCGTCTTCGGTCACCGTCCGATTGCTGATTGCATCGAAGCTGGGAGGGTCGTTGACCGAGTTGACGGTGATGGAAACCGTACCCGAAGCGGTGCCACCCTTGCCGTCACTGATGCTGTAGGTGAAACTATCCGACCCGAAAAAATTCGCGGCGGGTGTATAGGTAACCGAACTGGAGTTGAACGTGACGCTGCCATTGCTTCCTTGGCTGACACCTGTCACGGTGAGTGCATCCCCGTTGGGATCTGTGTCGTTCGCCAGCACGTTGACGGTGACGGCCGTGTCTTCGTTCGTCGTCGCTGTGTCGTTGTTGGCAACAGGTGGGGAATTGAGAGGCGCTGAGATAAACGTAACGAGGTCGAGGCCGAGGTAACTGTTAACCGAATTGTCCTGGACGTTACGCACGCCAGCCTGCACGGAATAAGTACCAGCGGTTGTAAATGTGTATTCCCAGTAGGTCCACGGCGTCTGGCCGTAGTTCCCCACGGAGGCAACACTGGCGGCGAACAGCGTGGTGTTGACGGGACCAGAAAGTCTCACATAGCCGTCATCGTTATAGGGCACATAGTCGCCTGTATCGAAGAAGGCATACCCGCTGATCTTCCGACCCAGATCGCCACTATTAACGGTAAACGTCTGGGTCAGCGTCGCGTACGTGTTGACCCCGTTGCCGGAGGACAGCCTTGCAAAACTACTACCACTCACCGCGGAGTAGTTTGGCCCCCCGCTCGACGCATTGGCGTGAAAGGTCGTGGTTGTAACGTAGGGCGAACCGTTGACGGACCAACCACTCAGTCCACTTTCAAAACTGCCGTTGATAATATCGTCCGTGAAAGTCGTGCTAGCCTCGCTTCCCAGGTTGCCCAGAGCGGTTACCAGGAAGGACGATCCCAGCGAGTCATCCGGGCTGACGTACCAAGTAGTTTTTAGATTGCCATCCACAACGCCATCGAGGTCCCCCTCGCCGCCATCGATAACCGTCCAAGGTGTGTGCCCTTCCCCCGTGTTTGGTGTGTCGTCAGTGTGCAATACCTGAAACGTCACCGTCTCTCCGGGCACAAAACCACTGCCGCTGATGAAGGCCGTTTCTCCGGGCGCATAGTCCAGTTTGTCGGTTAGCAACGCAGCGGCCAAAACTCGCCGCTCTTCGAGGCTCTCGATCGCGAGCGGGCGAAAGAGCCTGCGACGTTTTTCGAGCTTGGAAATACTTCGCGAACGTTTGATTCGAAATTTATTAAACACTGGTGACATCTCCGGAGATGGAACCTGCCTGGGGACAGGGACTGCGTGCCGCGGCCACTTGCCGCAGCCATGGTTTTCCAGCGTCAAAACTAACCACACCGACACGCAAAATCAACAAAGGGGGCGAAAAAGTCACCCCCTGCGGGGGAGCATTGCGGAATTGTGTGCAATAGAATTCGTGATTTCAAACCGGAAGAAAGTCGCGCCATTTACAGCCGACAAGCGGTGAAAGTTCGACGGCTTTCGCGATGAACACAGAGTCGCGGAAAGGGAAATAGTTACCGGCGACCACTGCCAGATGCTCACTTGACTCGTATATTCCGGCCGAAGAACCTCAAGTCTTACCCCGATATCTGAGGGGCCATGCACCTGGGAGGTGATTCTACTTTTCAGCGTTCTTATCTTCCTCGTCCTCTTCCTCCAGGACTGCCCAAGACGGATACGTGTCGTCCCGACCGCGGGCGGCGTGCCAGAGGATGCGATTGAGGGTGTTCTCGTCCGCTTTGTCCACTTCATCCAGGGGGAGCTTGAGAGAGACTTCGGCCCACTTCCGCTGTTCTTTGTTTTTAATGTCGGACAGCTTCGGGTTCATCTGGTCGAGCGGGATGAGGTTGGGGACGGATTCGTAAGGGGTAAGGTTGGCGGTGTCCATGAAGCAATTCGTCATGGGAGTGGCGGAAGCGTCGAACTGATTCATCGGCGGGAGGCCGAGGATCAATTCCATGGTGCGGACCATGCTGGTCTGGTTGTAGTTGGTGCTATCGAGGGCTTTGCGCTTCGTGTACGGGCTGATGACCAGGGCCACGGTGCGGTGCCCATCGATGTGGTCAAAGCCCGCTTGTGGGTCGTCCTGCACGACGAAGATGCAAGTCTCTTTCCAGAATTTACTCTGGCTAACGGCCTCCACGATTTGCCCTAGGGCCAGGTCGTTGTCTGCCACACAGGCGGCCGGCGTAGGGGAATCGGGCCTCGTTCCAGAAGTGTGGTCGTTGGGCAAGAGCAAGATCATGAAATTGGGCAGTTCTCCCTTCGTCTCGTAATCTTTGAGTTCACGAATGAACTGCTCGGCCCGATGTACGTCCGGCACGACGCTGGGAAAACCGATGGCGGTGGGGCAGAGGTAGGGCTCCAGAGTTTTGATGGCAGCGGTGGCCTGGATGTCGATTTCGCCCTTTTTGTCCATAAAATCACGGTAGCAGTCGAGGAATTTCGGACTTCCCTTCCGGCCATCCTTCCACTTGATGGTGGCCTGAACAAACTCGCCGTAGACACGGAGGGATTTTTTGTGCTCCAGCACGTTGTCCCAGATGAAGCCGCTACTGGCGTAGGCCATCGCATCGCCACCCCAGTACGGGTAACTCCGAGGAAAGCCGCCAAAGGCTTTCTCAATGTAGTCGGTAGCGTAAGCCTCATTAGTCCACTGATGGCCGTCCGCACTCAGCACGCCACTGCAATAGAAGTTGTCGAGCAACACAAACTCGTCCACCAGCTTGTGGTGATTCGGTGTCACGTCGCGGCCGAAGATGCAGAGGTCCGGATCACCTTCGCCGCGATCAATGTCTCCAAAGACTTGGTCGTAGGTCCGATTCTCTTTGATAATGTAGAGCACGTGCTTAAAGACCGACGGCTCGCCGTGCCGCTCCGGGATGGGGCGGGGTTTGGCATCCTTTCGCGGCGGCGCGAGCGCGCTGATGGACTCCGTAAGCCGATTGTTGCCGAGGACGGCAAGAGAATGCTTCTGGATTTCGTCGGCATCTTGCGGCAGCGGGATGAGCGAGACGGTGCCGGAATGGTCGTGCGAGTTGTAGCCGGACACGAGTTTACCATTTACCTTGCGGCTCCCCTTCCAATCGGTATTTCGCGAGCCAGTTCCTTTGACGTTGGCTACATAGAGGCTCTTTTCCACCTCGTCGATCACCAGTCCCGCCGGATACCAACCGGTAGGAATGCAGCCCAAGAATTGGCTGCGACCGGGCGAAAACTCGATCATAGCGATGGCGTTGTTGGTGCCATTAGAGACGAAAATGACCGTGCCGTTATTACCGATAGCAAGTGCATTGGGCCCGCTGCCGAACAGTAGCTTCTCCGCGGGGCGGGTAGAGATGGTCTCGACCACTTCGTTCTTTTCGGTCGCGATGACGGAAAGTGTATCGCTATTGGCATTGGCAACGACAACGTGTTTGCCATCGGGCATGGCAGCGATCGCGCAGGGATGCAGTCCAACCAGAATTTGCTTCAGTTCCTTGCCCTCCTTGAGGTCCACGACGGAAACGGAACCCTCGGAGGCGATGTTTCGCTTGGAGTCTACGCGGACAGGAGTTCCAGATCCGCTGGGGCCGGTGGGAACTTTCTTGTCGGGATGACGACCGGCCCAGTTGCTGACGTAGGCTTTATCGCCGACAAGAACCACGCCATAGGGAGCGTTCCCGACGGGAATCTCTTTTAGGACCTTTGCCTCTGCGAGGTCAATCTGGGCGAGAGTGCTGCGGAGATTCAGCACAGCCCATAGCGTCTTACCGTCGCGAGACAATGCTAGCCCGATGGGAAGTGCGTTCTTGGAGTCAGCCCCTGGAGGGTGAGCTGATTGATTCGGCGACTGAGGACCAGTTTCACTGTTGGCCAAGTTCTGGCCGCGGGCGTTCTTAAGGAGAGGCAGCTCGATAGGCTTTGCCGCCCTAAGTTTGCCACCGGTCTCTACGTCGAAGACCGCAATCTGCCCCTTGTTACTTGACGCCAGCAATGTTTTGCCATCGGCGGTGAACAGAATCCCCGCATAGCTGCCGCTACCGTGGCTGACTCGGCTGGCGATTTCGCCAGTTTTTGGATTGATGAGGGCGACATGATTGCGGTCCAGAACTGCCAGCCACTTCTTATCCGGACTGAGCGTCAAATCCGTCGGCCGGCCACCGATGAGGATCTGCTTTCCAGCGGGAGAGAGTACTTGATTCGTGGGTACTACGATTTTGCCGTTGGCATCGCCGACGCGCAGGCCGTCGTAGCTCAACTCTTGACCGTAAACAAGGCCGGAGAAAAGGTACAAAACGACCAAGGCAAAGAAAGGGGCAACGCGTCGCATGAGTCTGGTTTCCGGTTGTTCATGGTGCCGTGGGGCAATTACGCGGACCAATGTGTCCGCCACCCAGCGTAGTCGTCCATTCTAGGCACTAGCCCCAATGATTACAGTCGCCAAGACATTCCAGTGACGACTCGACCATCCCTTAAATTCCGTGAAGAACCGATTTTTTCCCATGCCATTGCCCGCGCTGCAAGATGCAGAGATCGCTGCCAGAGAACAATCAGAACTGCCACTGGGACATGATGGCGTCGCAGGTACCCATTTCCACTTGGTCCAGCCCAGCTCCAACGCGACATATAGTTGTCGCTGAGCAGTAGTAGAATGCTCTTTCGTGATCGCGGTCATACGGTATTCCTTGCGGAAAGCGGCCTGAAAACCAATTTTCCGCAAGCGTACTGACGGCAATCACGTTGCCATAGCACCTAAGAAGTAGGCATCTTTTCAAACTGTACCACCTTCCGGTTCGGTGATTTCATTGCCCCAATCCAACCATCAGTGTATGTTGATGGAAGTTTCCTTCAGGGGACGGACGGCCCAATGCAATCACACTTTGCCACTCTCGCTGCTTTGGCAGCGGCACTCTTGGCCGCGGAGTCTGGCTTTGCGGAAGAAGCCACCACTTCATCCTCCCCGCCCCTCTTCACTCGCCATGTCGAGGCGGTTTTCTCTCGCGTCGGTTGCAATAGTGGGACGTGTCATGGGGCTGTGCAGGGAAAAAATGGCTTTCGGCTGTCGCTGTTTGGGGCAAAGGGGAAGCTTGATTTTGAGCAGATTGCGAGAGATCAGGCTCAGCGGCGGATCAATCGAATTGAGCCGGAGCGGAGTCTGCTGCTCACCAAGGCTATCGGACAAGCTCCCCATGGCGGAGGCCGGGTGATTTCGTTGGGGAGTCGCGAGTATGAGGTGCTGCGGGGCTGGCTGGCGGCAGGGGCCAAACTGGATGATGGCGAAGCCTCGCGCATCCAAGAGCTGACCGTGACGCCTCGTGAGCAGCTGCTGGTTCCCGGCGGCGGATATCAACTCCAAGTCGAGGCCCAGTTTGTCGACGGCTCCAAGGAAGATGTGACCGGGCTATGCGGTTACAAATCGCTCGATGAGCGGACGGCGACGGTGGATCGGGAGGGGATGGTCAAGGCGATCGGCGTGGGTGACGTAGCCATCTCTGTCCGATTTCGCGATGAGCCGGTGATGGTGATGGCCCTGGTGTCACGGCCGGGTGAAGAGGTCGTTCAATCGCAGGTGCCCGAGAATCTCATCGATAACCACATTCTCGCCAAGCTTCGCCGGCTCAAAATTCCCGCTGCCGATCTGAGCGACGACGCCACTTTCCTCCGCCGCGTGCGGCTGGATGTGACGGGGATGTTGCCGACGCCGGACGAAGTCCGCGAGTTTCTGTCGGACACCCGTCCCGACAAGCGGCAAACGAAAATCGACGAATTGCTGAATGGAGCCGGCTATGCCGATCTTTGGACGCTGAAGTTCTGCGAATTGCTCAAGGCCCACGACTACGGCGTCTACGCCGATGATCTGGGTGAACAAAACGAAGCACCGCGGTTTCAGGCCTGGATCAAAGCCCGCTTGCGAGAGAATACCCCTTACGACGAACTGGCCGCCCGCATCCTGCTCGCCACCAGCCGCGAAGGCCGGACGCTCGATGCCTGGACCAGCGAAGTGATCGCTCTGCAAGAAGGGGCCCGGGCGCCGCGGCAGGACCTGGCCCACTATGCCGGGCGGAAGACGCTGGACATCTACTGGCAGAGGAAAGACGCGACCGGCGTGCCTGGGGGGATGCAAGTCGCCCATGCCTTCCTCGGGTTGCGGTTGGAATGTGCCCAGTGCCATCGTCATCCGCACGATGTCTGGCAGCAAGAAGACTTACTCGGCCTGGCCAATTTCTTCATGCGGGTTCGCCGCGTTGGCTTCGAGGGGGACAACGAGAAGAAATACCCGGAGCAGGGGGCCCTGTTCAAAAAATTCACCGACGACAGTAAAAAGCTGGCGGAAGAAGCCAAGAAGCTTAAGGAAGGGACCGGCAAGCAGCTTGCCGAGGCCGCCAAAAAGTCCCAGCCGGAAGCCAATCGCCTGAAGAACGAAATCCAGGGGGCCGAGCAGCAAGCAACTCAGCAAGAGCAGCAGGCACGAGATCGCCGCCAGCAGGCTGCAGCCCTCGCTGCCGATAAGTCGGCGGATATCGAACGCCTGCAAAAGGAAGCCCTGGGACTGGAAGAGAAAGCCAAGGCCTTACGCGCTTCTGTGGTGGCCAAGAAGAACGAATTACTCCCACACGAAAAGGCCCTCGCGGAGCACGAGGCCCTGCAGAAGGAGCTGCAGGAACTGGAACGCCGCAGCCGTATGTTCGGTGAGGAAGTGGCCAAGCGAATTCTTCATGCAGAGATTTTCATTCGCGCCGACGAACAGGCGGCCAAGAGTTTTGCCAGTGTGACGAGTCCTCTGGGAACGCAGTCTCTGGAACAATTCCGCTTGCCGGGAGAAACGACGCCGGTCACGATTGCCACCGGCGAAGATCCGCGACAGAAGTTTGTCGAGTGGATGCGAAAGCCGGACAACCCCTTCTTCGCCCGGGCCATCGTCAGCCGCGTCTGGGCGCATTACTTTGGCCGCGGACTGGTCGATCCTCCCGATGATTTATCGCCGCACAACCCGGTCACGCATCCCGCTCTGCTCGACGAGCTTTGCCGGCGGTTTGTCGCCGGCGGCTACGACCTGAAATGGCTGCATCGTACTATTCTCACTAGCCGGGCCTACCAACAGAGCAGCCAAGCTAGCCCTCTGAACGAAATGGACCGATCCAACTACGCCTACTTCTATTACCGCCGCCTCCCCGCGGAAGTGTTGTTAGATGCCTTGGACCAGTCGACCGGTACCCGCGAAGATATGGATATGAAGTATTACCAGTGGACGAGTGGCTTGCGGGCCGTCGAAATCCCATACATGCCACGGAACGAGTTTGTGGCGTTCATGTTGGAGCAGTTTGGCCGGAGCGAGCGGAACTCCGCTGTTCAGTGTGATTGCCAGCGCCAGAGCGAGCCTTCCATGTTGCAGGTTCTCAGCCTGGCCAACCACCCGCACGTACGGCAAAAGATTGCGGACCCGGCTGGTCGCATCGCGCGCCTCGTTAAGGATACCAGCGACCCCGGACTGCGGATTGAGGAGTTGTACCTGTCCACCCTCAGCCGGCTGCCGGACGAACAGGAAAAACAGACTTGCCTCTCGCATGTGAGCGAGGCAGAATCATCGGAGAAGGGCCTCGCAGCCGTTCTCTGGAGCCTGCTCAACACGCGGGAGTTCCTTTTGCAGCATTAGTAATCAGCACACTCCGTGTGCTGGCATGTCCGCTCACGGAGTGAGCGGACTACACAAGGACACCCATGACCAATCTCCTTCGTCGTGATTTTCTCCGCATCGGCGGCGCGTCCCTTTGTGGCGTCAGCCTCCTGGATGTGCTCCGCGCTCAGAGCCAGGCCGCGGGAACTCCGGCTCCCAAGGCCAAGCAGATGATTGTTTGCTGGATGGCGGGCGGGCCGCCGCACACCGATATGTTTGACATGAAGCCGGACTCGCCGACGGACTATAAGGGTGAATTCAAACCTATTAAGACCAACTTGCCGGGTCTCGATATTTGCGAATTGATGCCCAGCCTTGCCAAGATCGCCGACAAATACACGGTCATTCGCTCCATCACGACGATGAACCAGCCCGGCGACCACAGCCGGGCCCCAATGTACTGGCTGACCGGTAATCCGCGGCTGCCGAGCGGCACCGAGAAATTCCCGATGTACGGCAGTGTGATTTCCAAAGTCCGCCCCGGCCCGCCGGAATTGCCGTCATTCACCGTGCTGGGAAAAATCGACCACCACATCAACAACTCCATCGCCGGCAGCTACCTCGGCCCGGCTTACAGTCCATTCATCTTTGACCCGCTCGCCTCCAAGGACGACATCGCCAAGATGCTCGCCCCGCAGATGGAACTGCCGGCCTTCGCGAAGCAAACCGAGCTGCTCGCCGCCCTCGATAACGGCCTCCGCCGCCAGGACGACGTCGACCCGCTGATCGCCGGCCTCGACAAATACCAGCAAACCGCCTTCGACATGCTCCGCTCGCCAAAAC
Organism: uncultured Pirellulaceae bacterium; assembly: GCA_964444865.1. Lineage (GTDB taxonomy): Bacteria > Planctomycetota > Planctomycetia > Pirellulales > Pirellulaceae > SXOA01. Next base: position 1,305 of record CAYUJE010000189.1, on the reverse strand, counting down.
TGCGTGCCGCTCTCGATCTGTCGAAGGAGAGCGCGGACACGATCAAGCGGTACAAGACGAACCATCTGGAAAAATACCGTTACCCCTCCGGTGACCCGCTCCATTTCCTGCTCGCCCGTCGTTTGATCGAAGCAGGTGCTCCCATCGTTCACTTCAGCCTCGGCTATTGGGACTGGCACGGAGAGAATTTCATCGCCGGCCGCCAGCAAATTCCCATGTTCGACAACGCCCTCGCTGCGTTGCTTACCGACCTGGACGAGCGGGGATTGCTCGACACCACGATCGTGCTGGCCCTGGGCGAAATGGGACGCAAACCCAAGTGCGGCACCGAAAAAAACGCCGGCCGCGACCACTGGGACTATGCTCAGTTCGTACTCGCCGCTGGCGGTGGATTTAGACGGGGTTGTGTCGTTGGCGCAACGGATAAACTTGGCGAGCAAGTAACCGATAAATTCTACAAGGTCGAGAGTTTCGGCCGCACACTCTACCACCTCCTCGGCATCGACCCCGATACCGTGATGCAGACGCCGTCTAGCCGCCCGATCAAGCTCATTGCCGAAGAAGCACCGCTGGTTAAAGAGGCGCTGCTGTAGACCGACGGCGGATATGTTCAGGCTACGAAATGTGCTCCCGGAGCAACACCTGAGTTGTAGTGAGCCGGTGGCAACCAGCAACTGACTCTTGCCGAACGATGGAATTGGGCGACATGGGGCGGGCGAGAACTCGCGCATGAAAGTCCAGAATATCATGGCTCGCAGCAGCGCGAATGCAGGAACCCACTTCGTTCAATTGCCTGCTGCTGACCATGTGCTCCACCAGTTCTTGAACAGTTGCCATTGTTTCCGTGCGAACTCTCGCTGTGTCGGGCTGAGAGCATCCGACGCATTGAAGTTCAGCTCGTACTCGGGGTTGCCCTCCAAGACCAGAAGATACTTGTAGAAGAGCACCAAGTCCGGCCCCTCATCGAACTTCGAGAGTACATACAGCGCCTCTTCGAGTTCCATCGCTTGTCGTCGTGCTGCGGCATCTCCGGCAGCGGCTTGTTCACACAATGTGATCAGTCGCAGCACCGGCTTCGGCAGCGCGTTACCGATCCCCGTGATGGCTCCCACTGCTCCGCAACGCACGAAGCCGTGAAAGACCTGCGTGTCCACGCCGACCATCAACGCCAGATCGGGATCGCCGCTCGTGATGAATTCGGCGGCATAGCTCAAAGATTCTGCCCCGCCGAATTCCTTGAAGCCGACTAAATTGCGATGCTCGCTCCGCAACTGCATGAACAAATCGGCCTTGGTCTGAAAGCCG
>CAYUJE010000188.1:0-13003 GCA_964444865.1 uncultured Pirellulaceae bacterium | reverse complement strand
TCGGCTGCACGATTCGGCGTCGATCGAAACGCATACAGGCCGGCAGGCAGCCCAGGGGGACCGGGAAGAATTTGCTCCCATCAGCCAGTTCTTCCCGTGTCACGGTGCCACCGTGAGTTATCTCCAGCGAGAGCGAAACCTGGTGGTTCCGCACGCGGCGGTTCCCTTTGTGTTCCATAACGTCGTGGACACGCCGTGCCAGGGGGGTGGATTTCTCGGCTCGGCTTTTGATCCGTTCCGCATCTCGGTTGACGCTGACAAGCAGAATTATGCCGTTCAGGAATTGCTGCTACGCGATGATCTCCCCACTCAGCGGATACAGAGTCGCGCGGAGCTTCTGGCCCTATTGCAGAGGAATACGCCGACGAACCCGCAGGCGGCCGCAGGTTTGGAACAGTATTACGGCAAGGCGTTTCAATTGCTCAGTGCAGGCAAAGTTCAAAGAGCTTTGGATCTTTCGGAGGAGAGCACCACCACGCGCGAGCGTTATGGTGTTTATCTACAGGCGGCTCACGGAAGCGGCAACGGTGCGGAGAGGGGGCAGGCTCGGCATATGCGAGGCCAGAATCTGCTGGTGGCGCGGCGGCTGGTGGAAGCCGGAGTGCCATTCGTCAACGTATATGACTTTCGACAGCAGGGACAGAATTGGGACAGCCACTCACAAAACTTCGTCCAGCACAAAGACTTTCTCTTGCCGCAAGCGGACAAGGCCCTCGCCGCGCTGATCGGCGATCTTGACGAGCGGGGCTTGTTGGATTCGACATTGATTGTGGCGACCGGGGAATTCGGGCGTACTCCGCAGATCAACAAGGACGCCGGCCGCGATCATTGGCCCGATTGCTACACGGTCCTGCTGGCGGGAGGCGGCGTCCAAGGGGGCGCAATTCATGGAGCCAGTAACGCGATCGGTGCCTACCCCGCCAGCGATCCCGTCACGCCAGCCGACCTCGCCGCCACCATCTACTGGCGTTTTGGCCTGGATCCCAAAGAGCACATTCACGACCGAACCACGCGTCCTTGGAAACTTGCTGATGGCGAGCCTGTGCGGGGGCTGTTTGGTTCTACCTGAGTCCGGTGTCACATGCGTATGTTGGCATTTTAACCCCGACGCAATTCCAATCCCGCGAGCGTCCCCGTACTGGTGCCGAACTTGTCGGTTTCGATGCCGAGGCGTTGCAGCATGCTGACGTAGAGATTGCAGAGCGGCGGCGGGTCTTTGGGATCGAAGGGGAGGTGCTGGCCGTGCTTGAAGCCACCGCCGGCCAGGAGGACGGGAAGATTCTGGGTGGAATGGCTGCTGCTGTCCCCGAGGTTGCTGCCGAGGAAGACCGTGGTCTGATCGAGGAGCGTGGAGCCGTCTTCCTTGGACTGCTTGAGTCTGGCGAGGAGGTCGCGCACCGTCTTCATGGTTTCCACTTCGACGATCTTGAGTTGCTCGAGTTTGCGAGGGTCTTTGCCGTGGTGGGAGAGATCGTGATGGCCGAGCGTCACGCCGGGGATCGGCGGGGCGAAGCTGGACCCTGCCAGCATGATAGTGATCAGCCGCGTGGAATCGGTCTGGAGTGCCAGATGGGTGAGGTCAAAGAGCAGCCGCGTACGGCCAATGAGGTCGGCGGCGTTGGGAATATCCTTGGGCGGCTCGACGGCAACCTTGGGTTTGGGTTTCCTGGCCCAACTTTCGTCAACCACCATGCGCTGCTCCAGTTCGCGAACGCTTGTGAGATATTCGTCGAGTTTTTCGCGATCGGCTTTGCCAAGGTTCGACCGCAATGTCTTCGCCTCGCCGGTGATGTCGTCAAGGATGCTGCGGCCATCCTCCAGGCGTCGCATTTGCTCACGAACTTCGTCGGCCCGGCCCTCAAGAAACAATTGGGCGAAGACCTTGGAAGGGGAGTTGTTGGCGGGGATGAGTGCGCCGGTGCGGGTCCAGGAGAGGCCCCCAGACCCTTCGCCGGACAAGGCGAGGCTGGGGAATCGTGTTTGTGTGCCAATATGATCGGCGGCGAATTGGTCGAGCGAGATGCCGTTGCAAAAGCCCGGTCGGCCAGCGCCGGGAACGCCAGTCAGAAAGCTGGCAGAGGCCTGGTGAGCGAATACCGAGCCCATGCCGGCATGGGCCAGTCCCGAGATGACCGTCATCTCATCGCGGTAGTCTTTGAGGATTTCGAGGTAGGGGGAGAGGGCGTAGTCCTTGCCGGTCTCTTGAGGAAAGAAGTTGTCGGGGTGCAGTCCCAGCGGCGCGCAGATACAGACCATCCGTCGTGGCGGCCCACCGGCACCTACCGACCGCTGTTCTGGTTCGGCAGCAACGCTGTCTAGCCAGGGAAGCGCGAGAGAGATGCCGGCAGCGCGAATCAGTGTGCGGCGGGAGACTTTCATGGGGCACTATTTGCTCTGAAACATTGGACTTTGCACGATTTCGTGAATTAACGAGCGGAACCCGTAGCCTTTGTCGCCAGTGTTTTTGACGATGGAGTCAATTTGCGATTGATCGGCCGTTGTCGGCGCTGCGCCGGTGCCATAAGCGAGGAGTTTCTCGACCAGGGAGCGGGCGAGCTGGTCTTTGTCTTCAAGGAGCAGCTGCTTGTACTCGTCGATATTGGCAAAACGCCTGCCGTCGGGGAGCGAATCGCTCGGATCAACGGCCGGACCGGGGCGAACCCTTCGGCCTTGCGAATCTTTCTGACCGCCATTGGTAAGGGCACGGTAGTGATCGCGCCATCCGCCAATGACATCGAAGCTTTCGAGCGCGAATCCGGGTGGATCGATAATGCTGTGGCAACTGGCACAACTTTCGACCTGGCGATGTTTCGCCAATTGCTCACGGATGGTAGTGGCGCCCCGAATATCGGGCTCGATGGCGGCAATATCCGCGGGCGGCTTTGGCGGCGGTGTTCCCAGGATTCGCTCCAGAACCCACGCGCCGCGCAAAACGGGCGAGGTGGTGGTGCCGTTGGCGGTCACTTTGAGCACGCTCCCCATCGTGAGCACTCCGCCGCGATGACTTTCGGGCGGCAGCGTGACCTTGCGCATCTCGGTCCCCTCGATACCGGGGATGCCGTAGTGCCTGGCCAGGCGTGCATTAAGGAATGTGAAATCCGAGGCGACGAAGTTCGAGATTGGCAGGTCTTGCTTTAAGACTTCATCAAAGAAGAGTGATGTCTCCTTGAGCATCGCCGTCTTCAGGTTGTCGTCATACTCAGGGTAGAGCGTGCCGTCGGGCATGGTCGCGTCGATGGCCCGGAGGCTCAGCCATTGTCCGGTGAAGTTCTGGTTGAAGGCTTTGGCCTTGGGATCTTTAAGAAGCCGCTCGACTTGCTCGCGCAGCACCTCCGGTTCATGGAGCTTGCTCTCGGCGGCAAGCTTAAATAGCGGCTCGTCGGGCATCGAGCTCCAAAGGAAGTAGGAAAGCCGGCTGGCGAGTGCGAAGTCGTCGAGCTTGGGAGACTTGGCCTGCTCGCGCAGGAAGAGGAAGTTCGGTGAGACAAGCACGGCTTTGAGGCCGACTCGCATGGCTTGCTCGAACGAGTAATCTTGCTCGAGCCTCGCCTTCACGCGGGCGAGGAACGGCCTGATGTCATCATCCGTCACGGTTCGTCGGAATGCCCTCCGTGCGAACTCACGAAGGATGCGCTCGGCGTCGACCATAGGCTGATCGGAGACGACCTCGAGGCGTTGCGAATCTCCGGCACCTGGGATGCGAACCTGCTTCAAGTCGCCAAAGATCGCTTTGTGGCTCGGCGGCGGCCAGGACTCCAGCAGCGGCCCTTCGACGTCCACCCACTGAATCACCAGGCCCGGGCCGGTGTATTTGTCGGCACCAACTTTCTCGACGGCTGGGGGGAGCGCGGGGAGGTTGTCGGCGATGATGCGGATGCGGTTCTCCGGCTCGAGTTGTTCCGTGATCTCGATGACCGTCGGCTTGTCGGCGGGGACGGCGAAATAGTCGATTAGTCGCTCTTCGGTAACTTCTTTGAGGGTCCCAGCCGTGACGTGAAAGTTGATCGGCTTTCCCTCGCTCTGAAAGCCATAGCCTGAGATACGAAAGCGATACTTGCCGCGGACATGGCTGCGAAAGTTCCACATCGTGACGCGAATGTTGGCCGATTCCCAGGAGGCGAAGATGGCTACCCCATCGTCCACATGGCGATAGACACTTCCCTTCGGATTGACCGACCTTTCTTCCTTGATGTCGAATCGCTTTTTGAGTAGCCAAGGCTTGGGCTCATTGGCAATGGCTTCATCCAGTACCCGATCCGCCGCATCCAGGTAGCTGCGCATGAGATAGGACGAGGTGTGCAGCAATTCCGCGCTGTTATCGAAACCGCTCGTCGAGGTGTCGAGGGGGAGTAGGTCAGACAAATCAACTTCGACGTGGAGCAAGTCACGCATCGTGTTTGCGTACTCCGCACGATTGAGTCGACGCATTACGACCCGTCCTTCCTCCGCCCGCCGCGCGATCTCCGCCGACCCAGCGCGCTCGCTGATCCATTCGATTGCCGCTTTCACCTGTTCGGACGGTGGACGCGGCTCATTCTTGGGCGGCATGTGGCCCGAGTTCAGCTGCTCCAGCACGGTCAGCCACTGCTCGCGATTCTTTTTGTCGGCAAGATCTAGCGTCAGCTTTTCGAAGTCGAACTCGCCTTTCGGCTTGGTCCCCGAGTGGCATTTTTGGCAGTGCTGGGTAAAGAGGACCTGGGTGGGAGGGGTAGACGGTTTGTCTTCGGCACTGGATGTTGGCGATTGCCAAGCGAACAGCACAAAACCACCGCCAGCGAGGACCAAAATCCATGCGTTCCGCAAATTCAGAAGGCCCAGCGAGGTCTTCGCCAAAAACTGATGGATCGCGAGTTGAGACATGTGCGTGGGGTAAAGACGGACTTTGTGCCTCGGTTCTTTCGTCGCTGTGAGCAAGGAACCCTTCGAGGCCCAGCACTCAACCTGGCATTGACGAGGCCGTCATTGCATCGGCTTCATCGTATGTCTTCTCAGGTAAGAGAGCAAGAACTTTCGCAGGCTGCTGGCTTCGCGCAGGGGCTTGGCAGAAATGAATGAAGTGCCACGAGAACACACGACAGCGACGAGACTCAAAGATTGCCTTCACTTCGGGCTACAGCTTGCCACCTAACTTGCTAATGGCACCGCGAAGTTCCCCTTGAGCTCCGGCATCCGTTTCTTTCTTCAGCGTGGCGTAGAGGATATCCAGCGAGGCGGGGTCGCCGGTATTTCCCAGGGCTCGAGCGACATAGCCGATACGATGATGGTCCGTCTCCTGTTCCAGTACCTTCACAATCTCTGGCGCTGCCGCCTTGGCGGGAAGGCCGATCATTCCCAGCGCATGCGCTGCCTTCATGCGCACCAACGCATCTTCATGATGCAGGTATTTGCGTAAGCCGGCGATCTGATCTTGCAGTTCCACGTCGATCATCGCCAGGGCCCCCAGAGCGACCACGCGTGTGACCGGGTCTTGGTCCTCCTTCGTCGCGGCTGCAAGCGGCTCGATAATACTTTTCTCAAGAGGAGCGGCCTTGCCGATCCGCCCCAGAGCTCGGGCGGCCGTTTCTCGAGCCTCTTTGACGGGATCCCTTTGCAGTTGCTTGATCAATTGCGGGATGGCGGGAACAGCCGCCGCTCCGAGATTTCCGGTTGCTGTTGCCGCGACGGAGCGAATTTCGCCGTCGCGATCATTCAGAGTCGTCTGTATCTCTGCCGCCAGAATGCTGGAAAGGTCCGAATGAACCAGCGCCCCAATCGCAGCTTTACGTACCGCGACGTCTTCACTCTTCAGGTCCGTTCGAGTCTTTGCCAACCGTTCCACGACGGTTCCGGCCGGTTCGGCGGCGCAGGCGTTCGACAAAAGGATTGAACCGAGAACAGCGATGGCGAGCGACATCCGGCAGGCAATGCGATGCAACATAAGAAGTCCCCTCAAACAATTGTCATGGTCAGGATGCTCTCGAAGGCCCCGGGCATTCTGCTCCTGGCTACGGTATAGTCACATAGGCTACACCGCTGGCAACCTACCCTGCAAGTTCCGCGGGCACCCACCTGTTTGATCCCGAAGTCTGTAGACGATGTGGAAATCACCAATCTATCAATGAGCCCACCGATGAGAATTCTACGCACTCCATGGTTCCTCTTTCTGGCACTGGCCGGATTCGGGTTTTCGCCCAACGCATTCATGGAGGCGACCGCTCAGGAGAATCCTGAGCGAATTCCCCAGTCGGGCGTGCCCGAGGGGAAAATCACAGCCGGGCAGTTCGCGGACAGCAAGGTTTTTCCCGGCACCGTGCGTCAGTACAGCGTTTACGTACCGGCTCAGTATAAGGCCGATGCGCCGGCAAACCTGATGGTCTTCATGGATGGCTCTGGCTACGCGAACAAAGGGGGGGCGTTTCGGGTTCCCGTAGTCTTCGACAATCTAATTCATCAGAAGGCGATGCCCGTGACGATTGCCGTGTTCGTGGATCCTGGCACTATCCCGGCGAAATTACCCGGAGCGAAGGACCGCAGCAATCGATCGTTCGAATACGATTCCCTGGGTGATCAATATTCGAAGTTCCTGATTGACGAATTCCTGCCAGTCGCGCTGCAGGGGTTGAACGTCTCGCCCGAGCCGGCGGACCGAGCCGTCTGCGGAATCTCGTCCAGCGGCATTTGCGCGTTCACGGTTGCTTGGGAACGGCCGGATCAGTTCGGCAAGGTGCTCAGTCACATCGGGAGTTTCACCAATATTCGGGGTGGCTGGGCGTATCCGGGACTGGTTCGCAAGACCAAAGCCAAGCCGAAGCCCATCAAGGTGTTTTTGCAGGACGGCAAGGAGGATCTCAACAACCTGCACGGCAACTGGCCATTGGGCAATCAGGAACTGGCGGCGGCCCTGCAGTTTGCCGGTTACAAGTACAAGCTTGTGATGACGGAAGGGGGGCACAGCGGCAAGTGGGGAGGCGAAGCTCTGCCCGATGCACTTCGTTGGCTGTGGAATGACAATGCCGAATCGACGCACCTGCCGATTGTGGAAACCAAGCCAAAATGGGAACCTCACCCGGACGCGGTGGCACAGGAGAACGTTCCGAAAGGGACCGTCGAAAAGATGGAGCCCTGGGAATCCAAGATATTCCCGGGAACAACGCGAGACTGGGCCCTCTACGTCCCTTCCCAGTACAAGCAAGATCAGCCGGCCGCGCTGATGGTGTTTCAAGATGGCGAAGGGATGCGGAACATCAATGGCCGGTGGCGGGTTCCCGTGGTGTTCGACAATCTGATTGCCCGTGGAGACATGCCGCCGACGATCGCCGTGTTCCTCAATCCCGGGCACGACAAATCCAAGCCGCGTCAGGACGGGAAGCATTCCAATCGCAGCTTGGAGTATGACAGCCTGGGGGACCGCTACGTCCGCTTTCTGCTCGAGGAGATCATTCCGGAGGTTCGCAAGCGTTACAACATTTCGGACGACCCCGAGATGCACGCGATCGGGGGCTCCAGCTCGGGAGCCATCTGTGCTTTCACGGCGGCCTGGGAACGGCCTGCCTCCTTCCGCAAGGTCTACAGCAGCGTCGGCAGCTTTACCAATCTGCGCGGCGGCGATGTGTATGCAGCTCATGTTCGCAAGACAGAGCCCAAGCCCCTCCGCATTTACCTGGCGGACACGAGCGGCGACGTCGACAACCCGTTTGGCAGTTGGTGGTGGGCCAATCAGCAGATGGCATCGGCTCTGAATTACATGGGATACGATGTCCGCTTTGATCAGGCCGAGGGGTACGCTCATAATGCCGACTTTGGCGGGGCGAAATTTCCCAAAGCGATGAAGTGGCTTTGGCGGAAAGAAAAACATTCGCCGATACTGGACACCAAGGGCGATCTCGGCGGCGATTTGACGCTGCTGAATCTGCTCATTCCCGGAGAGTCCTGGGAGGTAGCCGCGGACAATCTTGGCTTCGCCGACGCTTTGTGTTCGGATCAAGACGGCAACGTCTATTTCTGCGACATGAAGGCCCCCGCAGTCTACCGCATCAGTGCGAAGGACGGCACAAAGACCGAGGTCACGAAGGAATCCGTCAGTGGTCTGGAATTCAGTCCCGACGGTTCGCTCTTATATGCGTGCCAGGGCGCGAAGGGCCGGGTCATCTCGATCAACCCTTCGACGGGTGAAGTGAAAACGGTGGCCGAAGGAGTCAAGCCGAACGACCTGGCCGTGACGCGCGACGGCTTCATCTTATTCACTGATACCGGCGCGTCTCAGGTCACTCGTATCAACCCCAAGACCGGCGAAGTAACGCCCGTCGATACCGGCATTACCAGGCCCAACGGCATTGCCTTGTCCAATGACGGAGGAACTTTGGCGGTCTCGGACTATGGCGGTACGCACACCTGGACTTTCCGAGTAAGCGCTGGCGGCGTACTCGACGCGAAGATGCCAACAATGCCGATGCGGCTGGCAATCAACCCCAAGGGGGAATTCCGCTTCAACGAACCACCGCCGTATGTTGAAACCTCCCGCGGCGACGGCATGGCCGTGGACAAGGTGGGGCGCTACTACGTTACCAGCGACCTCGGCGTCCAGATCTTCGACCCCACCGGCCGCCCATGCGGTGTGCTGCCCAAAGTCGATCCTGCTGAGCCCCTAGTAACCTGCATCCTGGCAGGACCCGACCACAGCAGCCTCTATATCGCTCACGGATCGAAGATCTTTCGAAGGAAGCTGACTGTCGAAAAACCCAAGAAGTAGATTTGACTTCTGTGAAAGGTATCGAGAAGCGAATCACCTCAAATCCTTCACAAGTGCTGACGCAAATCCGGTCGCGCCAATGTGCCCGCGCGCCTGACGCGCGCTACCAAACGCACAGATTGGTTCATGCTCCAGGTCGCAATGGTACCGATGTTTGCGAAGAAACCAGCACTCTAGGGCCTGAAACCGCATTGCAAACGGGAGTTGCGGCGCTATTTCTAACGGCTGATGGGCAGTCCTTCCCACAGGCAATTTCCTGGCACTAATCTTGCTTTAGCGTCGATCGACTCAATCTCTCTCAGGAGCCGATTCGATGACGACCACTATAATTCCACGCAACCCGCAGCCGCGGGCCGTCTCCGTTCCCCAGCAGCAACCACTGGAAACCGCGATGAACCACTTCTTTTCTCCGGCGGAAGAAGCGGAACTGGCGGGTGCCGACCACGAAGCCTGGAACGCGGTCTGCACCGTCCTCATCACCATCGTCAGTCTCGGCCTCTTCATCGGTATCATCGCGGTGCTACTGATTGTCTAACTCGCCGGCAGCTGCCGGCCGAAGTCGTCGTCTAAGAGAGGTAGGCCGCGAGCCCAGGAGTGCTCGCAAGACACGCGGGAATTGTCACCATTGAAATCTCTGTTCCTCCAGGACTTTGGAGGCTCGCTGCCGTGTCTCCAGAATTCGGGGAAAGTGCGGGCAACTTGCGATGATTCACGTCATTGTAATTCCGTGAAAACAGATTTGTGTAACTCTTATCAGTGTCCTGAGAAAGCTGGCGGTTTTCAAACTGGTGAGAGTCCTGCCCCGGCTGATACACGGGAAAAGTCCGACACCGCGAGTGAATCAGCAAGATACAAGTTGCTCGTAAAGGTAAATCAAAGGAGGAGTCAATCCATGAATCAAATGAGGCACCCGGCGCGGACTGCGATCGGCAAGTTACGCTAGAATTTCCCGCATCACATTCCCATGCACGTCCGTCAGCCGGAAATCGCGGCCGGCGTAGCGATAGGTGAGCTGTTTGTGGTCGATGCCGAGGAGATGGAGGATGGTGGCGTGGTAGTCGTGGACGTGGCAGGGCTTGTCCACGATGCTGATGCCGAATTCGTCGGTTTGGCCGTAGGCCAGGCCTCCTTTCACGCCGCCGCCGACGAGGAGCGAGGTGAAGGCCCGGGCGAAGTGGCTGCGGCCGAGCGTGGTGGGGCTGTCAGTCCAGGGAGTGCGGCCGAATTCGGTGCAGATGGCGACGAGCGTTTCATCGAGGAGTCCCCGCTGCTTCAAATCGCCGATGAGGGCCGCCAGCGGCTGGTCGACGCGGAGGGCCTTGGGGCGGTGGTCCTGCATGTTGCCGTGGCTGTCCCAGTTGTTGCTTGCACCGGTGTCGATCAGCTCCACCGTCCGAACTCCACGTTCCACCAGCCGGCGAGCGGTGAGGCACTGGGCGGCAAAGGATTTGTCGTCACCGAGAGCCGCGCCGTAGCTGGCAAGCGTGGCGGCAGATTCAGTTTTCAGGTCGAATGCCTCCGGCGCGGCCCGCATCATCCCTTGGGCGGTGCGGAACGTGCTCTGGCGGGCGGCGAGGTTCAAATCGCCGGGGCGGAGCTTGGCATGCAGGTCGTTCACGTCTCGGAGCATTTTCTGCTCGAGCTCATGGAGCGTGATGCTGCGGGCGGCGGACTTGAGATTGGGAATCGGGTCGCTGCCGGGAATAATCCGGACCCCCTGATGCTGGGGCGGCAGGAAGTTGCTGTCCCAGACCTGGGCACCCGCATAGGGCAAATGCTCGCAGAGGACCATGTACGGCGGCAGGTCGCCGTTTTCCGTTCCCAAGCCGTAACTGAGCCACGCCCCAATGCTCGGCAGCGGCACCGTGGCACTGCCGGTGTGCATGGCTAGGACCGACTGAAAATGCTCGACAATATCCGTGTGCAGCGTGCGGATGACGCACAGGTCGTCGGCCCGTTTCGCCAAATGCGGAAACAGCTCGCTCACCCATAGACCCGATTGCCCATGCTGGGTCCACTTAAACGGCGACCCTAAAAGCGGCAGCTTCCCCACTTCGTCATCACGCAGGCCCCGCGACGAAACCAGCGTCCCATGCCTGGCCGCGAGTTCCGGCTTGTAGTCAAAGGTATCGACGTGCGAGAAGCCGCCGGTGAGGAAGACGATGATGAGGCGTTTGGCTTTGGGCTCGAAATGCGTTCGCTGGGGAGCCAGTGGCGCTGCGTTGTTGAGGTCTGCGGCCAGGGCGAGCTTGGAGTGCAGGCTCATTGAGCCGGCGAGCGCAGCGGCGGAGCAGCCTTGCAGGAAGCGGCGGCGAGATTTGCTAGTAGGGTGCATGAGGCTTTGCGAAATGCACGCGGATTGGAGGATCTTGTTGCGAGTCATTGTACCCTAGGCGAATCTATTACGCGTGCATTCCGCTGCGCTTCATGCACCCTACATCTCTCAGTTCAAGCCTACACGCGGGCCGCGTGTGGCTACATCAGTCGACATAGACAAACTCGCTGCTGCTCAAAATGATTCTGGCCAGACTCTGCCACGCTTCCCGCTCGGACTCAACAGTGGTGAGGCCGGAAGCGACCAGCTCTTTTTGATATTCGGCTAAATAGCCAATGCTTTTTTCGCTCTCTGCCCCTGTCGGTTCACGGGAGTAGGCCAACTGGTAAGCCAAGGCAATACGCTCCTGCGGAGTTGCCGCCGAAGCCGTCAGTCGCTGGGCAAACGCCGCGGCCTGCTCGCGGACTTCGGGGCTGTTCATCCAGTAGAGGGCCTGGAGGGGAACCGTGGAACTGGTGCGACTGTCGGTGGTGGTGTTGGTGTCGGGGCCGTCGAAGAGGGCCAGGAAGGGATGTTTTTGCAGGCGCTGCGTCATCAGGTAGACGCTGCGGTGACTGCTGGGATAAACATCCTTGAAGGGTGTGTGCTGGGTCCAGGTCCAGGTGGTCATTGGCGGGAAAGGCGGTTCGCCGGGACGCCGGAGATCGAGGGTGCCGCTGACGAAGAGAAGGGTGTCCCGGATGGATTCGGCGTCTAAACGGCGGCGGTCGAAACGCTCGTAGTAACCGGCTTTAGCCGGTTCATTAACCCGCTGAAGCGGGTTACTACTAACTTGATAGACTTCCGAGTTCAATATTTCGCGGTGGAGTTTCTTGATCGACCAGCCGCTGTCAACAAATCGGGCCGCAAGATAGTCCAGCAGCTCCGGGTCCGTCGGCGGATCGCCGCGGAGGCCAAAGTTGGAGGGAGTGCCGACGATTCCTTTGCCGAAGTGACCCTGCCAGATGCGGTTGACCATGACCCTCGCCGTCAACGGATGGTCCGGCCTCGTCAGCCATTGGGCGAGTTGCAGGCGGCCGCTTTGACCAGCCGGGATTTGCAGGCTGCTGGAAACGGCCGTCAGGAATTTTGGCGCGCCGCGAGGCACGACGTTTCCCGGCTGGCCGGGATCTCCCTTTTGCTGCAAGGGCACATCGACGATGGCCGCATCGCGGACGGCGCACGCACCCGCCATGCCGCGGGGAAGGCCGCTTCGCTCGCGGTCCCGCTTTTCGGCTTTGAGCGCGGCCACGGGATCTTTGATGTCACGTCCGCCGAGTAGCGGCAGAATCTCAGCCGCAATCTTCAATTCCTTCTTCGCAGCCGCTTCCGCCTCCAGCCGTTTGATTTCTATCTCAATCACCGCAAGCTCATCGCGATGGGTCTTCCAAGCGGCTTCAATCTCGGACGGCGGCAGCAGCGGCATGAATTCCTTCCGGCCGAAGGCCTTTGACTGGAATTCCTCGCCGCCAGGCCAGGGGAACTGCGTGCTGGCGAACATGCCGTAGAGGGCGTAGTAATCTTCCTGCGTCAGCGGATCGAACTTGTGGTCGTGGCAGCGGGCGCAGCGGAAGGTGAGCCCCATGAGCGCCCGGCCGGTCGTATCCACCGCGTCTTCCAGCGTCAGGTGCCACAGTTCATATGGCCCGGTTGCATACCGCCGACTCAGGCCGAGAAAACCAGTGGCGATGGTGAGTTCCGCGAACCGCTCGCGGCTGGTGCCGGGGACCTGGGCCAGCAGGTCGCCGGCCAGTTGCTCCCGCACGAACTGGTCGTACGGCTTGTCGGCATTGAAGGCGTCGATAATGTAATCGCGGTAGAGCCGGGCTTCGGGGATAGGATAGTCGGCATTGTCCCCCGCAGTGTCCGCATAGCGGGCCACATCCATCCAGTGCCGCCCCCAGCGTTCGCCGTACCGGGGCGACGCCAGTAGCCGCTCGATCTGCCGCGGCCAGGCGTCG
>CAYUJE010000187.1:6871-13072 GCA_964444865.1 uncultured Pirellulaceae bacterium | reverse complement strand
AGCTTAGCCGCCTCGCCCACGAGGCGGAGAAAATGTGGAGACGGGAATATCGACGTTATTTGGCATTATTACCCGGAACCCCCGCGTGGGCGCGGGGGCTAAGCGATTCATCAATTACCGCTCGCATGCTCAGTTCGTCGCCGCTGCGATAGCCGGGCCAGAGGCCGCGGATGGTGCCGTCGCGGCCGATGATGACAGTGAGGGGAAAGCCGAAAAATTCCTTGCCGGCGAGAGCGGCGATGCGGCGCTGCTCGGTGGCCTGAGGGTCGCAGTAGGTAGCGGTTTCCGCCTGGTGCTCGGTGAGGAATGACTGGGTTTTGTCTCTAAGGTCGGGATCGTCTTCGTCACTGGTTGGGTCGCCACTGGAGGCAACCGAAATAAAGAGGAAGTCGGGGTTATCGCGGAGGCTTTTCTCGAGCTCCATCAGATGCGGAAACTCCATCTGGCAGGGACCGCACCACCAGCCCCAGAAATTGACCAGAACGACCTTTCCCTTCAAGTCGTCGGCCTGAATCGCCGTCTTGGCGGTGAGCGGCGGTAGCTCCTTCGGCAAATAAGTTTTTCCCACCACGGCATGATCCCTTCCCGCTCGGCCTTGCTCCTGCTCCCGTCGCCAGGCAAAGGCAGCAAGAAGGAGCCCGCCGCCGATCAGGGCGATGACGGCGAGGCGAGTTGTGGAAGTTTTGGATTGTGGCATGGTCTTCTTCTTGAGGAGCCTGCACACTCCGCAGGCAGGCATCTTCTCTCACGGCGTGGGCGGGGGACTATGTTATTTGTTATTTTACACCGTTATTCTACAGCATCACTCTCACTATCCTGAGTCGCTGATGAACACTTCCAAGCCTGTTGCTTCTAGTTCTGCCCACGCCTCGCAACTGGGCCTCTGTTTTCTGCTGGCCGCAATTGTGCTGGGGATCCCGTGGGAGGAAGAGGAGAATGCCGCTTTGGTTGCCAATCCCGGCGCGTAAAGAGCGAACAAGTGTTATAACTTTTGATACTCTCGAAATTCCATTTACTCTTTTTCCGTCTGCGGGGAACGTCTATGTCTCAAGGCAACTATGGTGGCGGCTATACGCCCCCCAACCCAACCAATCCATATGCCAATCCCGGTTCCTTTGGCCAGGCTCCGCCGCCGAGAAAATCGAAGGCTTGGATTTGGATCCTGGGGATCATCGGTGGTGGCGGAATTCTCGCCTGCGGATGCTGCGGAGTCATGGGATACATGGGCTATGGAGCGGTGGAAAAGCAGCTTTCCGGCATGCTCCAGCAACAGATCCAGAATGACCCTGTTATCCAAGAACAGATTGGCCCGATTGAGTCCGTGAATTGGGAAGTCATGGAGGTGGACGGACTGCAAAAGTCTCATCCGGAAATTCGGGGGCAGATGCAAGCCTTCAAGGTGAAAGGACCCAAGGGAGAGGGGCTGGTGTTTGGAGCACAAGTGAGCAGTCCCACGCCTAGCCGCGTCTTGGACAAGCCGATCCTGCAAAAAGATGGGCAGGAATACCCGCTGTCGAACTGATTTTGTGCCCGCTTTCAACTAGGAACTTATGCTCCTGCCTGCGAGCCTGCTCAAGCCGAAGATCCCGTCTATGACGTGGTCATCTAAGGTGGCAACAACAAAGGGGGGGCGGGCATAAGCTTGCCCTTAATCCCCCAGCCATTTCCGCCAACCCGTCGCTTGGCCATCCCGGAATCCCCCTCTTTCTTGACTCAACGAGTTCGGCCAAAACACCGGGGGAGCATCTCAGCGATCTTAAAGTTCTGTTGTGCCAACACAATTCTGCAGTCGCAGCCCGTGCTGGCGTCCCCCTCTCCCTCAGCGTGCACCCTGGCAATAACCGTTTCTCCCATGTCTACACGATGCCAATTGGCACAGTCTGGATTGCTATAATGCAAGGGCTATGAAGCTTTCCAAGAAAACAAACCGGGGAGGGACGCTCGCGTTGAATATGACGCCGATGATTGACTGCGTCTTTTTGCTGCTGATTTTTTTCATGTCTTGCACGCAGGTTTCGATTGTCAACAAGAGCCCGCTCGAGCCGCCGGAGCAGAAGGGGTCGGAGGATCAGTCGGAGGCGACAATTACCATCAATGTCGATAAGGATGGAGACATCATCATTACCCAGGCCGTCTATACGCTGCCGCAGGCGGTGGTGCTGGTGACCGAAACGATTGCCGACAAAAAGGGGAATCTCGATCTGGTCAACGTGGTGCTGCGAGTGGATCGGCAGGCGAAATCGGGGGTGGTGAACGACCTGATTAAGGCCCTGGAGAAGCTGCAAATCACGAATGTCCGGTTTACGACGAAGGAGCCGCGGGGATGAGGAAAAAAGTAGGGTGCATGAGGCTTACGAAATGCACGCGAGATTTGCGCGGGGGGAGGCGTGAACGTGCCCGGTGTGAAGATTTTTTGACGTGGTGGATCAATGCCGCGAGCCGAGTCTATGACGCGTGCATTTCGCTGCGCTCATGCACCCTACGGCGGAGGCCGTCATGAGACTCACCAATCGCAGCGGCAAACATTCCGGCAGTTTGGAATTGAACATGACGCCAATGATCGACTGCGTCTTTCTGCTGCTGATTTTTTTCATGACCACCGCTAGTTTTGTGGAGACCGAGCGGGAGTTGAACCCGGCCATCAAGGTGCAGCGAGCCTCGGCCAAGGCGGCTGGCGATTTGCAGCCGGCGGTGATTGACGTGGTAATGGGGAGCGGGGGAAAGTTCGTCTTTAAGCTCGGCGGGCGAGAAATCCAGACGCAGCAGGAGTTGACGCAGGTACTGCGGCAGTTCGACAATAAAATCCAAGGAGCCTTCGTGCGTGTTTCGGATGATGCCAACTTCGATCTGCCAGCAGCCGCCATTCAGGCCGCAAAAGACGCGGGCTTCCCGTTCGTGTCGTATGTGCCGCTCGAGAAATAGTCCGCGTAAACGGGGTCGGGAAGGGTTTTCGCCGCGAAAACTCTTCCCGACCCCTTCTTGGTTGCTGGTCCTTGTCGCCGGCCTACTGACTTCGCTTTCGCCGCTGAGCGCCCAAGACGACTCTGCCAAAGTCGAACGCTATCTCTCGCGGCTGGGGTTGTCGGAGCTTCGCGTGCGGCATTTGGAGCGCGAAGTGGCGCAGGGGGGGGAATCGCAGGACAAGGCGGCGCGGAAACTGGCCGATGCCTATGCCCAGGCTCTGATGGATGCCGCCGAGGACCCGCCTCGCTTCGAGCGGCTCAGGCTGCAGATCGACAAGCTGCTGCTGACCAACCCGGCGGCCAGCACACCGGCTTTGCAAGTGGGGCTGCTGCAAGCGGAATTCCAGCGAGGGGAAGCCCTGATCACCGCTTGGATTGAAGACCCGCGCGATAAGCAACTGCTGGTTCGGGCGGCGGACATTTTGGGGCCGCTGGCCGCGCAGCTCGAGGCGAAGGGGAAGGAACTGAATGGTTCCATCGACAAGATGATGGAAGGGATGGACGCCCTGAAAACGGAGGAGGCTCGCCGCGTTGCCGATGCCGACCTGCTACGGCTGCAAGCGACCGCGGCCCGCGTCACATTCTATTCGGGTTGGTGCCGGTATTACCTGGGGGTGACGAAGCAGGATGCTTCCAGCGCGCAGCCCGATTTTGGAGCGGCGAAGAGCCTGTTCTGCGATGTTCTGGGTGTGGACGGCGAGAAAGAGTATGAGGATGTGGAAGACGTCTCGCTGCTGGGATTGGAATCGACCTGGCGAGCGCGAACCGTGCTCGGCCTCGCGCTGACCGAACTAGGCATCGGCCGCTCGGCGGCGGCAGAGCGGTGCTTCAGTTGGCTGCAGCATGCGAGTGCCCCCGCGGGACTGCGGGACCAGGGGGCCTTCTGGCAGTTGCAAGGATTGCTGAGTGCACCGAATCTAACGGGTGCGGCTCAGTTCGCGAAGAAGGGGGTGGAAACGCTGTCGTCTCCTCCCACGCCGGGAAAGAACAGTCTTTGCATTGCCGCCATTCGGGCCGGTGCCGCCGTGGACCAGGCTGCCAAGGATGCCGAGGCGGGGAAGAGTCTCGTCGCTGCCGGAATTCGGGGTTTGGCTCGGCTGCGGCAGTTTGAAACCCTCAGTCAACTCGTTGCCAAGCACAAGCTGGAAGATTTTCAGGGGAAGAACGCCAGTTTTTATCTGGCGTGGTTGAAGGGGCGAGGGCAATTCTTCGCGGCTGAAAAAACAAAGGCCGCTGCCGATTATGAAGTTGCTGCAATCACGCTGGCCGCGGCGCTGGATTCTCCCGACTCCAGCCGTGATCTGTTCGCAGCCGCCCAGTGCCGTTATCACCTGGCGTGGTGCAAGTTCCGGCTCGATGATTTTGAGACGGCCGCCCGGCTGTTCCGGGAGACCGCGCCGGTTCTCGTCGAGAGCGAAAAGGAACTGGCCGTGCAGGCGGTCTGGATGGAGTTCGCCAGCTTTCAACGTCTGGCCGAGACGAAGAAGGACAAAAAGTATTCCGCCGCGGCCGTGGCGGCATTGAAAGCGCTTCGCCGCGATTTTCCCGATTCCGAACAGGCGGCCAAGGCCGAACTGCTGATTGCCCGCTTGCAGGAAAACCTTTCGCCGGAAGAGGCGCTCGCCAGTCTGCAAGCCATTCAGCCGACCGATCCGAATTACCCTTCCGCTCGGCTGGAGATTGCGCAGATGCTGGTGCAAAGCTGGGCGAGGGTCAAGGGAGACAAATCCGCCGCCCCCGCCGCGGCGAAGGAGGCGCTGTCCGCGGTCGATATTCTGCTCGCTGCCAAGGGAGCGAGTTCCGACCAGAAGCTGCGGGGCTCGCTCATGGGGTTGCAAGTGTTGTTCGAGACGACTCCCGTGAATGAGAAGCGGGCCGCGGCGTGGCTGGAAGCAGTGGCTTCCGCCGGAGAGGCCTTGCCATCAAACAGTCCACTAGCCGCGGAATTTCATTACCGCCGCCTGCAACTGGCTCAGAAGACCGGCGACAAGACAGCCCTGAATCAGGCTGCCGCTTGGATTGCCGCCAATGCCGCCGGTTCGCCGTATGAAACTCCCGCGCTGGTCATCGTGGCCCGCCAGGCGGACGACTCCGTCGCCGCGGCCACGGACGGCAATCGTCAAGAGTTGCAGAAAGAAGCTGCTGCCGTATATGCCCGGCTGGCGGCACAATTTGGCGAGTCTCCCGAAGCAATTGCTGACGTGAAGAATGCGCTGGCTGTCAACTCGCGCCTGGCCCACTATGATGAACTGCTGGGGCGTTGGAAGGAAGCGGCGGCTCGGCTGGATAACATCGTGGCGGCGTTTCCCAGCGACAAAAAATACCTGCGGCGGGCCGGCATCGCTCATTTTCAGGCGGGCGACTTCGCCCCCGCTCTCGAACAATGGCGCAAGCTGCTCGGTGGCGTGGAAGGGGGAAGCGACGAGTGGTTTGAGGCCAAATACTACCAGCTCACCTGCCTGACCAAAACCGACCGCCCGACAGCCGTCAAAGTCTGGAAGCAATTCAAGCTCCTCTTTCCGCAAGTCAAGTCGGCAGCCTGGAAGGATAAATTCGCGGAGTTGGAAGCGGACTTGGGCAAACACCCCTGACTCCTGACCACTGACCCCTGACCCCTCATGCCCACCACTCCCTCTCTCAGCGAATCGCAATTGGCCGCGTTTCGCCAGAAGGCGGGGCCGATTCTGGCGGAGGCGCGGGGACTCACGCCGGGTGCGCTGGCGAAACTGGGAGAAATTGCCCGAGAGATTGGCCTCGCCGACGATCAGGTGCAGGACGCCATTAAGGCGCTGCACACCGGATCTGCCAAGGCCAAGAATCCCGCAGCCGAGAAATTCCGTAATCGCTTGCGAAAGGACCTGGCGGCGAAGAAGACGATCATCGGCCCGGAAATTGAAGCCCGGATTATCGCCGGCGGCGTGCAGAAATATGGACTCTCCGAAGGAGTCATTTTAGAGGTGCTGAGCGAAGTCGCCACGGAACTCGGCCTGCGGCGAATCACCGGCAACCAGGCAGTCGCCCACTTCGTGGAAATGGTGGATTCGGCCATTGGCGACAAAACGTGGCTCAATCGGCAGGCTTGGGACCGACTGCGGATGGCGTCTGAAAAATGGGGCCTCACGTTCGAAGATGCCGACCAGCTTGTCGAACAGAAGCTCGATGCCAATCGCCGAGCCTCGTTCCGCGGCAAGCTGATGGGCTGGGTGTTGACCTATGGTTCGATCGGCGTGGTGGCGTG
>CAYUJE010000187.1:0-6771 GCA_964444865.1 uncultured Pirellulaceae bacterium | reverse complement strand
GTGGACGCCAATCTTTATGAGCGAGCCTTTTGGGGAGCCAGCGTTTGCCGGCAATTGCTGCGGGCGAAGGAGGTGAGCCCCGGCCGACCCGCGGCGATGGCTGCCGGTTTGTCGTCGTCGCTGGGAGTACCTGTAACGCTGGAAGAGAAAGAGGAAGAGCAAACGGCCAAGATCGCCAAGGCCCTGTCAGCTTGGTTGTTTCAGAATCTGATTGTCCTGGCGCCGCATCATCCGGCAGCGGCTCCCGCACTGCATCAGTTTTTGCTGGAACATGGGAGTCTGCCGACGGCTCCGGAGGAGCGCGAATCGCTGGAAGCGGCCTATCTCGCGGCGCTCCTCCCCGTGTCGCAGGCGAATTGGCGGGACTATCAGGATCTGCTGACCAAGCTGGTCCGGTCGAAGAACCCGCTGGTCACGCTGAAGATGTCGGACCTGATGACGAAAGTGAGCGACCGCGGTTTGCAGTCGCTCCTGGCGGAAGAACTGGTGCGGCAAACCGGTGCGAAACCGAAGTCGAGCGCTCCCAAAGATGTGGCCCGGGCGGTGCGGGCCGCCCTTGGCGCGGCGGGCGTTTCGTCGGCTCAGTCGTTGGAGGACCGCTGGGATGAGCTGCGGTTTGAAGTGGGTTCGTCGCTGACAGCCAAGCCCCCGCCTGCCGCCAATCATGCCGAACTGCTGCAGGAAACGGTTCAGCTTGCCCGGCTGGCCACGCTCGCCGCCGCGCTGAGCCAGGGAGAAGGAGGAATCCCAGTCTTTGATGAACTGCTGGCCCCCAAGCAGCCAATGGCATCGGCGGAAAAGGATGCTTTCGCCGAAGGGCCCAAGCCCGCCTCCCCCAAGCCACGGCCTCTTTCCAACCGCGACAAGCAGCAACTGGAACAAATTATCGCGACCCTCCGGGCCTATCGGGACCATCCGCCGATTGCCCGGGCGAATAGCATGCGAGTTCTGTCGCAAATTGCCCCCGCAGTGCCGGACTTGACCTACGACCAGGCCACGGCTGTCGTGCATTATTTGCTGGCGGAAAAGGCCGATCCCGAACAGCAGGCGATTCAGGGCCTGATGCCCCACTTCAAGGCTTGGAAGCAATTGCGGCTCGCCCTGGCAGACCAAGTGGAAGGGACCCGCCTGCCGCCGGCGCAGGTTCAGGAATTGGTGGATGGCTTGTGCGGCGAAAGTGTGACTTCCGGCAGCGACTCGTTCCGTAGGACGCTGCTGCTGAGCGTGAAACAGGATTTGGGGACTGTCAAACGAGGGGGCGAAGAGTCTTCTGCGGTGCAGCAAGCCGCCGAACAACTGGCGGAATACTATCGAACCCGCGCTCGTTTGGCGGGGGTCTCCGCGGCGGAACTGAGCGGAGCGGAATCGCCGGGGCAAGTGCTGGAACTGCTGGTGCGTGGAATGTCGAAGGGGAGCACCGAGAAGAAGCCGGCAGAATCATTGGAGGTGGCCCGGTTTCTGGGAACCAGCGATGTGCGAAAAACGGTCTTGCTGCAGCGGCTCGTCATTCGGACCGCGGTGCAGCGGATCACGGCTTCCCGCCCGCGCCAGGCGGAATCAGCCGCCCTGATTCTCGTGGATTTGGAAACGGCCGACGCCAAGGCGGAAAACGTCCTGGTGCAGCTTTACGACGGCGAAGCCGCCACTTTGAAACTGGGGATGTTGTATGGGGCGAATTAGCCAGATGGAAACGGCTCTGGGTGGCACTGGCAGCCAGGCGACTGGAGACAGGGCTATCGTTGATCGACATGGCCGTCGCTTGATAGCCAGTGCCGCATCGGGACACGCCGCGCACTGGCTATCAAGCCGACGAAGGAACGTCCGCAGCATGGTGATGTTGGTTCTCGTCGGCTTGTCTGCCAGTGGCACCCAACTCGCCGCCGTTCGTCCCGTGAACGCCATCGTCATCTACAAAAAGGGTTCGAGCAAACCGATTGCGGGACCCGTGGTCCGCCAGAACGGCAATGAAGTGGTCGTGCGCGAAGAAACGGCGACCGGCGTTCGCGATGTGATTGTTCCCCGCAGCGAAATTGAGGACTTGATCGAAACGGTTTCTCCCGAGCGACTGGCGGAGCTCGATCCCAGCCGGCCTCAGGAATATCGAGAATATGCCGAGGAACTGGCGGAGAAAAAACTCGACCCCGAAGCTCGGCAGATGGCGGTGCGGCTGTTTCAGATTGCCGCCTGGCTCGACCCGGCCAAGACCGGCCATGGCGCGCTGTTGGGGCTGGTGGCCATCGCCCGGCCGGGAGAAGAGGAAGCCCGCTATCGGGCCGCTGCCTATCTTTTTGATCCGCGGCATAACAAGGCCCTGCTGGGGCAGGATTCTGCCCCCGTCAAGGCCGCGAAAGATGCAGACCCGGTGAAAACCCTTTTAGAAGGCTTGCGGCAGCTTCGCCGCGGCCGCGATCAGCAAGCACGCGCTGCGCTGGCTGCTCCCGCGGTCACCGAGGAACTGGCGGCCTATCCGGCCATTCTCACGCGCGAGGAGTTTCTGGCGGCCAGCACAGCGAGGGAACTCTCCGACGAGCAGCTTCGCAAGGTGCTGGAACTGGAGTTGACTCTCGACAGCCGGCTCGGCGCCGGGGCCGATACGCTGGCGGAAACGACACTAACTTCGTGGACCGACGCCATCCGTACGGGCAATCTTTCTCCGCTCCCTTCGCTTCAATTCGACAAGCTCACGGGCTTTGACCCGCGCGAGAGTGTGTTTCGCCAGGGGAAGTGGCAGCGCCCCACAGCCAGCAAGTAGAATACATCCATGAAATTCCTTCAACTTGATCACGTGGCCCTGCACGTCGCCGACCTGGAGCGGAGCGTCAGGTTCTATACCGACGTCCTCAAGCTGGAGCCGATGCCCCGCCCGGATTTCGCCTTCCCCGGTGCCTGGTTCCGGCTGGGAGAGCATCAAGAATTGCATCTGATTGGCGAACGGACGACCCCGGTGATTTCTCACAATCGGGGGAACCACTGGGCCCTGATGGTCGACGACATGGACGCCTGGGAGCAGTATTTTCAGAAGAACGAGATTCCCTACCTCCCCCGCCGCCGCCGGCCAGACGGGGCGTTTCAGATTTATCTCATCGACCCGGATGGGCACTATATTGAGCTATGCACGGCTGTGCCGAAGTAGGCAAAGCAGGCAGTCACTGCCGCATACGGAAGAAGTGAATGATGGCTTGCGCATTCGCGGATTCAATCAGATCAGGCGGAATAGAGACGCTGTTTCCATCAAGTTCAAGCTTGTAAAAGCAGGCAAGCGGCTCCAGGGAAGTTATAAGTTCCGCTAATCCGAAGTCATCGAGATTGTTAAAACGGAGATCCAGGTGTTCAAGACCCTCGCAGTTTGCTAGAGCGGGAGCGAGTGCCGCGGCACCCGCGGATTGAATCTGATTCCAGCCTAATCGCAGACTGCGAAGCGCACCCGTTTCCGTCAATGCTTCGGCGAGAGCAGGGCAAGCCCTATCGCTGAGTTTGTTCGCGGAAAGATCGAGTTCTTGCAAGTTCATCAACTGCCTAAGCCCTGGTGCTAAACGAGTCAATCCACGGTTGCCAATTTTGTTGGTTCCAATGTCAAGGACGTGCAGATTGGTGAGTCTGGATAAGGCAGTGGACAACGCTTGGCAACATTTTGACCCGAGGCGATTGTGGTCCAGCCTGAGTTCTTCGAGGAATATGTGTTCCTGAATTGCAAGGGCGAGCGCAACGGCACCCGAGTCATCAATTCCATTACCGGCGACATTCAGGTGTTTCAGTTCCTGAAGTTGCCGTAGCGCGATTGCAATGGCGACGGTGCCTTCATCGCCTAATCTGTTTTGTCCCAAATAAAGCTTCGATAGAAGTGAACACCGCGGGAGAGATTCGGCTAGAGCCATGGCACTTGCTGGCCCCAGTTCATTCATGTCGAGGAATAGCTCGCTTAGTTGAGTCAGACCCGCAATGGCCGAAGCTAAGACGTTTGCTCCAGCGTCCGAGAGCTTATTCCAGCCAAGTCGAAGAACTTGAAGCTCGGTAAGTTGTCGCAAGCTGGGTAATAGAGAAGCACAAGAGCGATCGTCGAGAAGGGAATATGTCAGGTTGAGTACGGTAAGCCTCGCGCAGATCCTCAGCGATTCGCCAATTCGTCCGACGGTTCCAGACGACAGATCGTTAAAGCTCAAGTCTAGCTCTTCGAGATCCTTCAAATTCGACAGCGCTGGGCCTAGGTTCGACCATCCATCCATTCCAGCACTCGTCCGTCGACAGCGCAAGACCTTTAGATCGCCAATTCCGGGCAACGCGGAAACGACTTCACCACAGCCTTTGTCCCCAAGCGCATTATCACTCACATTGAGACACTGCAGTCCCGCTGGGAGGCGATGCAGGATCGCGGCAGCTCCCACGGGACCGATTTCATTCGCTTGCAATTCCAATGTCCTAAGCTGTGGGAGATGAGGCAACAAAGCGGCAAGAGCGATGCATCCGGCATCCCCAATGCGGCTGCCTTCGAACGTTAGGCTCGTGGTCAGGTCCAAATTGGCGAGCAAGTCACCGAGCGTCGCTGGAATAAATTCGCCCCTGGTCGACTCTTCGCGTTCCGCCGCTTCCGGCGTGATTTCCACCTGCGAAAGCGCCGGTAACTGAGCCACCGCGGCAGCTAAGGACGCTCCTCCATCCCCGCCAAATGTGTTTCCTGACAGGTCCAGCTTACGAAGCGAGGAGAGAGAGGCAATGGCCGGCGCTAATGCCGCGCAGCCAGCGTCGTCAATCCGATTATTGGCAAGTTTGAGAGAACTCAACCGTCCCATTCTCGACATCGCGGTTGACAATGCCTTGCAGCCTCGATTTTCGATTTGATTGAAAGAAAGGTCCAATTCCTGAATATCCGTCAGGCACTCCAAAGCAAACGCCAATGGTTGACAACCATCATCCCCTATCTTGTTGCTCCCCAAGTCCAAAACGCGCAACGACTTTGAATTCTGAAACGTCGAGGGAAAGATTTCACAAGCTTCGTCGTCAAGTAAGGTGCCTTCCAAGCTGAGTCGCTCAAGATTGACGAGGCGAGAAATTGCTGGCCCTAGCTCTTCGTAACCGCGCGCTGTGAGGTCGTTGTTCGGCACTTCCAGCGTGGTGAGATGGATGAGCTTTCCAACTGCAGATGCTAAATTTCTGGCACACTCAGCCGTCATTTCATTGGAGCCAAGATGGAGGGCTTGTAACCCGCCAATTCCAGAGATCGCGTGACTGAGGGTTGCAATACCATCATCGCCAATGTCATTCGAGGATAGGTCGAAGTGCCTCAAGCAATCGAGTGCTGGCAATGCAACTGCGATTGCTCCGGAGCCGATGGGGCCGAAGTGATTGCCGCGGAGTGTCAATTCGCTTAGCGACGTTAACCCGACCAACGATTCTGCGAGCGCAGCCGCACCATTGCTGCCGATACCGTTATAGGCTAGGCGAAGCGATTGGAGCCGTGAGGCTGCTGGTAAGACGGTCGCCAGGTGCCGACAACCATCGTCTCCCAAGGAGCAGTCCCAAAGCGAAAGGTATTGCATTTCCCGCATCTGCTTAAGCGAGGGAATAAGCGCAATCAGGCCCTCGGGCTGCAAATCATTTGAATCCAGCGTCAGAGACTGTATGGCTTTCAGAGGCTGGAGGGCCGTCGCGAGAATTCGACAGGCGGACGAATCCAGCTCGGTGCGCCGCAAAGAAAGTACCTCAAGCTTGTGCAACTTCTGGATTGCCGGCGCAACTTCCAGATAGCCCTCTGGTCCCAATTCCATGGACCAAAGCTTAAGTGTGGTTAGCCCATTCAAACTATCCAAAAGGCGTGCAAGTGATTGGCCCGAAGAAGCCGTTATGCGATTAGCAAAGAAATCAAGACTTTTGAGGGTCTGAAGACTGGCAATCGCCGGGAGGAGCTCATCCAATGCGGAATTGTCGATCGTGTTGTCCCAGATTTTGAGCGATGTGAGATTGGGCAACTGTTTCAAGCCGTGCGCAATGATGGGAATTGCCGCCTCACCGGCCCGGTCAATCGCCCCCATCAGCTCCAACTCCGTCGTCTGCTCTGCGCCTGCTTTACTTAGTTGCGCCTGCAACAAAGATAGGGGATCGCAATGTTCCGACTCAGCGCAAGGTTCCATGATTGAGTCACCCCCTTCGCATGTTCCCAAGGTTTACATTGTTACTTTGCCAGCGACGCACAGACGATTTCCTTGTCATTACGTGCGAAGATGCATTTTTCCGCGAAGGCGGGGTGGCTCCAGACGACGGGGCGACCGAAGGCGTCGGCTGTTGGCTCCAGCAAATGGGCGCGGCTCAATTCTTCGTAGCCTTTGGGGCTGAGGTGGGCGATGATGAGGTCCCCCGTTTCGCTGAAGAGGAAATGGCGGTCGCCGTTTTTCACCAGGAAAGCGGTGCCGGAGCTGAGGGGGCGCTCGCCGGTCGTCGGCTTGAGGGTTTCCCAGAGCCGTTTGCCGGTGGCGAACTCAATGCCGCGAAGCTGGCCGCGCTGGCAGACGCCGTACATGGTGCCGTCTTCATCGACGAGCGGTGTGGAGCAGACGCTGTAGACCGACGATTGATTGTCTCCCCGCCAGACCACTTCCGCCGCTGGCTTGTCCTTGGCCAGCTTGAGGAGCACGGAGACCTCGCCGATGCCGCCGGCATAGAGCAAGTCGCCGAATTTCCGCGGGGCCATGATCGACATGCCGTACATCGGCTTGAGCGGGACGGACCAGTATTCCTTGCCGGATTCTGGGTCCACGCTGCTGAGGGCTTCGGGGTGCC
>CAYUJE010000186.1:0-13121 GCA_964444865.1 uncultured Pirellulaceae bacterium | reverse complement strand
CTGCTGAAGGTCGGGGTCGAGGAAGTGCTCCATCCGCTCGGCTCGTTCGTGCAGGTGATCGGGAGGCAGGTCGAAATTGGCTTCCAGGAAGGATTCCCACAGGCGGTGAGCCCGGACGATGTTCCGCCCGGCTGTGCGGCCTTGCTGGGTGAGTTGCGAGTTTCCCTCGGTATTGTTGAATATGAGTCCCTTCTGCCGCAGGGAGAGTCGCGAGAGCCAGCCGATGAGACCACTGGGGTACGAGGGAGCTCGCGTCTGTGCGAGCTGCGAGCCAGCTGGCAAAGCGGCTGTTTCGTCGGCTCGGTAAAGTTGGCCGATGGTGTCTTCGCTGGCGATGCGAATGGAGAGCCCCAGGTTGCGGAGCCACCGGCTGACGAGGCCGTGGCGGGGGGCGAGCAGAACCGCTATGCCGAATTGCGCGCCGGCGGCGACCGCCATCATACCGGCCACGCTGGTGTTCAGGGCGGTCGCGGAGAGATAACCGAAGATGGCGCTGTGGGTGGCGATGGCAAAAGACCAGATGAGCATCTGCCGCAATCGGTCCGTCAACAGCCCCGCGGCTGCGGCGGGGACGATGAGCATCGACACCACCAGAATGGAGCCGACCGATTCGAAGGACGCCACCGTCACTCCGGCGACCATCCCCATTAGCAAATAATGCACTAGCCAGACCTTGATCCCCATCGCCGCCGCCAGAGCCGGATCGAACGAAACGATTTTCAGCTCTTTCCACAGCAGCACGATGAAGCCAATCGTCAGGAAGGCAGCCGGAATGAGCGAGAGAAGTGCCCGCGGCACATAGCGGCCCAGCAGCAGCACGCGGCGATCCCACGTGTAAAGGATGTCGCCGTAGAGCACGCAGTCAGCGTCGAGATGGGCTCGCGGCCCCCAGAGCTGAATCAGAATCACACCGAGGGCAAAGAGGGATGTGAAGACCACTCCCATGCTGGCGTCCTCACTCACTCGCCCGAGCGAATGGAGCGACTGCGTGAGAAAGCTGGTGAGCATCCCCAAGGCCATCGCCCCCAGCATGATGCCAACGCCGTACGGCTGGCCGGTGAAGTAGAAGGCGATGGCGATGCCGGGAAGGACCGCGTGGCTGATGGCGTCCCCAATCAGGCTCATCCGCCGCAGCACCAAATAGCAGCCAAGCAGCGAGCAACTGCCGCTGCAGAGGATGCCGATGCCAATGATGCCGAGCGTTTTGGGCGTTTCTTTCGGGCTGATTTCCAAGTAGCGAAACCAGATCGCGGCCACGAGTAGCAGGATGAGAAAATAAACAATGGGGAGAAGCCATTCGGCGGAAAGGCCGCTGCTGGATTTGGCGGCCTGCATGCGAGAACTGGCGGGGACTTCCTGGGCAGGGCTGAGCGTGGAGGCGTTCATAAAGCGGCCTCTGCAATCATCGCCGGCAACTCCGGCCAGCGGTTCTGCTCTTTCAGACGGCTCGTCAATTCGGCGACAATCGCCGGTTCGACATATTGATCCACGCTTTCGCTCGCCAGATTTGCCACGCTGGTGGCAAGCTCCGGATATTCCGTCAGCAGCTCTTCCCACAGTCGCTGTCCGCGAGTGACTTCCACAGCGCGGGTCAGGCCGGCAGGAGTGAAACGAAATTCATCCGCTTGCATACGCTCGACGAGTCCGCTGCCGGCAGCCTTTGTGATGAGTTGGTTGAGATGAGCCGGCGACCACGATTTGCGGGCGAGGAGGTCGGCAGTAGCCACGCGCGGCTCGCGTGTCGGCTTCTGAACGGATTGACCAGGAAGCTCACGCGTGGGCCGCGTGTGGCTACAAGATGCTTCATACGCCGTATAGAGCAGTGGCCGCAGGTTGTAGTCGCGCTGGAACCGCCGATGCTCCAGCAGCCGGGCCAGCGCGCCGCGGCGCGTGCCAAACAGCATCGAAAACAGAAAGATCGCCGAGCCTGTGAGCACAATGATCGGCCCCGCGGGCATCATCGAGAACAGGGCGCTGAAAATGGTGCCAACGAGCCCTGTTGCCAGCCCAAACCCTCCGGCGATGAACAGCAGCCAGCCCAGGCTGTCCGTCCAGAATCGGGCCGCGGCACCCGGCAGAATGAGCAGAGCCGCCACCATGATAATGCCGACCGCGGGCAGGCCGATGACGACGGCGACCGCAATGAGTGACATGAGAAGCAGGTCCAGCCAGTAGACCGGCCAGCCGAGCGATTGGGCGAAGCCGTTGTCGAAGGCAACGACCTTGAATTCTTTGTAGAGCACCAGCACCACCGCCAGGCAGAACAGCGAAGCTGCGAGGATGAGATAGACATCCGGCCGCGTCATGCCGGCTGTTTTGCCGAGAATGAACGACTCCAATCCTGCCTTGCTGCCGCTGATGACGACGTTTTGAATGATGCGACTGAGGGCGAAACCGAGGCCGGGGAAGACGGAGAGGACAATGCCGATGGCGGCGTCTTCGCGAACGCGAGTCCAGCGACAGAGGGCCGAGATGATGACGATGCCAAGAACGCCGCTAGCCAACGCCCCCAGCAGCATGAAGGTCAGGTTTCGTTCGCCGAGAATGAGGAATGCCACGCAGACTCCCGGCAGAGCGGCATGCGCCACGGCGTCGCCGGTGAGAGCCCGTTTCCGCAGCACGGCGAAACTTCCCACGAGGCCGGCTCCGGCTCCCAAAATGCTCACCCCGAGCAGCACCACGATGGTGTTGTAAGCCAAGAGCTGCTCAATCATTCGGCGGCGCTCCCGGCTTGAATCGCTTCACCGGCCGCATCCAGAATCGCCAGCCGGCCGCCGTAGGTCTTGCGGAGATTCTCCGGCGTGAACGTCGTCGCCACCGGCCCACTCGCCACCAGCCGCATGTTGAGCAGGGCGACCCAGTCGAAATACTGCGGCACCGTGCGCAGGTCGTGATGGACGGCGATGATGGTTTTTCCATCCTGCCGCAATTCGCGAAGCAGCTCGAAGATGATTCGCTCAGTGGCAGCGTCAACGCCCGCCATCGGCTCATCCATGAAGTAGATTTCGGCCTTCTGAGCGAGTGCCCGAGCCAAAAACACCCGCTGCTGCTGGCCACCCGAAAGCTGGCCAATCTGCCGCCGCTCAAATTGAGAGAGTCCGACCTTGTTCAGGCACTGGCGGGCCCATTCCCGTTCCGCATACCCTGGCCGCCGGAACCAACCGAGTTGGCCGTAGGTTCCCATCAGCACCACATCCAGTACGCTGACGGGAAAGTCCCAGTCGACGCTTTCCCGCTGCGGCACGTAGCCAATCTTCTTCCGTTGCTGAGCCACGGGCTGCCCCAGCACCTGCACCGAGCCGCTGGCCATGGGAATGAGCCCTAGCACTGCTTTGATGAGCGTGCTCTTGCCCGCACCGTTTGGCCCCACAATCGCCGCAAGCTGCGGCTGCTGCATGACGAGATCCACATCCCACAGCACGGGCTTGCGCTGGTAGGCAACAGTGACGTCGTGGATGTCGAGGATGGCAGAAATGACGAAATCCTAATGACTAATGTCCAATGACAAAATCCGTATTCCCAATGCTTTCATTAGTCATTAGACATTAGGATTTAGTCATTCGATTTACTTCAGCGCCTTAACAATTGTGTTGACATTGTGCCTCACCATTCCCTCATACGTTCCTTCTGGCGTGCCGTCCTTGCCCATGGCGTCGGAAAAGAGTTCACCTCCGATAACCACTTTGTGGCCGTTGGCAGCGGAGCCTTCGAGGAGGGAGCGGATATTCTGGTCGGAAACGCTGGTTTCCACAAAGACCGCCTTGATTTTGCGCTTCGTCAAAAAGCCCACCAGGTCGTTGATTTGCTTCACCCCCGCCTCGCTATCGGTGCTGATCCCTTGAATGCCGCGAACTTCGATGTCATACGCCCGGCCGAAGTAGCGGAAGGCATCGTGGGCGGTGACCATCACCCGCTGGTCCTTGGGAATCGCGGCAATCTCGGTTTTCGCATCCTCATGCAACTTCACCAGCCGCTCCTGGTAGGCAGCCGCGTTGGCCTTGTAGTCGTCCGCATGAACCGCATCGAATTCGATGAGCGCATCACGAACCGCACCGGCAGCCAGGCTCCACAAGGAAACATCGAACCAGACGTGCGGGTCGTGCGCTCCGCCGTCGGCTTCCAGAATCTGCTCGTGCGGAATTCCCCTCTCCGCCACCGCCACGGCTGGCTTTTCGCGAGCGATCGTATCGAAGACTTCCGTCATTTTCCCTTCCAGATGCCAGCCGGAGTAGAGGACCATGTCGGCATTGCTCATCAGGCTCATATCGCCGGGAGACGCCTTATAGAGATGTGGATCGACCCCCGCCCCCATCAGGGCTTTCACCTCCACATGCTTACCGCCGACATTTCGGGCCAAGTCAGCGACCATCCCCGTCGTGCAGACAATCTTGAGGGGATGCTGGCCAGCGAATTTGTGGACTTGAGTGGGCTGATTGGTGCCTGTGCTTCCCGCAGGAGGCGAACAACCGGCGAAGGGGATGAATAGAACGGCAAGCACTGCCGAAAGAAGGCGTGGATTCAGACAAAACATGGGATGTGGCGAACGAAAACAGGTTTTTGATAGTCGAAACTGATATTTTGATACACCAAAAACACTGAAAACACAAGTGGTGATCGGTCGAAGTGCGTCCGAGTCCCAAATGACAAGTTCTAGGCGTCCAGGTCCTCACTTCCGCCTTTTCTTCCTGTGACGAGTCGGCTTTTCGGCGGCGATGATTTCCAGATTGCGGAAAAAGGCATAGATAATCATCCCCACGGCCAAGAGTGAGATCACCGCGGCGACCTGCAACAATCCATCGTCGCTACTGAGCGAGCCATAAGCCACGCCGGCTGCGGCCGCTAAGTAAAGTGCGGGAGTGAAGGGATAACCCCAAGTCCGGTAGGGCCTCTCCGCATCCGGCATTTTGCGGCGGAGGACGTAGACGGCCGCGACTGTCAGAGCATAGAAAATTGTGCCTCCCAAAACGACAAAGTCGGTCAATTGGCCGAACGCCTTCTTTGGGGTTGTCGTGTAGCAAAACACCAAAACGATCTGCAGTAGTGACCAGACGGTTTGAGCAAGAATGGCATTGGCGGGTGTGCGGAACCGCGGATGAACATCGCCGATGAATCTGGGAAAGAGACGGTCGCGAGCCATCGAGAAATAAATTCGCGGCCCCGCCAGCAAATTCGAATTGAGCGCTCCAAACGTGGAAACCATAACTCCCAGTGGTGCGAGGACCGCCAGCCATTTCCAGTTCATCCAGCTATCCGGCTCTCGTTCAGCAAGCGACTTGAAAAGGTCGCGGGCGACCGCGTCGGTGTTCTGAACTTCGGTAATGGAAAGAACCGAGTGGTAGCTGAGATTGGCCAGAACATAAATCAGCGCGACGATCATCACTCCAACCCCCAGCGCCAGCGGGACGTTGCGCTGCGGCTTCTTGATTTCTTCCGCAATCGGCCCAATGTTGATCCAACCGTCATAGGGCCAGAACACGGCAATCATCGCCAGCCCCAGCCCTTTGAGAAAGTTGAACTCCGGATCAGCCGGCCAGGCCAACGGCGCAGGTGCAACGCGAGCCGTGCTGGCGGCGAGCCACGGACCGACAATGATCAATCCCAAAAAACTGACCTTGATAATCGTCGTCAGGTTTTGCACCCCGGCACTCGAGCGGGTCCCAACGATGTTCACCCAGGAGAGAAACAGCACCGCGGCAAGGGCGAGCAGCGCCTGCGAAAAATGCGACAGGCCGGGATGCAGCGGATCGGAACTCAACCGTTCCACCAGCCATTGCGGAGCAAACCCCTGCTGCTTGAGGGACACCAGAAAGGCGTTGAAATAGATGACGGTGCCGCATGCCAGGCTCCCCAGCGATCCCGTGCGAATGATCGAAAACTCCGCCCAGCCCCACAAAAAGGCCGCCGGCCGGCCGAAGGCCTCCCGGAGATACACGTAAGGCCCCCCCGCGTGCGGCAACATGGCGGCAAGCTCCGCCAGGGCCAGCGCCCCGCACAGCGTGACAATCCCGCCGACAATCCAGACCGCCATGATCAGCGAAAAACTGGGGACTGCCGAATCAATATCCGACACCTTCAGAAAAATCCCCGAGCCGATGATGCCGCCGACGACAATCATCACGGCGTCGAACGGTCCAAGTACGCGGGGGAGATGAGCCGTGCCGGGATTGTTGTCGCTGGAAGTCGCGGAATCTGCCGGGTTTTCGGCCTGCGGGGGCTGCGTCATGCATCACCTTTGGAAAGGAATGACGCAGCATAGCGAGGCTTGCTGGCTTGGGACAAGCTGGCAACGGCCTCCAGGAGCGAATTCCATCGCATTCCATTATCGTCCGGCAGTGGCGGCGGTTTCGGGCATGGGAACGAGATAGGGCCGCATCCCGTCGAGTGTTTTGGGGCCAATTCCGCGGACGCGGCGGAGGTCTTGGTGGTCCTGGAAGGGGCCGTGGGCTTCGCGGTCGGTGACGATCCGTTTGGCCAGAACTTCCCCCACCCCCGGCATCAGAGCCACTTCCGGCCAATCGGCGGAGTTGATGTCCACCTGGAATTCCGCCACGTCGGGCTCCACCCGGTCGATTTCCAGGAGTCGCCGGCTGTGGGCGGCTTGCCAGGACCAGTGGGCGGCGATGGCGAGGAGGGCCAGGGCGAGCAGGGAGGCGGCGACAGCTTGATCGCGGCGGCTGAGAAACAAGACCGGCCAGCGGGGAGGTTCGCTTTGGCGGCCTGTTGACATGGGTGGGAGCCTAAGGGCCAGCCGGTGCTTTTTGTTTGTCGACGAGGGACTGGACGTAGGCCACCAGGTCCTTCACGGTCGTCTGGTCGAGCACGCCGTCGTCCAGGCGAATCTTCAGCCGCTGTTCGATCTCCAGGGCCAACTCCGCCATGGCCAGCGAATCGACGCTGAGCTTGGCGAGGTCGTCCGTGATGAGGGGGCGGCACTCCGCCTTGGAGGCGAGTGCCTCGAGCACCGTGGCTTGCACATCTTCCATGAAAAATCCTGGCCGGCTTCGTGAGGCCGGCGGCGGCCCAGCCCTTTTGGGGCGGAGCCAGAGAACGAAAAGAGACTACTTCCTATCAGAGTTTGTACGGGACGGGAGGTCAAGGGTTCGCAGGCTTTCTCTAGGGCAACTCGATGTCTCAAGCAGCACAAATGGAACGGGGTCGGGAGGGGTTTCGCGTTAGCGACTTTTCGACCGTGGTAGATCTGGGACGCGAAACTCCTCCCGACCCCCGCCATTTTGACAGGGAAATGGGCCATGACGCCGACTGGAGGAATTGGAAGCGGAAGGGAAGACAATACGACGTAAATTCTTGGCGGATTTTGAGTTGAGGTTGTTTGATTGGACGGGGGCAAAATGGGCGAGTTTGGCCGGTAGTGATTCGCCGTGAATTGGCACGCTGCTTGCTTTCTTTGGAACTGTCTGAGAGATTCTGCCAACCTCGCATGTCGACACAACGTTGTGGAGACGTGCGAAGAACATAATCAGTAAATGTCGTATAGTCGTCACAGGTCAAGTTAGGAGGAATTGCAATGGTCGGAACATTGAAACCCCGGTGGTCGGTCCTGTTTCCCCGTCAACTCTCGCATTTTGAGCGAGACATGGATCAACTCATGGAGCGGTTTGCCGGCAATGGCAACGGCAGCGCGAGTGCCATCGCTGCGCCAGCCAATTTGTGGGAAGAAGAGGGGAAGTGGTGCGTGGAATTGGAGTTGCCCGGCGTGAAGCAGGAGGCCATCGATATCACGCTGGAGAAAAACGTGCTGCGAATCGCCGCCACTCGGACGACTCCCGAAGGGGAGCGGAAGTATTGGCACGCGGAACGGACGTATGGCGAGTTTGAGCGGCACTTCAAGCTGCCGGAAACGGTCGATCCCGAGGGGATTGAAGCGGTCTTGGCCGACGGAGTGCTGCATCTGACTTTGACCAAAAAGCCGGAAGCACAGCCGAAGAAAATTGAAGTCAAGCAAGTTAAGACGGCATAAGTGCGCGGGGGTGAAGCGTATCACTCCCGAACGGCCCGGACAGGTAACCTGTTCGGGCCGCTTACATTTCTTGAGGCCAAAAGAACCGCAGCGCCGCGCCGCCGACGAGAAAGGAGACAAGATTGGCGGCCACGATGACGAGCATGTCGCGGATGAGGGTGCCTGCTGTCAATGAAGATTGTTGGCGGTCGCGGCTCTGATAGAACGCCAGCCAGAAGAGCAGACATTCGGCAAGGGGGGCAAAGGTTTCGGCCACGGCGAGGTAAATGATTTGGCCGAAATGATTGTGCAGCAGAATCGGCAAGACAAGTATGACGATGGGATAAGTGCAGGCAGTGAGCCAAAAGCCGGCGAGTACTTTTTGCTTCCAGGGATGTTGCGGCGAGAGGCCGAGCAGCAAAACAGGCATCTCGAAAAGCACGGTGAGGACGTAGCCTATAGGCAGAAAGAGCCAGAGTTCCGAGGGCTCGTACATGCGGATGCGAATCTAAAGGAGGCGCAGCAAGAATGGAACCTCAGCCAGGACGTGGAGCATGGCGACGGTGAAGTAGATGTCGCGCGTGACGGGATAGTCGGCCAGGAACGCGGTCCAGAGCAGGAGCACGACCGCGAAGCCGCTGGCGATGATTCCCAGGAGCACGGGCCGCCAAATGGGGCTCCGCTTGGCGAGGGGGACGTTGTCGAGCTTCCACGGAACCATGCGGACGCTGAGGAGGGGAATGGCGAGAATCCAGACGCCGTAGTGCAGCATCTCCAGGAACGTGTGGGAGGCGACGAGAAAATGCGTTGAAAGGCCGGACACTACGCCGTCCCCCGCATGCCGCGTGATTTGCAGGGTGAGGGCGTCGTTTCCTGGCAGGTTCGGCGCTGCCCCCAGGTTCCACCACAGAGCCGCGATGCAGAGCGGTACAAGTGCCACACAGCCGCGGTAGGCGGGTTGCCAGGCCGGATAACATTTGCCAAGTTCGCGGTCGAGGAACCAGAGGGCCATCAGCGGATGGAGATAAACAAGGGATAGACTCCAGGCAATCGGCATCAGCCAATTGAGGGCAATGAGCAGGAACGCAAGGGGTACCGCCCAGGTCCAATTACGCCGCGGGTTCTGCCGGCTGCGGAGGAGGATGAGGGTGGTGATCCAGAAGATGAGGAGCGTGTTCCAAAGGGCAATGAACATCAGCCAGGTCGAGTCGCTCCAGCCTTGCCACTGAACCAAATAGGGAACAGCGGCGTTTCCTGCCGAGAGGAGCAGCACGCCGCCAATGCCGGTCAGAAAATATGTTCGCAGAGGACCCCAGCGCCCGGGCATGCGGCTGAGCATGTAACGAGCTTCGAGCCAGTTATGGGGGCCGGCGAACAGAAAGACCGTGGCAATGGAAAACCAGATCGGCGTCCAACCGGCGAGCAGGCAAGACGCCAGCATGACCGACACGCAGATGCCAGCAAAGGCGCAGCGCAGCGGGGAGGACGAGCCTTCCAAGGGGAAGGCCCGAGAGTCATGCGAACTGTTGGCCAGGGCGGAAGACATTTATTTCGGGAGAACCAGGGTAATGGAATCCCCTTCCTCGACGATTTCGAGAAGAATGACACTTTCGGGAACGGGTGCCGGACGACGGGGCGAACGAGGACCAAGGTCTGCACGCGCTGCGGACCAGATGCCAATGCTTCCCGAGACGACCAGTACGCTACAGCCGATGACACGTCCCACTTTGTTCTTGCGTAAGAGAAACACGCAGCTTACCGCTGCGAGGGAGAGCGCGATGCCGGCGATCATGGTGCTGGTTGAAGAGCCGGTGCTGGTCTGCTGGTCCACGGAAACTGGCTTCTCGCCAGGAAGCATGCTGCTGGGAATGATAATTTTCGCTTTGATGACGCGGGCGTCCCTGATTTCGGCGTGCTTGAGAGCTTCTCGTTTCACCACCACCGGTTGAGGGATGGCGGTGTCCTCTACGGGGCGGCGCTCGGGGCCGCGGGGACGAAAAGGCTGGCCTGGAACGGGGATGTCCGCTAGAGAAACTGCCGGCAGCAACAGGCCTAGCAGGACGGCTGCCGAGGTGGGAATGAGGGTCCGCATCGTAAAGGTCTCCTAAGATTTCTGGACTGTTGACTGAATTTCGCGGGCTTAAGTATAGACGACCGTCGGCCACGTCCGGTTTGCGATTATTCCTCCACGGGGGATAGGTTGCGAAGCAAACGCACCATTTCCAAGGCGGCTTCGGCGCACTCCACCCCCTTATTTCCCACGTTCCCCCCGGACCTGTGAATTGCCTGCTCCATGGTATTGCAGGTGAGGACCCCGAAAATCACCGGCAAATCGAGATCCAGGGCAATCTGCCCCAGGCTCAAGCTGACCTGGCGGTTGATGTGTTCGTCATGAGTCGTTTCGCCTCGAATGACCGCTCCCAGGCAGAGAATCGCCTCATACTCACCGGAACGCCCCAAATGGCGGGCAACGAGGGGAATTTCCCATGCCCCAGGAACCCAGGCAATGGTGATGTCGTTGTCCGCAATGCCCGCGTTGACTAACGTCTCGGTCGCTCCGGTTAGCAGCTTGCCCGTGATGTTGTCGTTGTACTTGGATACGACAATGGCGTACTTGCCGTCGGCCGAGCCGTTGTCACCGCGAAAGATTTGAGGCATGTGGGCTTTTTGGGCAAGGAAAGGGATGAACCGACGATAGGTGGCGTTAGTAGTTAGTAGGGTTCAAATCAGGTTACGGCGGCCTTGCCGTGGCGTCAATTGCGACTCTGGCACAGGCCCCAGGGGGGTGCTAGACTGCTCAAGCGAATGAACACTTGGGGAAATCTATGTCTGGGAAACTGGCTCTCTTGCGATTGTTTTTGATTCCTGCCATTGCCTGCGTTTCGATTGCGACGAATCTCAGCGTGCGCGGCGAAGAAATGCTCTACCCTCTTTCCGCAGTGGTGGACTCGACGGGCGGTATTTTTGTCGCAGATCGAGAACTCCCTGGCATCTGGAAAGTCACCGGAAATGTACTCTCGACTTACTTTAAGGGAGAAAAAAAATTCCGCACGCCCCTTAACGCCGTTCGCTGTTTGGCACTTGATCAAGAAGGAAAAATCCTGGCTGGGGACAGTGCGACTCGAGACATTTACCGCTTCGGCGGAGATGGAATACCGCAGCCACTGACCAAGGGGGGGATTGGTTTGCCGATTGCGATTGCGGTTGCAAAAAACGGGGATATTTTCGTCGCGGATCTGGAATTGCACGTTATTTACAAAGTTGCTCCTGCTGGCGGCAAGCCGGAAGAGTTCGCGAAAGTGGTGGCCCCGCGCGGCATGACGATTGATGCCGAAGACAATCTGTGGATTATTTGTCATCGCGAGGATCTGCTGATCAAGTTGTCGCCAGAGGCGAAAAAATCCGTGGTTGTCAAAGGTCAGCCGCTGACGGCATCGTTCCCGGCAGGGATTGTCGTTGGCAAGGATGGAACTGCGTACATTGCCGACGGCTACAATAAGGCCGTCTGGAAAGTCCAAGTTGATGGTAAGCCGGCGAAACTGTGCGCGGGCGATCCGCTCAACTATCCCGTGGGACTGGCGTGGCGAGGCGAGAAATTGCTCGTCACCGATCCCAAGGCAAAGGGGCTGTTGGAAGTTGACCTGGACGGCAAAGCAACCAAATTGGAAATCAAATGATGCGTAGCCACAGGTGGTCCGCCTGTGAGCTTGCTAAAGGTGGAAATATGACCTTTCGACCAGCTCTGATCGTGCTCGTAGTTTCACTTGCGTTTTCCATGGCAATTTCGCCGGTTCGAGCCGACGAAAAGGCAACACCTGAAACCAAGAAGTTCGTTCCGCTCTTCAACGGCCAAGATCTTTCTGGCTGGGTTCCCGTAAACGTCTCTCCGAGAACATTCACCGTGAAGGACGGCATGATTGTCAGCACGGGCAAGCCCACCGGAACGATGCGGACGGAGAAGATGTACGAGAACTTCATCCTGGAACTCGAATGGCGACACATGGTGGCGGGAGGCAATGCCGGCGTTTTCATCTGGGGAGATCCAATCACGGCCGTCGGCACTCCATTTAGTCGCGGAATCGAGGTACAGGTTCTCGATGGTCGTAACACCGACACTTATACAAGCCATGGCGATGTATTCAGCATCTGGGGTGCAAAGATGAAGCCCGACCGGCCCCATCCGAAGGGTGCGGAGCGCTGTCTTCCCAGCGAGCGGCGGGCCAAACCATCGCCGGAGTGGAATCATTACCGGGTCACTTGCCAGGACGGCGTCCTCAAATTGTCAGTCAACGGAAAGGAAGTCTCCGGTGGCACCGAATGCAAGCCTCGAAAAGGGTATATCTGCCTGGAGTCGGAAGGTTCCGAGTGCCACTTTCGCAACTTGAAAATCTTTGAGCTTCCTTCCACCAACCCCAAGCCGGAGGAAGTCGCTGCGGAGTATCAGGGCTTCACCACCCTGTACAACGGCTTGGACCTAGACGGCTGGAAAACCGATCCGGCCAATAAGGACCACTGGCGGGCCAAAGACTGGGTGCTGTTCCACGATGGCCAGGGTGAGGCCACGGACAAAAAGTACAACCATCTTTGGACCGAGAAGAACTATCGCAATTTTGAAATGGTGGTGGATTGGCGGATGGATCCTAAGCGAATCACCAAGAAGAAGTGGCCCCTCGTGTTGCCAAATGGCGATGACGCCGTGGATGGCGATGGCAAGGTGAAAGAAGTCGAGGTCGATGACGCCGGCAACAGCGGTATCTTGCTCCGCGGCAATGAAGACGCCCAGGTCAATATCTGTTGTCGGCCGGTTGGTTCGGGAGAAATCACGGCTTTCCGTGTCAACAAGGAACTACCGGCAGAAATTCGCGCCGGCTGCACACCCAAGAGGCGAGTTGATGCCAAGATCGGCACTTGGAATCGCTTTATCATTACCGTAAAGGGAGAACAGGTCACCGTCGTTCTCAACGGCGAGCAGATCATCGATTCCGTGCGACTGCCGGGAATGCCCGAATCCGGCCCCATCAGCCTGCAACAGCATGGCGAACCGTTGGAGTTTGCCAATCTGTTCATTCGCGAATTGCCGTAACATTCTTCAAATGGTTGTGCTTGCCATTTAACTCATCATGGGCGCAGTGCCGGTCGCGGCATTTCTCTAAAAACGCTATCA
>CAYUJE010000185.1:0-13177 GCA_964444865.1 uncultured Pirellulaceae bacterium | reverse complement strand
CCGCAACTACTTCAAACACTGCGGCTACCGCTACACCTAAAATGTACCCGCTCTAGAATGAAAAGTGCGCTCCACTTCCCTAATTCAATGAACCCTCATGACCAATGGCTAAGCTCCCCTAGCCGCACTTGGACTTTCGCAGAAAAAAAAGTGAGCAATGCACCATTACTGGTCTACCCGAAGCGGGGAGCTTCGGCCAAGGAAAAGGCGACCACTTCTTCGCCGGTCACAGTGCTAATGTCATGGTGCATGCTCCTGACCTTCACGCCGGCGACTTCGTGGACCAGCGATTCCAACATGGGGCGGGCCAGCTCCAGCAGTTGCTTGCGAGTTTGTTTGATGAGATCCCTCCCCTTTTCTGGAGACAGCGATTTGCCGAGCTGCCGTTCGGCGAGCGTCAATACCCCGCGAATGCGAACGAGCAACAAGTCTCTGATGAAGTGAACCTGAACCTGCTCCGATCTCCAGCCGAGATACTCCTCTTGAAAGCGAATGATTCCATAACTGATGGCCGCTTCGCTCTCGGTTTGCGTCAGTGCTTTGGAGGGACGTTCGCTCCTGATTCGACGAGCCTCACCGATCGACAAACTCAGCTCCGTTGCTGGGTGGACCCGCTTTCGGGCCTGTTTTGAAGATCCGTCCGCAGATGGAATTGCGGAAACAACGCTGGCCAAAATCGCTTTAATGTCGGCCAGAGATGCTGGCTTGACGAGGACCGCATCAAATCCCGCCTGCGTGGCCAGGTCCATGTATTTATGGTCTTTCAGGCCGGTAATGGCGACCATTTTCGTGTTTGCGAAGTCGGGAAGCTGGCGAATTCGCGTCGCCAGACTACAGCCATCCATGTCCGGCATGACCAAATCGACGAGCATCAGATCGGGCCGAAACGAAGTCGCCACTTCGAGTGCTTGCGTCCCGCCGTAGGTCACATGCACCTGGTTGCCAAGTGCTTCCGCGAGCAAACCCAAGGCGTCAGCGCCGTCCCGATTGTTATCCACAATGAGAACCCGCAAAGTCTTCTCGGTCGTCGGCATAGTCTCCTCTTTCGTTTAACCGTGCTTGGCACCAGGAGCGTACTCGCTCACCCCGGCCCTCTCCCAAAGGGAGAAGGAGATTTTTCCGCGAGCATCAATGCACCTGTTCCGAGACAGTCGCCAGAATCTGCTTGAGCTGTTCCAAACGAGCAGGTTTGACCATATGGTGGTTGAATCCCGCTTGCAGAGATGCTTGTCGGTCGGACTCCTGGCCATAACCGGTCAAGGCAACCAGCACGACGTTCTGGTGAACTGGGTGCTGCCGGATGCGTTTCGCCACCTCATAGCCGTTCAGGCCCGGCAAGCCGATGTCAAGCAATACCACATCTGGTCGGTATTCGAGCGCCGCTTGCACAGCCGTCGGCCCGTCGTGAGCGGTTCGCACATCATGCCCGAACCGTTCCAGCAACATCGAGAAGCTGAGCAAGGTGTCTTCGTTGTCATCCACCAGCAGCACCCGCAAGGGTCGCGTTGTCGCCTGGCCGGCTGCTGTGTCCGGCGACGACGGCTCGGGAGTGTCCTTCGGCATCACTGGCAGGCGGACGACGAACTCGCTCCCTTGCCCCAAAACACTGGAAACTTCCACTTTTCCCTCGTGCAGTTCCGTGATGCGGTGCACGAGCGCCAGCCCGATGCCGAGGCCCCCTTGAGAGCGGTCCAAGGATCGTTCCGCCTGCGTGAACAGGTCGAAGATCCGCGGCAGTAGCGCTGGGGCGATGCCAACTCCTGTATCCCGCACCCGCAACACACATTCATCGCCGTCCTGTTCGACGGTCAGCCAAATGTGCCCCCCTTCCTCCGTGTACTTGGCGGCATTGGCGAGCAGATTCACCACCACTTGTTCCAGCCGCGACGCGTCGGCGTGCAGCCAGATCGGTTCCGGCGGCAACGCCAGCGTGAGCTCATGCCGGCGCTGCTCGATCAGCGGACGAACGGTCTCCACCGCGCCCTCCACGATGCGGCTCATGGTGACCCGTTCGCGGCGCAACTGGACCCTGCCCGTGGTGATGCGCGAGACTTCGAGCAGGTCATCCACCAGATGTTGAAGCTGTCCCAGCTGACGTTCAATGATGCCGCGAGCTTGCTGCTGGATTCGGTTCTCGCTCCCTTGCTGGAGACCAAGCAGCTGCACGGCATTGGAAATGGGCGCGAGCGGGCTGCGCAGCTCGTGGCTCAACATTGCCAAAAACTCGTCCTTGCGGCGGTG
Source organism: uncultured Pirellulaceae bacterium (assembly GCA_964444865.1). Taxonomy (GTDB): domain Bacteria; phylum Planctomycetota; class Planctomycetia; order Pirellulales; family Pirellulaceae; genus SXOA01. Next base: position 10,936 of record CAYUJE010000185.1, on the reverse strand, counting down.
CAGGTCCGACAGCTCCGCCGCCTGCCCACGCTGCAGTGCTTCCAAGCGGCTCCGTTCCGAGATGTCGCGGATGTTGCACTGGATAACCGGATGGTGATCCTCTTGGTAGAGGTTGGCGACCATTTCCACCGGGTGCTTGCGGCCCTGGCGGTCCTCCAGCGGCAGGCTCTGGTAACGGATGGAGCCCTGCTCCTCCAACTGCTGCATCGCGGCCCGGCTGGCCTGTTTGTCTCCCAAAAAGCCGATTTCCCAAAGCTCTTTCCCCAGAAAGTGCTCGGCCGGGTAGTCGAGCAGGTTCGTCAGAAACGGATTGACGTGGGTGATCTTGCGGCTGGCGGCGTCGAGGATGAGGATGCCGTCGTGGGCGGATTCGAACAGACGCCGAAAGCGGGTTTCCGAAACCTCGAGTTGCAGTTGTGCCTGCCGCTGCTCCGTGACGTCTTCAATGGCGAGCAAGATCAGCTCGGAATTATTGCCCGGTTTGCGGATGCGGCGGGCATTGAGCAGCATGAATCTCTTGCCAATGGTCGAGAAGTCGTGTTCCACAAAAAAGTCTTGAAACGCGTGGTTCTGGGGGAGCACTTCCTCCAGCAGCGTCCGCAGCTTGGGGATGTCCCATTGGCGGTTCCCCAAATCGTAGATAAAGCGGCCTTGCGTCTCCTCCAATACGACATGGAAGTCCTCATAGAAGGAGTGGTTGGCCGTTACGACCCTCAAATTCTGGTCGAGAACCAGAAAGGGCTCTCGCAAAGTCGCCAGAATGTTGTCGGCGTAGGCCAGGGCGTCCTCCGCCAATTTTTCCTTCCGCCTCCGCTCGGTCACATCTCGAAAGACCAGCACCACGCCGGCGATTTTTCCCTCCGCATTCCAAATCGGAGCAGCACTATCTTCAATGGGCCACTCCGTCCCGTCCCTGGCGATGAGCAGCGTGTGGTTGGTCAGCCCGACGATGATCCCTTCTTCCAAGGCTCTGATGGCCGGATTCACCGCCGCTTGGCGACTCGCCTCATTGACGATCTGGAATACGGTTGCCAGAGGTTTCCCGGCTCCCTCTGCTTGCGTCCAGCCTGTCAGAGTCTGAGCCACTGGGTTCAGAAAGGTAACGCCGCCGCTGGTGTCGGTGGCGATGACCGCATCGCCGATGCTTGATAGTGTGACGCTGAGCAGCTCCCGCTGCTCGCGGAGCGCATTATCCAACGCATGCGTGGAATTCGGCAAAGTTTTTTGGTTCATAAGCTGGCCAGTAGCGTCATCAAGGCGCAAAAAAAGCCGACGTGGCTAAATACCCAATGGGATTCCAGCCACGTCGGCTTACTCTGTAACGAGCCCACTGGCTCAGCCAGATTGCTCTTTATGTAGTCATCCGAGAAAAGCGATCCATACGCTTTCGAGGAGGTTAATCATACTCTGGTTCGCTCAAAAATGAAACGACGAAGGTCCTGTTTATGAGATTTACTGCCCGAGAGCAGGAAGTGGTGCCTCTGGTAGCGGGTTCAGGTAGGTGTCGAGAAGCCCTGGCAGCAGCGGCGTAAACTACCTCCCACCGTTATCCGAGAATCCTGGGTCATCGCCGTCGCGCGAAGAACGGACCTCGGATAAAAACGAAGCCCCCGACGCTGGAGCGCCAAGAAATGGGAACGCCCACAAGTGGTGCTTGTGGGCGTTCCCCCATTCACATCGGCGGCGCGGCTTATGCGTTGCTGCGGCTCGCCGTCCCTGGCGAAGTTGTGAGCGACCATCTTGGTCGGGGGAACGAGGGAAGGGAAGGCCCGGCTAGCGTTCCTGACTACTTAACTTGCTCCCCGTGGTCGTGGCCAGCGTGCTTGACCATTTCCCGGCATGCCTTCTCGCACACACGACATTCCTTGGCGCAAGCCGTCATGTGCTCGTCATCGGGAAACTTCTCGCATTCCTTGGCACAGGCCGCGCAAGCATCGGCACAGGTCACGCAAATGATCCCCGAGAAAGGACCGCCGCGGGACACGACCTGCGCCGCCGCCGCACAAATGTCGGCGCAATCTTGGCACGTCATCAGCGTCGTGATGTGCCCCTTGTTACCGGCGGCGAGCTGGCGAGCACAATGGGTGGTACACATGTCGCATTCCCGCTGGCAATCCGAACACGCCTTCTCGCACGCTTGCAGCCCCTCGGCATGTTCCTTGTGAACACCCCCCGGCCACGGGCTTCTCATTGGCCGCTTTCTTTTTCGGCTGCTGCGCGAGCGTGACTCCGAACGTTGTGAGAGCCATCAGACCCAGCGCCACTACTCCAAGCTTTCTTCGGTTCATCGAAAATCTCCTGCAAATTAAGGACGGAAGTAGTGGTTCCTTGCTGGAGGCGATTCTACGCCTCACCCCTGCGAAGGAACAGCAGGACGCAACCAATCGAAAGGCATCGGACGCGGAATTCCTTGCGGAGCCAGCTAAGCCGCTTGCTTGACGTGCGCGGTTGCGGATGCTGCTTCCGCCGAACGACGCGAACGAGGCTCCGCTTCGCCCAATAGGACGCCGAGTGGCTGAGTGACCTCGAACTGGTCGCAGATGATTTTGGTGACAGCCAGCAGTGGAGCGGCCAGGAGGCCGCCAGGAATTCCCCACAGCCAGACCCAAAAGAGAATCGACAGGATAACCGCGAGCGGCGAAAGCTGTAGCGACCTACTGAGGGTCATCGGCGTGACGAAGTAGCTCTCGATGCACGTAATTCCGGCGAAGCAGCCGGCAACCAACCCGCCATAACCGAGTGACTCGTGTGTCACGGCCCCAACGAAGAACAGCACAACCATGCCAATGAAGGCCCCGACGTGTGGTACATAATTGAGAGTGGTGGCCATAACACCCCATAAAATTGGGTTAGGGATTTGCAGAGCCCACATCACCAGGGCAGTAACGACACCCAGGCCAATGTTGACGAGCGTAACCGTCAGCAGGTAGCGAGAAATGCCGAATTCTACGTTTTGCACAAGCTGCACGATGTTCTTCTTTTGATAGAAAAAAGGTCGGGACTCCACCGCCTGTTTGAGCAGTACGTCCGACAGTCCCAATACAAAGAAGGCGACGACCAGGACAATAATCGTCGACGCGACGACGTGGCCGCTGACACCGAGCACGGAGATTGCCAGGTCCGGGTTTGAGATTTCGACGGGGATGGTTTTTGGACCGTCGACGGATGTGGTCAAGGCATTGACGGCTTCCTTCGCCTTCTGGAAGTCGACGAACGGACCCGCTTTAACGGGAAGCATTTTGCCGACGCGAACCATGACATCTGGAGCATGCGTCAACCATTCCTGCGCTTGTCCGGCAAGGGTAGCGACACTGATCAGGACCAGCACTGTTATCGACAAGACAAGTAGCGCCGCCGACGCGAAATCCGGCAGATGCAGCTTTCTCAAATAACGAAGCAGCGGCCGCAACAGCAGCGCCAGAAGGACGGCAAACACTAGCGGAATGAGCAGACCCCTCGCGAGGTACATTGCCCCGATAATTGCCAAGCCGCAAAGCACTCGTGTCGATGTGTTGGCCGTGGAAGGCAGCGGTACTTCGTTGACTTTCACCGCTGGCGTGCGGTTCTCCGATTTGTCGGTATTGAGTTCATTCTCAGTGGAAGCGGCTGGCATAAAGACTCAGTTCTGCCACATGGTGGCAACGCCGGACCTTTGAAAACGGGTAGGCATCAAGGTCCTGCCCAGTGGGAAATTGGCACTCAAGTGGAAAGCTGTTCGGTTACCCAAAGGCCGAAGTAACTGAAACTGTGGCCACCATGAGGTTCTGCCAGACTGGCAATTTGCTTGGCTTGCTCATGGTCGGTAACATCCACCGCAGCGGCATAATGCCCTTGCCTGAGTTCCTTGATGCTGAGCTGGATCACGCTATCCTCCGAGTCTCCAAAAAAGAAGCTGTTCTCCTTGAGTCGCTCCAAGAGGTGAATGCCGTCTGCGCCGAAAAGCGAGGTAATTTGGGATTCTGAATAACCGGCGGCCCGCACGGATTCGGCAAACGCTTCAAACTCGGCCTTGCTATCGATAAAGCCGATGACTTTCCCCTGCGGCGAGGCAATTCTTTGGCCGTGATCGGCAATGGGTTCGACTTTCATGGACCGGCTCCTGTTCGTAGAACGATGTGATTGGGTTACCTAACGATTGATATCGCGCACGAAAAAACCGATGTGGCAAAACACCGGCAAGTGTTCCACCACATCGGTTTACTTTCTAACGAGCCCCCTGGACTGCCAGGTTGCCCTTTATCTCGTCATCCGATGTCTATTTTGCTCGCTGGCAGATTTCGTATCGCTCTGCCGGCACAACCATCTCTTCATCGTACGTCCTGACCATAGACGCAACAAGGGCAAGGAATTCCGGCACACGGCGTGCATCCACTATCAATTACCGCTGCGAAGCTGTCATTTTTGCTCTGCCAGTTACAGTTCCAGCGTCCAATCTCGTCAAAGCTCAAGAGGCGAGCGAGATTTGTCTTCTTGATTCTTCCCAGACGGAGCGGAATTGTGGAAGTCTTCAATGGCAACGCTCCGCGCTCTTGCTGTCTTCGGGTTGGTAATTCATTCCATGACCCATGCTATCGCCCAGGAAGAGCGAGTTGAGTCGTTTGTGTCAGCGCCTCCGGCAAAAGTTCCCGCCACTTCAGGCGGAGCATCAGAGCCGTCCATACCAAAGCCTGACTTTTCGCTCATTGTCCGCATCGATAATTCGGCGCTGGATCCGCTTCGCGCGAAGGACATTCAGCATCAGGGGACGGTTAGCCTTCTCCCCTCCGCCACTCAGACGCAAGTCTTGCAAATGCTGTTCGGCACGACCCAGACGGTTGAAAAGCAAATGGATGTCGGCTTCCAACAAGGCTGGGTGGTACTTGGCCTGCAAAACGATACGCCCACCCCGGCCGTGGCAGTCCTCAGCAAGCCCTGATTACCACCACCTGCCACGATAGTCGCTGTTGCGTCCCCCCCGCTGTTGGGGCCATTGCCTTGTCAATCACAAACGCTTGATGGTCATCACCGCTGTGGGGATCCATCCTCTTTCTTGGTGTCAGGCCACGACGGCTTTTTAGGCTTTAACTACGAAAGCATATGAAATGAAGACGGATGCACAACTTCAGATCGACGTGATAGAGGAGTTGCGATTGGAAGGTGACTCTCGACGGCAAGGTCAGTTCGTGGAATGCACGTGAAAGGGTGGAGTTTGCCGCGCAGAACGCTCCCGGCGTCGGCCACTGCCGGAACTTGGACGCGAACTTGAGCTTCGCCGTTGCCGTGCGGATCGTAGCGTTCAAGGTCATGAAAAAATCGGAAGGCCTGTTGTCCTCCTGATACGACTTGGTAACCTAGGTGGTGCGAGTTGAGGTTCAGTGAGACTGAGCTTCTCCTCGCGGTTCTCGGAAGACTAAATATAAGGCAACCCGGCTGGTCGAATTGCGGCCGGGGGGCTTGATAAAGAGTAAGCCGACGTGGCGGACACCATTGAGTGTTCCCCCACGTCGGTTTTTTTTGCGCCTTTTCCCAGTTTCTCAGGAAATGACGAGAGTAAGGAATTATTGAATGTCTGCTAACGGTGAGACCGGAGCGGGTTGCTTCTGTCCAGCACAGACCATTGCAACAAAAGCGGATTGGAGAAATCAAATGCTGCCAAAAATGAATTCGTTCGTCGCGATTTTCGAATCTCAAGATTTGGCCGAGAAGCCAGACGTCCAAGTTCCTGTCGACTCGACCGATGGTGACTTGGCTAAAAAAGTGGAACTCTTCCTGAGCGCCAAGCGTAATGGCCTTCGACAGATTAGCGTCTGGGCCGAAGCGGGAAACGTCAGACTCTCCGGGGTGGTTGGCTCGTTCTTTCTTCGGCAGCTGGCCCTTGAGATGACGAAACGCGTGGCCGGCGTTCGACACGTCGTAGACGACTTAGAAGTTGAACTGGAGCCGTTGGATGCTCGATGAAAGGCTGGACGATGAATTCTCAAAAGGGTAACGGACACGTCGGCTTTTTTCGTTTTGCAAGCGGCTCAAACCCATCGCCTGGATGCGAGTAGACAGTTTCTGTTGTCTGCAGCGAGGCGACGGAATCTCAGGAAATGCAGATTGCCATGAAGAATCGAATGATCCGTGGAGTCGGTGCGATGGTGCTGGTCGAGGACGACCGAAAGGTCCCCGGCACGATCGACTGTGCGACCGGCCGGATTCAATCGGCCGACCTGTCCGCCCCCGAAGTCGATGAGATGCTTGATGACCTGGCGGAGACCGTGCCGCGAATGAAGGACGAAGTTGTCATCGTCCCCGCGGAGCCGATGCCCTCCGCCACGGTCCCTGTTTGGCTAAGGAAGTCTGGTTTTATCTTCATGCACGTCGCCTGTCTGGGAGTGTTTCTCACGGGTGTGAACGCGCAGGACCTTGCGCTGTGCGGTTCCGTCTATCTGCTTCAAGTGGTGGGAATCACCGTCGGTTACCATCGATACCTGTCACACCGCTCGTTCAAGACGAGCCGCACCTTTCAGTTCGTGCTTGCCTGGCTGGGGTGCAGCGCCGCGCAGAAGGGGCCGCTGTGGTGGCCGGCCCACCACCGGCACCACCACCGGACCTCGGACACGCCCGAGGATCTGCATTCACCCGTCGTTCATAGCATTTGGCGGGCGCATGTCGGCTGGGTGTTGTCCCGCGACTCCGATGACACGGACGAGCAGACGGTGAATGATTTAAGCCGTTTCCCCGAACTGCGCTGGCTTGACCGCTATCATTGGGTGCCGCCTTTGGTGGTGGGCGTGCTGTGTTTCGTGACAGGGGGATGGAGCGGGCTGGTATGGGGCTTTTTCGTCAGCAGTGTTTTGTCGCACCATGCCACTTTTCTGGTGAACTCGGCTTGTCACCTGTGGGGCCGTCGGCGGTTTGCGACCGCCGACGCCAGCCGGAATAACTGGTTCGTCGCTCTGTTAACGCTGGGGGAGGGATGGCACAACAACCACCACCACTATCAGAGCAGCGCCAATCAGGGCTTTCGTTGGTGGGAGCTTGATGTGAGCTATTACCTCATCCGCCTGCTGGCGTTCGTGGGGTTGGTCTGGGACGTCCGCACGCCCCCGCCGGAGAAACTGAGTTCAGTTAATCCCTAAGCGGATGCGCTCGCCGTTTCCCATTTCTGAGAGCGGAATAGGTCTTGAAAATCACCGTCATCGACTTCGATTACTACAACCACTGGAGAAGTAATGGGCAGTTCTTTTGCGTTTTTCGGCTAGGAGGCCGTTGAAAAACTCCTTTTGCCGACTGCACTACTTTCAGCCTCGCCGCGGTTGAATTGGATGGCGCAGGGAAGACAGCGACAAGGAGTGGACGCATGGCGTTGGGACGACGCAAAGGGGAGCAGCAGGATGCGCGCGGAATGGCGGTGGAACATAACGTTTAGGTTTCCAAGCCGCGTAGATGGACAACGAGGTTCTCAAGCGTGACCTACTCGACATAGAAACCTTAACGTTACCGAGTTCAATTCCCATCGCCACTTTCAAGGCATCCGACTGCTCATGATTTCGAGTTGTTCTAGCGGCGCATATGTGGTGTGAGCCGGAAACAGGCAAGTGAGCTCCAGTCGGATGGCTGCCAACGGAGCCAGTACACCCACCGTTACCTCGCCGGCCACCGCACCGAGACGGAAATTGCCCTCAGCTCGCCGGCTTCTCTTGCCACCACTGCCGCAGTTTCGTGATCATATTCCGAGTTTGTTGCCGTTATGGCTTTGCTTCATTGCCTTTTCATCAGCGGATGGAGGACCGGGAACATCTTTTAACAGATTCTCTCCGTCGTTCAACGGCTTTACTTGCCGAGCCTGTTCCTTGATGATTCCGGCTTCGCTGGATAACCCGCCCTCCGCTTTCGTGGAGGGCGCATCGAGTTCGTCGCGCGGCGGTTTAGCAGGGAGCCGCTTGACCGTATCGACATCGTGTGTCTCCCCCGGTCTTCGGTCGAGCATGGTGACGGGGATGCCTTGGGGAAAGACAACCTCTCTGGCCTCGTCGGGCATCGAAATGCCATGTGTCTGAAAGGCGAATTTCACGAGCCGGATCACTGACGACCGCACTTTCAGCCAACTGTGTTCGCGGCCGTTGAGCCAGAAGTAGACGCGCAGGTTCACCGTCGACGCCCCCAGGCTGTCCGCCAGCACGGAAGGCTCGGGATCGTTCAGTACGGCTGGGTGGTCCGCCAGCACTTTCCGGGCGATCTCCTGGGCCTCAGTGATCGAGTCGTCGTAGCCGATGCCGACTACAAAATCCTCTCGCCGATTGACGTTGGTCGAGAAGTTGCGGAGGTTGCTCTTGTAAACACTGGCGTTCGGGATCTGCACCAAATTGCCATCGAGGGTCATCAAGACTGTCGTGCGCACGTTCAACTGTTGGACGTATCCCATCACCCCGGAAACCTCGATCAGGTCGCCCGTTTCGAACGGCCGTTGCATGCTGAGAAAAATGCTGGCCAGAAATTTTTCGGTGATGTCGCGGAAAGCGATGCCGACGGCCAGACCGATCAGCCCCGTGCCGCCGACCACCGTCAACGCCAGTTGGGTGAGGCCGGAAACTCTTAGAATGATGTAAACGCCGAACAGGAAAACCAGCACGCCCATCCCCCGCGCGAACACATTGCGGAGGAGATTTGCTCGAACCTTTCGGCGGAGGAACACCCGCGCTCCTCGTGTTGCGAGCACGCCGGCTCCGGCCGACAGCGCCAGGATGAGCAGCCCAAAGAGGAAAAACGGGAGTGAGCGGATAAAGTCGCGCCAGAGGATTAGCAGTCCGCTCCAGGCCGGACGAAAGTCCCAGATCGATGGCTCGGACACTTCCACCCGGTTGGCCACTGCGACGACATCCTGGGTGTTCCGCGCTAAATCGCCTGCCCATTTCTTGAGCTCATCGGTCTCGATCGACCGCTAAGAAAAACGACTCCTTCTTTCACACGGACGAGTGGCTCGGTAAACCAGCCTGTGGCATCAAGCACACTTTGGAGCCGCGTGCGGATTTCTTCATCGCGCGCGACAGGATTGACGTCTACCTTGGCGGGTGCCGGGGCGAGGTCTTCCTTTTCAGGGGCCGAGATTTTCTGTGGACCGTCGGTCGCGCCCCCCGACCGCTGTGCCATCAGAGATGAGGCCGGTGCGCCGCAAACACAAACGACCATCGCCATTGAACGCATCAACGCATAGTAACGGCCGATCATTGCGAGACAATTCACACTGGAGTTAAACACACTTGGGCTAGGGTGCCAAGCCATCGTTCGCTTCTTCGATCTCGCTGCTAGTACCAAATCTTCGTACATCCAAATTCACTCCAGCCTGATCCATTTCGGCTAATACTGCCTGCTGCTTAAAACTTCAATCACCGAGTGAGTTTTACTATTCCACCCCAGTCCGCTGCGCGGTTAGTGACCGTTTCTCTCGTGGCAGTGTGATTCGATGCGCACTCAGTCGAGGCCCTTAATGGCTCCCCTTAGATCGGGCCTGGCATCGGCGATGGGACGGGAAGCGGCAAAGGATGGGGCCACGGGTTCGGTCGCGGAATCGGCAACTCCGGCGGAAGCGGATTTGGCTGGGGATAAGGTTGAACCATTTCCGTGGCTGGAACGGCGTGCTTCCCTTTGGAGTTCGCCGCGTCCCGATCCTTGACACTTGATCTCTGCACAAGTGCTTCAACGAGTGAGCGCATAAAATCCTCCCTTGGTCCGTTTTCACCTCCGGCGAAGCTGCCGGCACGTTCACATTTTTGGCCCTTCGGCGGGGTGCCATTTGCACCAACCGTATTCTCGTTTCAAGAAATGAAAAAAGCCGACGTGGCGAATACCCATAAGGGTTTCCGCCACGTCGGCTTACTATTGAACGAGCCTCCTGGACGCCAAGCTGCTCTTTTATTAGTCATCCGAACTAGATACTGATGGCATGCACCACCATCAACATCCGTAAGCGTTATTGTATCCTCTGCATCTAGGAAGACAAGGGTTGGTCGCTTCGTGCGTCCAGCCTCAGACTAGTGTTTTGCACTTCCGTTGCCAGCGTTTGCGGAGGTAGCGTGGCGTAGGTCAAGCCTCGCCGAGCCTGTCGCACCAAGTTTCGGACGTGATTCTTCGAGTGGCGTTGGCCGCGGGCCGGTTCGTCACGCCGCTGTGGCCAAATACTCGAGCAGCCAAGCCGAACATTCCTCCAGCTCTGCTCCGAGGGCACCCCCGCATTCCGGCGCTGCTTGTCCTCGGTCCATTCCTTGGGCAGATACAAACGAACGTCCACCAGCGCGTGTTCGCGCCGCGCGACAAAGGCCAGATACACGCCCACCGACTTGCGGCCCTTCTTGGGAAAGCGCGTTGGATCGAACACCAGTTCGCCATTGAATTCGCCTAGTTCGCGCCCGATTTGCCGCGCCAACTCGCCACGCAAAGGGACGTCCTCCCTCATTGCTTGGCCCATCAAGTGTTGCAGGATCTGGCGGTCCTGGTCATGCTCAAATGCAATCGATTCAACGTTCTTTCGTTCGACATTAGAGAGCAAGCAAGGCAGGGGCTGCTTATGCTCCCGCTGCTTCTCTTGGCCCAGCAGTTTGGCGAATGGTTTCACAAACTCTTCCAGTCGCTTCCCTCAATCTTCGAACACCTCGGGCTCCACCTCGCACTCCGCAAGCATTTCGTTCTTCCGCACCGTGTAGCGTCGCTCCATGATAATTCCACCTTGAGCTTGAAGCCCCCGAAGAACCATGCCACAAAGCAGTTACATCTTGCAATTGCAATTGAATCATTAGAACGCTTTGACACCAATTATACAGAATTGGCAATTGGCCACTTGTCTGGATGCTGGCGGGTGGTAGGATACAACACGTTGGCGGAGAAGTGGTTTCCTATACCTCAGCTCGGCTGGACATGATCATTTGCCGGAAGACTAGCTAAAGAGCAGTTTGGATTCTCCAAAAGGCTCGTTAAT
>CAYUJE010000184.1:0-13202 GCA_964444865.1 uncultured Pirellulaceae bacterium | reverse complement strand
GTGGCCTGCTTCCTCTGCGCTACGGCCTGTCCGGCCCATTGCATCGACATCATCGCCGCGGAAAGCCCCTGGCCGGATCGCGAGAAATATCCGGAGAGCTTCACGATTGACGAGCTGCGCTGTATCTACTGCGGCATGTGCGAGGAGGCCTGCCCGGTTGACGCCGTCGAACTTACCAGCCTCTACAACCTCACCGGCCGCAGCCGCGAGGAGATGATTTTCGACAAAGAGAAGCTCCTCTCCGTTTTCGACGCCACCAAAGACAAAGAGCCGATGAAGTCCGAAGCATTTGGAGGGACCGTTACATGAGCGGCCTCCTTCTGGCTTCGTCGATGAGTCTGCAATCGATTTGTGCTTGCCGTACGTTTTGGGCACTGCTGGTTGGATCGCTCGGCCTCTGGTTGGCGCTGCCCCAGCGGATTCGCTTTGGCAAGACCATCGGCGGCGTTTTCGGTATCATCGCCCTCGGCCTGTTCGCTTCCGACTGGCCACAGATTTTTCCCTGGACGGACCAGGCCGTCTTTTGGCTCATCGCCGGTGTGACGATTATGGCTGCGGTCGCCACGATCACTTCACAGAGTCCGGTCTACTGCGCTATTTGGTTTGCCCTTTCGCTGCTCGGAACGGCGGGGCTGTTTTTTTTCAATGGGGCGGAATTTCTCGGTGTAGCGACCGTTGTTGTGTATGCCGGTGCAATTGTCGTCACCTTTCTCTTTGTCATCATGCTCGCCAGTCCCGAGGGGCATGCCTCTTACGACCGGCTCTCTTGGGGTTGGTTCGCCCGCAGTGCGTCGGTCTTTGCCGCTGCCGCGATTGTTGGCATTTTGACGATGCTGCTCGGCGGTTTGAAGGAGCAGGCGATTGTGAAGCAGCGGGAACAGGACGTTGCCAAATGGAACGTTAGTTCGAACCGCCCGCTTCAGGTGCATTTTGGAAAAGCGGCCAAACCAGCGAGACTGCCGAAGGTCTTTGGCTCGGAGGACCATATGGCCAACCTTGGCAAAGTCCTCTTCAGCCAGCACCTCGTCAGCGTGGAAGTAGCCGGAACATTGCTTCTCGCAGCGCTGGTGGGAGCCGTCTCGATTGCCATTCACGGCAAACGGCGTCTGGAGACGCAGGTGGAAGAGGCGCTGCGGCAAGAAGCCAGGTCCGCGGAGGCCCGCGCATGAACGAACTCAGCCTTCTTTACAACTACCTGGTGGTCGGAGCGATTCTGTTCGTTCTGGGCCTCGTCGGCTTCATCACTCGGCGGAACATGATTGTGATGTTCCTTTGTGCCGAGATGATGCTGCAAGGTGTCTCCCTAACTCTCATCGGCTTTGGACGTTTCCACGCCGATTGGGGCGGACAGATGCTCGTCATCTTCATCATCACGGTTGCCGCCTGCGAAGCCGGCATCGCGATGGCCCTGGTCTTGATGCTCGCCCAGCGGTCCGGCAAGCTCGATGCCGCCATCTGGCAGGACCTGCGCGAAGAAGGCCAGCCGGCCTATGTGGACACCCGCGTTCCTGAAGAGCGAACCGAGGACCACGTCTGGCCCACTCTCACTGCCGCAGGCCGCGAACCCGACCACGACCTGGAAGAGAGCACTCACAGGAGCAAAGTCTAAGCGAATGGAGGCGTCAGCCGCCAGATACTTACCGTTTTTTTCGATATGCCCCAAGACCCCATTACCATCTGCCTCCTCATCATTCCCGGCCTGCCTCTGCTGGCCGCGAGTCTGGCGGCGCTTTGCGGCGTCCTTCCGCTGCCGCGGCTTAAAGAGAATGCTCACTGGCCCGTGGTGCTGGCGCTGCTTTGCTCGCTGGGTGCAAGTGCGAAGTTATTTTACGAAGTTCGCAATGCTCAGGATCCAAATCTCAATGCGGCTGTTGCTTCGACCGGTTTCGAAAAGGTCGTCCCCCTTTGGACGTGGGCCAATGTCCCCAATGCGTACGACCTGAAATCACAGTTCTCTGAAGATACCGGTTCTCGCGACTTCCGCATCGAAGTCGCGCTGCGAGCTGACGCTCTGACTGCCATGATGTTGGTGATGGTCACGTTCGTCGCCACGCTGGTCGCCATCTTTGCCTCGGGCTACATGCATGGGGACCGTGGCTATTGGCGGTTCTTCGCTTACATCGGCCTGTTCGTCTTTTCCATGACGATGCTGGTCAGCGTCAGCAACTTCGTGCTGCTCTTCGTCTTTTGGGAAGCGGTCGGAGTCTGCAGCTACCTGCTCATTGGCTTCTGGTACGAAAAACCCGATGCAGCCGCGGCTGGCATGAAAGCCTTCCTCGTCAACCGCGTCGGCGACTTCGGCTTTGCGATTGCCTTGTTCCTTATCTGGACGACCTACGGCACGTTGAACTTTCACGATGACGGCACCATCAGCGGCGTCCTCGGCCAGAGCCGCATTTCCGCCGGCCACTATGTCACCGGCGGCATCGCAACCGCCATCTGCCTACTGCTCCTGCTCGGTGCTTGCGGCAAAAGTGCCCAATTCCCGTTGCACGTCTGGCTGCCGGACGCAATGGAAGGCCCGACCCCCGTCAGTGCCCTCATCCACGCCGCAACGATGGTCACGGCAGGCGTTTACATGGTCGCCCGTTGCACGCCGCTGTTCATGGCTTCCCCCACGGCCCAGCTCGTTGTCTCCTGCATCGGCGGTTTCACCGCGCTCCTTGCCGGCTTGATCGCGTTAACGCAATTTGATCTGAAGCGAGTGCTCGCCTACTCCACCGTTAGCCAACTAGGTTACATGTTCCTGGCTTTGGGAACGGGGATGGCTTCCGGCGTGACCGGTGGTATGTTCCACCTCTTCACGCATGCTTTCTTCAAGGCCCTCCTCTTCCTCGGAGCCGGCAGCGTGATGCATGCGATGGGAGGCGTCATCGACATGCGGCAATTCGGCGGCCTGAAAAGACTCATGCCCGCTACGCATTGGACGTTCCTCATCGGCAGTCTGGCACTAGCCGGCGTTTTTCCGCTCTCCGGTTTCTGGAGCAAAGACGCCGTTCTCGGCTCCGTGCACGATAAAATCCACCAGATCGAACATGAAATCCAACATCGCGCCGTACCGCACGACGCCGCACATCCAGAGCCGTTAATTGGCAGCCCCATTGCCTCGATATCCGATGCGCAGCTCCCGACGTTTTCTCGCATCTATCAATTGCTCTATTACTCCGGCCTCTTTACCGCTTTCCTCACCGCCTTTTACACTTTCCGCGCCTATTCGCTCACCTTCCACGGCCCCGAGAGAATTCCCGCCGCTGCCGGGCATCACGCGCACGAGTCGCCACTCGCCATGCTCATGCCGCTGGGCATCCTGGCGTTCTTTGCGGCAACCATTGGCGCTCTACTAACCTTTGCTTCCGGAAACTGGGCCACGAATGTCCTGGGACATTACTTGCTCGGTGCGCCATCACTTGCTGGCGGCCTTATCCATTCCACCGTCAGCACGTCCCCCGAATTTCACGTCACCGTTGCCGGTGCAAGCACGCTTGCTGCCGCCTTCGGCATTGGACTGGCCCTTTATCTTTATCTAGGAGAGCGAAACGAAGTTTCATTCCTGTGGCGGCTGTTCAATCTGGAAGGGAGCGACAAGCTCACCGATCCTCAGTGGGTCGTGCGACTGGAACAAGTTCCTTGGATTGCCTTTGTCACAGGCCATCTCCGGTCCTGGGGACTCGGCTTCCTCGTGGCCATCGTCGGTTACGCACTCGGTGCCACCACGCTCATTCTGTTTTCGGCACCGCTGATCCTGCTGGGCAACTTTATCTCGCCCTACAAAGCCTCCTACAACAAGTTTTATTTCGACGAACTCTATGACGTTATCCTCGTCACTCCGCTCCAATTCCTGGCTCGCTTCTTCTACTGGCTGGACCGCTGGCTGGTGGATGGACTCGTCAACCTCATCGGTTCACTGCCGCCCTTAACCGGTTCGCTGATGCGAAGCTTACAAATGGGGCTGGTGCAGTTTTATGCCCTGGCGATGGTGCTCGGTGCGATTGTTCTAATCTTGGCCCGGCTCGCGTGGGCCAATTCGTGAATTACGGTTAACGCATGAATGGTTTGCTCCTAGCCACCGTCTTCCTGCCGCTTATCGGTGCGGTAGCGCTGTGGATTGTCGCGCCGCTGGGACGGGATGCGATTCGCTGGGCAACTCTGGCGGTGACGGTGGCCACATTTGCCTGCGCCGCTCGTCTCATAGCGCACTTTCCCGCCGACGCCGTCGGTCAGGCCAGCTACGCCATCACGGAGTGGAACTGGGTCGGACAGGTGCAGAACGTCAATCTCGACATCCGCTTTGCTCTTGGACTCGACGGCCTGGGCCTCTGGATGTTTGGCCTGTCCGCCCTCTTAATGATTACGTCAGTCTTGGTGAGTTGGGAGGCGATCAAGGATCGCGAACCGCTTTTTTACGGCATGCTTCTCCTCCTCGAATTCGGCTGCCTCGGCGTCTTCTCGGCGCGGGATATTGTTTTGTTCTATATCTTCTTCGAGTTCACGCTTATCCCGCTCTTCTTCCTGATTGGAATCTGGGGAAGCGAGGACCGCCGCTACGCCGCCAGCAAGTTCTTCATCTACACTTTGGCCGGAAGCATGCTGACGTTTCTCGGTCTGCTTTCCATCGTCTTTTGGGCATACAACCCGACAAGCGGCGGCGAAAAGCTTGTGTTTTCGATTCCGGAACTCACTTCCCGCCTCGCCGACTATCCCATTCCCATTAACTGGCAGATCGCGGTCTTTGTCGCACTTTTTGCCGGCTTTGCGATCAAGGTCCCACTGTTCCCGTTGCACACCTGGTTGCCTCTCGCCCACGTTCAGGCGCCGACAGCGGGAAGCGTCATATTGGCAGGTATTCTGCTCAAAATCGGCGTCTACGGCTTCCTCCGCTTCAGCGTGCCGATGCTCCCGCAAGCGGCTGCGGTCATGATGCCGTGGCTGCTCTGGCTCTCGGTCGCCGGGATCATCTATGGGGCGCTCGTCGCCCTCGCTCAGTCGGATATCAAACGGCTCATCGCGTACTCCAGCGTCAGCCATCTTGGCTTTTGCATGCTCGGTCTGTTTGCGTTTAATCCGACCGGCGTGCAAGGAAGCGTGCTGCAGATGGTGAACCATGGTCTTTCTACCGGTGGACTGTTCGCTCTGGTTGGCATGATTTATGAGCGCTACCACACCCGAGAAATTGCCAGCTTCGGCGGCCTCGCCCGCAAGCTGCCGATTCTGTCGCTCTTCATGCTGCTGTTTACCTTTTCCAGTATTGGCCTCCCCGGCATGAATGGCTTCGCGGGAGAGTTTTTGATTCTGCTTGGCATTTTTCAGCGGGCCTGGACCGGCGCTCCGTCGGCGCTGCAGCCGCAATTGATGGTGATTGCGGTCCTATCCGTATCCGGCGTCGTGCTGGGTGCCTGGTACATGCTTCATCTCGTCCGCCGCGTCTTCTTCGGTCCGCTGCAGGAGCCGCATGCTCACGCCGGCGAAGAACACGCCCCTGTCAGCGACATGAACCTGCGGGAAATCCTCGCCCTCGCCCCTTTATTGGTCTTCGTTTTCTGGGTCGGCCTCCGCCCCGGCGACTTTTTGACACCCATGAACTCCACGCTCGATCAGGCCACTAGCCGCGTCGTGCGCGAGCTAGATCGGAGTCAAGCAGCATCAGGCGTATCGAAATCAGAAGTCTCAAATCTCAAACAAGTTCCAATGGGGGAATAGGGAATATGGAAATCGAATATTCCGCATTTCCCGATTTGGACATTCCTCTTTGTCTATTGTTTGAGATTTGAGTATTTCCATTTTTGCTCGTGTCATTTGACAACCATGTTCGTTGAATCCAAAACCATATCGCTGCTGGCTCCCGAGATCATCTTGATGCTGGGGGCCACGATTCTGTTCATGCTCGGCGCATTCCGCGCGGGTCGGGCTCAACTCGTCGCTACGCTCCTTGCCTATGCGGGAGCGGCTGTGGCCCTCGCCTGCTACGGTTCGCCCTGGAATGCCGACAGCACCCTCAGCGGCCCACTCGTGATTGATCCGATGAGCCTCGGCCTGCGGTGGATTGCTCTCTTGGCAGGTGTCGTTTTCACGCTCGCCGGCAGCCGACGAGATGCGGAATTGGCGGGGGAATTTCAAGGGACGCTGATGCTGGTCATTTGCGGGGCCATGCTTACGTCCAGTGCAAACGAACTCGTGTTGCTCTTCCTTGGGCTGGAACTCATTTCTATCCCCACCTACGTACTCCTCTTCCTCGGCCGCCGCGACCGGGCCTCGGCGGAGGCGACGATGAAATACTTTTACCTCAGCCTCCTGGCATCGGCCTTGCTTCTGTATGGTTTTGCCTTCTTGTACGGCATGAGTGGCACGACGGTGATTGTCGGTTCGGGTGACATTCACGGCATACGGGAGGCTTTCCTCAACCAATCGTCCGCGGTGACCACGGGCAGCCTGTTCAAGCTTTCTCCCGTCGCGCTCGTCCTCATCACGGCCGGCTTCGGATTCAAGCTCGCCGCGGCACCGTTCCAGTTTTATGCTCCGGACGTCTATCAAGGCACAACCAACGCCAATGCCGGTTTGCTCGCGGTCATTCCCAAGTTGGCCGGAGTCGCGGGACTTTTGCGGCTCGCGCTGCTCGTCATTCCGGGAACCGAAATAGCCGAAAAGGCGTTTGCCTGGCAACTGCCGCTGGTCCTGGCGGTCCTGACGATGACCATTGGCAATATCTGCGCCTTGTGGCAGAAGGATATTCGCCGTCTGCTGGCTTACTCCTCCATCGCCCACGGCGGCTACCTGCTCATCGGCCTGGCGGTCAGTGCCGCCAACCTCTCCTCGGAATCCCATCAAGCGGCCGGCGGAGCGGGGGCGATGCTGTTCTATGTTCTGGTCTACGCCCTCGCCACGATGGGGAGCTTCTGCACGCTGGCTTACCTTGGCTCACCCCGGCGGGAACTTTCCGGCGTCGAAGAGCTCGCCGGCCTTTCCCGCAATCAACCGCTCGCGGCCGCTGCTCTCGCCATCTTCATGTTTTCACTCACCGGCATTCCGCCGCTGGCCGGATTCTGGGGAAAGCTGACTCTCTTCGGCAGTGCCATTCAACTGGCTGCCGCCAATCAAACGGCCAACACCAGCCTCGCCCTCTGGTTCGTCGGCCTGGCCATTGTCGCGGCTCTCAACGCGGCCATCGGCGCGGCTTATTACTTGAGGATTATCGGAGTCATGTATTTTCAATCGCCGGCTACTCCCGTACCCGCCAAGGGTGGCGGCTTGGCTCTCCTAGGCGGCGTCCTGTGTGCCCTGCTCGTCATCGGCAGCGGCATGTTCCCTGCCCAGATTGTCGGCCTCTCGCTGCGAGCCGAGCAGAAGCTGGTTGAGCACAACCATGTTGCTCCTGCTGTCACGAATGCGGAACCTGTAGTCGCCTCAAATCGTTGAGGACTTCGCCCGTGAAGCTCAAGCTCATGATTACCTGCCTGGGGGACTGCATGCGGCCGGAGGCCGGCCAGGCGGTGGTCAAGATTCTGCGGCAACTCGGGCACGAGATCGACTTTCCCCGCGATCAGACTTGCTGTGGCCAGCCGATGTTTAACAGTGGCTATGGGGACCTCGCCCGCGAGCAGGCCCGTCATACCATCCGGGTCTTTGCAGGGGACGAGCCGGTTGTCGTTCCCTCCGGCTCTTGCGCGGCGATGGTCAAAGTGGAATACCCACATTTGCTGGAAGGGGACGCCAAGTGGCATGAGCGGGCGCTCGACCTCGCGCGGCGGACGTTCGAGTTCAGCGACTTCCTCGTCAACCAGCTCAAGGTCACCGACGTCGGGGCAAAGTATTCCGGCAAAGTCGCCTATCACTTCGCTTGCCATCTGCGGATGCTCAAGCAGACGAACGAAGTGGAAACGCTGGTCAGGAACGTGCAGGGTGCAACCTACGTCCCCATCGCCCGGCAGGACCAGTGCTGCGGATTCGGTGGGTCCTTCGCGGTCCGTTATCCGCTCGTGTCGGGGAACATGGTGGATGACAAGATGCGCTGCGTGCTGGCAGTCGATGCGGATTGCCTCGTCTCGACCGATGCCGGCTGCCTGATGAACATCGGCGGCCGATTGCACCGGGAACGGAAGCCGCTGGAAGTGCTGCATATCGCCGAGTTGCTGGCGCGGCGCTGAACAGACCGAAGTCAGCGGGAACTCTCCGGCGGAAACAGCCGCTTGGGCTCGCGATTCTGGCCCGACCAGATTCGCAATATGCCGTCACTGCCGCCAACCGCGAGCGTCTGTCCGTCGGGGCTCGCGGCAACGGAGTATTGATAGCCCTTGGAACCAGAGAACGTCATGATGTCGTTCTCACTGCTGCTGCGATGCAACCGCACGGTGCCGTCGCCGGAACAGGCCAGGATCTGCTCGCTGGAGCCGATGAAGGCGGCGCTGGCGACCTCTCCCTTATAGGGCCCAATCTGGTAGGTGCTCCCCTTCATGGTCAGCACCGGCAGCCCTTTCTCGAAATCCCACAACTTGAGCGTGCGATCCGTTCCGCAACTCACCAGCAATTTGCCGCTGCCGTGCCAGGAGACGCCGAGGACATGAGCCGTATGGCCGGCAAAGACCTTTTCCTGCTCGGCGGTGGCGGAATTGAAGACCTTCACCAGGCGGTCGGCACTGGCAGTGGCCAGGTGCTGACCGTCGGGAGAGAATTTCACCGCGAAGACGGTGTCGTCATGAGTCTGCGGCAAAGCGCGAATGAGTTGGCCGCTGGTAACGCTCCACAGCTTCACCTCCGCAGTGCGAGAGGCGATTCCGCCGCCCGTGGCCAGGAGTTGGCCGTCGGGGCTGAAATCAAGAGCGAGAACGCGGTCGGCGAGCAGTTCCGGATGGTCGATTCCTCCCATGGTCCGCTCCAACTTCCAAGTGTTGGGAGCATTCCAAAGAATGGCCCGCTTATCGGCGGAAATGGTAAACAGGTTGTCGCTTCCGACGGTTGTGAGACCACGAAGGGCAAGGGTATGGTTCGCGAGAACTTCCAGCGGCATCCCTTTCTCCGCATCATAGACGCACAGCGACCCATCCTCGCAACCGGCGAGCAGTCGCTGGTTGTCGGCTGAAAATGCAAGGGACTTCACGGGCCGCGGCGCCTTAGCCGCATTCACGGCAGCGTCCTTCGCATCTTGCCGCATCTTGAGCACTGCCTCGTAATCGGCTGCCAGCTTCTGGGCGGCAGCGAAAGCGGCAACCGCCCGCTCAGCGACGACTTTCGCGCGTTCGATAATGGTGCCCGCAACCTCCACGGCCGTCACTGCTTCGGCCACGGCGTTTTCGGCCTGCTCGATGGCCTTGGCGTCCTTCTTCTCGCCTTTGGCTTTCTCCAGGGCCTGCTTCTTCTCCTCCAGCATCTTCTCCGCCTTAACCTTCTCTTCTTCCGCCTTCTTCACGTCCATCGCCCGCACCATCACCATCCGCTCGGTCCCTTCGTAGGACTTGATGTCGTTTTTGGTGAGGTCGAGCGCCGATTTGGTGAATGCAACCGCCGCGTCCGCTTGCTGGACCTTCTCCGCCAGGCGAGGATCGCCCTGAATTTGCATGGATTCGCCGTTCTCCACATTCCACAAGCGAACAACGTGATTGTCGCCGGCAGAGGCGGACCGCTTGCCGTCGGTACTGATTGCCAGCGCGATGACCGGCGCATCGTGCCGCCACTCCTTGAGTTGTTTCCCTTCGGCGACATCCCAGCGGCGGATGAGGCCGTCTTTGCTCGCCGAAAGCAACTCGCTCGCAGCGCCCGGAACTGCCACAAGCGAAGTCACCGCTCCGCCGTGGGCCTTGATTTCCTTGAGAGGATTCAGCTCTGTTCCCGCAGCAGTCTTTCGGAGGGCCTTGGCATCCCAGGCGTGCAGATTGCCATCTTCTTCGCCGGTGACAAGCCACTCGCCATTCTTGACGCTCGCCAGCGAGTGAATCGGCGTTGCGGCTTGAACAACCGCTACCACAGCCTCGCCATTCGCCGTGTTCCACGCCTTCAGCGACTTGTCGGTTGACGCCGAGAAGACCGCTGCTCCGTCGGCGGAGAACGCCAGCCCCGATACCGCCGCGGAATGAGCCGCGATTGTTTGTTTCGTCGAACCGGTGGCGATTTCAATTATCCGCAACTTGCCGCTTTCATCCCCCAATGCCGCGAGCAATCCATCAGTGCTTACCGCCACTGCCGTCGGCAGCGCTTCCTGCGGCCATTGAGCCTTCACCGACATCTTCGGCCGCCGCCAGAGCTTCACTTCTCGAAAGCCGCCGGAAGCAAGTAGTTCACCCTTGGAATCGAAAGCCAGAGAACGGATGACATCGAGGTGTGCGGATTGGACAGCAGGATCGACCAGCCGCGCTGCGAGTAATCCCGTCGGCACGTGATAAACGTCAATCTGGTTCCCACGGCTGCACGCCGCATACTGCCCGTCTGGAGTAACAGCCGTCGCAAAAATCGGCTGATGCCCCGGCGGCAACGGCTGCCAGCGAATGGTTCTTGCCGGGGAAACCGTTCCTCCCGCTCCCTGATCAATCCAGAGCTTGATGATTCCAAGCTGCGCCGGCCTAAGCGGCTTCGCGCCTACCTGGTTCTCTGCCGGCGGCATGAACGACTCCTGCTGATGAGCCGCCACTTTGAGCAACAAGCTTTCGCCACTCTTGCCCGCGACGACCGCGGGGCCATTCTCGCCCCCTTTGGCAATTTGCTGGGGCGATTCCAGAATCAGCCCCCCCTCGTGTTTCCGCTCGCTGTGGCAGGCAATGCAGTTGGCTCGCAGGACTGGCAGCACCTCCGCCTCAAAGTCCACCGGCTTGTCGCGGGTGGGAACTTCGATGGCAATCGGAGCTGCGGAAAGTGCGGTTGTCGCCACAAGCACCACGAGGACCGACAAGAGAAATGTTGAAACACCCCCCCGGTATTTCAACAGCCCCCCCGGCCCGCGGGTCCACACTTGTGTTGAATAACCCCCCTGGTTTTTCAACACCCCCCGGGTGGAAAATCTCAAATTCGAAATCTCAAATCTCAAATACATCGGGGCCTACCTCAACTCGCTTCTTTCGCGATGACCACCGCCAACCATCCGAACGACTCACGCCAAAGGATATTATACAAAATAGCACTATAGACTAAGTGTCCAGTAAGTCAAGCGTAGGGTGTATCGAGACGAGGAACGAGTCGCTGACACACCATGATCCGAGCCCCATTGAGGGAGACGGCCGAATCCCGGTGTGTCTGCGAGCCGTGTGCACGTCTCTTGACACACCCTACGGTCTACGATCACAAAATCTCCTCAATCGGCTTCCCGTAGTTCAAAATCTGCACGGGGCGGCCCGCTTCGTTTTGGTAGCTCTGGGTGTAGTCCACGCCGAGCAGGTGGTACATCGTGGCCATAATGTCCTGGTGGAAGATCGGCCGGTCCTTGGGGAGTTCGGCCAGGGCATCGCTGGAACCCAGGATGATTCCGGGCTTCACGCCTCCACCGGCCAGGACCGTGGTGTAGCAGCTGGCCCAATGGTCGCGCCCCGCCTTGTCGTTGATTCGCGGAGTGCGGCCAAATTCTCCGCCGATGATGACGAGCGTATTTTCCAGCAGCCCGCGATTGGCAAGGTCTTCGAGCAAGGCGGACGCCGTGAAGTCGTATCCCGGTACATTATGCCGGTGGGCGGTAAAGTTGTCGACATGCGAGTCCCACGGCTTGGCGAAGGTCATGCTGACGGTGACGAAGCGGGCCCCTCGCTCGACGAGGCGGCGGGCCAGCAGTGCTCCCTGGCCGGAGCCGCTCTTCTTGTCGTACCGCTCGCGGGTTTTGTCGCTTTCCTGGTTGAGGTCAAAAGCCTCCTGAATTTGCGGGCTGGTAGCGAGTTCAAATGCCTGGCGGCGGAATTCGTCCATCGCCCCAATCGCTCCGCTCGCATCGGCATCGCGGCGAACGGTGTCGAACTTCTCCAGCATTTTCTTCCGCGTCGTCACCCGTTCATCCTTGATGCCGTCCGCCGCCTTCAAGTTGCGGACGCGAAAGCCGGGGCTGGTCGGATAGCCAAAGGTCTCGAAGGGATCGTTCGCCACGCCAAGGTATCCGCTACGGCCATGGGTAATTGCCTCCTGCACGGCGATATACCCCGGCAGCCCTTCCCGCCAGCCAAGCTCCTTGGCTACGATGCTGCCGACGCTGGGGGCCTCCTGCAGCGGGTCCCCTTTCGTCGGGGCATAGCCGGTGAGGACCGTATGCGTCGCCTGCGAGTGCTCATTCATCGTGTGATGCACCGACCGCAAAATCGCCAGCTTGTTGCACATCTGGCTCAGTTTTGGCATCAATTCGCTGACCCGGTAGCCCGGAATGTCGCTGGGAATGCTCGTGAACTCCCCCCGATACTCCAGCGGCGCATCCGGCTTCATGTCCCACATATCCAAATGGCTCGGCCCCCCCGGCTGCCAAAGCAAAATCACGCTCCGCTTATCCGCCGCAGCGGAAACGCCAGCAACCGCCTCGCTCCGCAGCAAGTTCGCCAGCCCTATGCCGCCGAAAGAAACCGCCCCGGCACGAATAAAGCCCCGGCGGGAAATGTTAAGCGTATTCATTTAGCATCAGCCCTCTTATCAGTCTATGAATTCAGCCTCGTAGTCCAAGCAATTCGCTATTTCCAATGCGAGCCTTTGCATTTCAGCAGAACCTCGATCGCCAGCGGTTTGAATACTTCGCAGCTCCAGAGCTGAATCCGGATAGGCGTAAAACCTGAAGCCATTGTTTGCCTTAAGCGTGTCATGCACTTCTATTAAAACCACATTTCCGAACAAATTCTTGTGGCCTTGAACGATTGGCTGAGGTGCGTCAAGCCGAATGAGTTGGGCTAATTCCGACTTTAATTTATCGTCAGCACTTTTCCAATCAACAATAGAATCCGGATGCCGAAGCTGAATGCGCCGAGCAACTTCGTGTGCGCTGAGGAACGGGGAATTGTCTGTTCGCGGAAACAATTTGACGACCATTGCAGTAATTGCTGCTATCTACATGAATCCTTGGGGCACTTTGAAATCCAGCCGTCCGCTTCTACCTGCTAAACAAAAATTCCTTCGAATTCATCAGCGTCCAGAGCAAATCCTCAATCACCGGCTGTTTTTCTTTGGCCGTGTCGAGCAGCGATTCTGCCTCCGCACGTTCTTCGGGCCGCGGGAGGCGGCTGAAGGTGCGGAGGAATAGTTCGTCGGCGATTTCGCCGCTTGAT
>CAYUJE010000183.1:0-13228 GCA_964444865.1 uncultured Pirellulaceae bacterium | reverse complement strand
CCGCGCTGACGAACGAGAGGCATGCCGGTATTGAGGACGGGCAAGTCGGACTGACCTCGAAAGCCCCAAAGAGTTGCTCCGCCATCGGTGAGCTGATAATAAGGACCGATTTGCAAGTCCGGGACGCGGTTCGCATGCGCGAGATTCAAGTTAGCCCGCGAGGCGTCGAAATCGGACTGGGCCGCCAGCACGTCAGGACGGTTCGCGGCCAGTTGCTCGGACATTTGCGACACACTGGCCGGTAGGTTTTCGGTGCCAATCTGAGTGTGCGCTGCCGCGGAGGAGGTAGGTGAGAACTGCAGATCCGTGAGACTGCCGCGTATGTCCATGGGTTGATCCAGGGAGACATTGAGTTGGCGTCGCAGGTCCAGCAGGGCCGTTTGATAGTTGGCTTCTCCCAGTTCCGCCCGACGGCGGGCGGCTGCATCGTCGAGTCGGGCGATGGCAACGTCGGATCTCGAAAGTGCGCCCGCGGCGAGCTGCTTTTCCGAAATGTCCAAAACCTGGCGAGTGAGAGCGGCATTCTCTCGCAATAGTTCCCGCTGATCGCGCCAGAAAAGGGCCATGAAGAAGAGACGCTCGGTTTGGGCAACGGCGAGCAGTTCCGCTTGCACGATCGTCCAACGCGTGCCGTTGAGAACCGATTGAGCAGCCGCCTCGCGGTGCTGCCGCTGGTGGGCAAGCTGCAAGGTTTGCGTCAGCAAGACATAATGAGCGGCCACACTGGTTTGGCCTTGCGGGACTTGTGGATTGGGCGTGAGTTGAAACTGCACCCAAGGATTGAAGGGATAGGTTTGGGCGACGCCAAGGGCACCTTGGCTCACTCCTTCCGCCTGACGGGCGACGATGAGGTCTGGATTCTGCCCCAAGGTGAGGGCCGCGGCATCGAGCAAGGTAAGCTGCTCTCCCACTGCGGACGGGAATGGCGGCTGAAGATTCTCTGGAACCGTCTTTTCTTTCCCTTCCGCGGCGGGAAGGTCTTCGGCGATAACAGGAGGCTGGAGAAGACTGGGCGGCTGTGGTTCTTTGGAGGGCGATTCCTGCGGCGGAACCGGGGCGGGATCAAAATAGCTGGCCTGGCTAACGCCGGAGGTTGCGTTCCCTGCGCGCGGCTCCGCCAACGTCTGGCAACCGGCCAGGGTGGCTAGCAAGAGCAAAGGTGCGAAATGCAATCGCCGCATGAAGCGTCCGTGCTTCCCAGGATGGAATTGACTTTGCCGCTTAATCCGTTTCGTCAGGCTGCGCAGAGTTTAATCACATTAAATGTGTGCGGGGGATGCTAGCAGCGGCATTTCAGCTGACGAGCGGCTTGCGTAAGCTGGCCGGTGATTCCGCCGGCCAACAAGCTCGCCCTTTCCATCAGTGCCACATCACCGGCCAGCTTACGCAGGCCGCTCGCCGACTATTCACATGCTTGTGGCCCCACCCGCCCAAACCGCGCATAGATCGGTGGCAGCAGGAAGAGGTTGAGGAGCGTAGAGGTGACGAGGCCCCCCACGATGACGACGGCGAGGGGATACTCGATTTCGTGCCCCGGCTTGTTGCCAGCGATGACGAGAGGGACCAGGGCCAGGCCGGTGGAAAGGGCGGTCATCAGGATGGGGATCAGCCGTTCTTCGGCCCCGCGGAGGACCATCGCAGTACTGAAGGTTTCTCCTTCTTCCAGTTCCAAGTGGCGGAAATGGCTGACCAGCATGATGCCGTTGCGGGCGGCGATGCCGAGGACCGTGACGAAGCCGACAAGTGAACCGAGCGAGAGGGCCCCTCCTTGCAACGCCGCCGCAAATACCCCGCCGAACAAGGCAAAAGGTATTGTGAGGGTGACCAGCGCGGTCAGCCGCCAAGACTGAAAATCCATGTGAAGCAGCAGCACGATGCCGAGTAGTGCCAGGCCGCTCAGAGCAATCAGCCGCCAACGCGAGGCTTTGAGGGCCGCGTACTCCCCCAGGAATTCCGGATGGTAACCACGGTCGAAGGAAAGCTCTTTTACCTTGGATTCAATTTCGCTCGCCACACTGGCGAGGTCTCGATTCTTAACGTTGCAGGAAATGTCGAGCCGACGGGAGGCGGACTCGCGCTTAATTTCGTTGGGGGCGGGGATAATCCGCAAATCAGCGACATCGCCAAGGGGGACATGGCCCCCTTGCGGCAGATCGATCAGCAGGCGGCTGAGGGAATCGACGTCGGTGCGAACTTCGGGAGCTCCGCGGACGACGACGTCGAAGCTCATTTGATCCTGGTAAATCTCGCCGACTTTGGTCCCCTTCACGAGTGTTGCCACTGCTTGCCGCACTTGCCCGGGGGAGAGGCCGAGGCGGGCGATGGGACCGGACTTGGGGCGAACTTGCAGTTGGGGGACCAGGACCTGGGCTTCCACCTTCAGATTTTGCACCCCTTCCACGGTCCCCATGACCGCTTTGATTTCTTCGCCCTTCGCGCGCAGGACTGCCAGGTCCGGGCCATAGACGCGAACCACCACCGATGCCCCGGTTCCCGAAAGGACCTCTTTGATCCGCTCCTTGAGGTAGGTGAGCAAGTCGCGGTACAGCCCCGGATAGCCGTCCACCACTTCCTGGACTTTAGCGATGGTGGAGGGCATGTCGACGTCCGGGTCCACGCTGATCCAGAGCTCCGTGAAGTTCGGGCCAACGACTTCGTCCGCGACTTCCGCCCGCCCGATGTGTGAGCCAAAGTTCCGCACCCCCTCAATAGCCCGCAGCTCTTTGCTTGCTTGAATGGTGACTCGCTGCATGGAGTCGAGCGAAGCCCCTGGCTTTTCCACCCAGTGCATCAGAAAGTCAGTCTCCTGAAAGTTTGGTAACAGCTCCCACCCCAGCTGCGAGAAGACCAGAACGGTGACGCAAAGGGCGATTGGAAGAAAGCCAATCGAAAGCCACGGACGGCCGATGATGGGGACCAGCAGCGAGCGATAGAGCCGCTTGAGAAAGCCGCTGAGCGGAGCTTCTTTGCGGTGTTCTTGGGCGCTGGGAAGGAGCATAAGCGACAGGGCGGGCGTGACGGTGAGGGCGACGAGCAGCGAAGCGAGAATCGCGAGGATGTAAGCGACGGCCAGCGGGCGGAAGAACGAGCCGGCGATGCCATCCAGAAAGATGATGGGGACGAAGACGAGAGTGACAATTAAGCTGGCGTAGACCACCGCGCTGCGAACTTCCAACGAAGCGGCCAGGACCACCTGAAAGGCCGGCAGCGGATTTTCGAGCCGGCGGTTCAGACGAAGCCGGCGGAGGATATTTTCCACGTCGATGATGGCGTCGTCCACCACTTCACCCAGCGCGATGACCAGGCCCGCAATGACCATCGTGTTGAGGGTGCCTCCCCAATAATGCAGCACTAGAGCGGCCGCAATCAACGACAAGGGTATGGCCGTGATGCTGATAAGCGCCGTCCGCCAGTCGAACAAAAAGATGATCAGAATCAGCACCACCAGGACGCAGCCGATGGCCATTGCCTGCCCCAGATTGTGGAGCGAACGCTCGATGAAC
This sequence comes from uncultured Pirellulaceae bacterium, assembly GCA_964444865.1. Taxonomy (GTDB): domain Bacteria; phylum Planctomycetota; class Planctomycetia; order Pirellulales; family Pirellulaceae; genus SXOA01. The sequence goes on along the minus strand of CAYUJE010000183.1, from coordinate 9,725 downwards.
GTGGCGGGGCGGAAAATGGTTGGATCGTAGGCGAGATCCTTGAGGCCCGGCTCTAGCGACTTCATGGCCTCTTCCACCTGGTGCGTCACTTCCAGCGTGTTACCCCAGGGTTGTTTTTCCACAATCAGCAACAGGCCGGGTCCGTCGTTGATCACCGCGTCGCCAATGGGGGGCGGAAAGCCTTCCGTTACCTCTGCCACGTCCGCCAGGCGGAGCGGAGACGAGCCACGGAAGTCGACCATGATTTCGCCCAGGTCATCGGCGTTTTCGATCCCGACGAGTTGGGCAACAGCGATCCGCTGGTTGGGTGTATCCATAAAGCCGCCGCCGACGAGCGTGGTGGCATCCATCGTCGCCCGTTCCACCGCGCCCAGCGTCACTCCATGCGCCCGCAGCCGCTCGGGGTCGACAATGACCTGAAACTGGCGGTCTCGCTGCCCCCAGATGGCGACGTTGGCTACGCCAGGGATCGCCATCAAGCGGGGGCGGATGGTCCACTTGGCCAGAATCGTCAAATCCATCTGGCTGAGCTTGTCCTTGCCTTGGGCGTCCTTCTCCGACCAGATTCCAATCTTCAGCACGCGGCTGGTGGAAGAAAGGGGAGAGAGGATGACCGGAGGATGAGCGACCTTGGGAAGACGTGGCGTCTCGGTGGAGAGGCGTTCCTGCACCAATTGCCGGGCACGAATCAGGTCGGTCCCTTCGCGAAAGATGAGCACCACGGACGACAGGCCGAGCACCGATTTGGAGCGGATGGTTTTGAGCCAAGGGGTGCCGTTGAGAGCGTTCTCCAGCGGCATGGTTACCAGGCTTTCCACCTGGTCGGTCGAAAGGCCGGGGGCTTCGGTCTGGATTTCCACGAGCGGCGGTGCAAATTCGGGAAAAACATCCAGTGGCGTGGTTTGCAGCGTCTGCAAGCCGAAGACAATCAGCAAAACAGAGAGCGCCAGAACGACGACCCGCAGCCGCAACGAGGTGGAGACAAGCCAGGTCATGGTGCATTACTTGGCAAAGCCGAACTCCGTACCAAATAATTCCACAACGCCCGCCGTAACGACTTTGGTCCCGGCTTTGGGGCCTTCTTTCAAAACGGCCGATGTGCCGGAGACATACTGCACCTGCACGCGGCGGCGGACGTAGGTGTGCTCGGCAGTCTGCTCGTAGAGCCAGGTGCCGCCGTGAAAGTCGTGCATGACGGCCGACCAGGGAACGACCAGGCTCTTTGCCTCTCCTTTCCGCGGCAGTTCCGCGGTAATCCGTTCGCCGGGGCGATAGGTTCCTTTGGGATTGGGAATCTCAAAGTACAAATCCACGGTCGTGGACAGTGGGACCGCACTCGGCGGAGCAGCCGCCTTTTTGGCCAGGGTGCCGGGACTGGTCGATTGATCCGCCAGTCCCCGAATGGTGGCGGAGCCGGCCGCTTGCAGTTCGGCCGATTCGCCCGCATAGACGGGGACGCGAACCCAGATCGGGTCGAGCTTCATCACCTCAAACAGCGGAGCGGCAACGGCGACGACTTCGCCCGGTGCAACATTCAATGTCCGAATCATTCCCGCGTGCGGAGCCTCGATCAAAATCGGCGGCAGTTGGTTTTGCGAGGCCTCGTCGAGATTTAACTCATCCAGCAGCTTCTTGCGCGACTGCGCCGCCTCCACCCCTTTTTCTGAAAGCTGCATTTGGGCTTTGGCATCATCCACCGCGCGGGCCGTTCCCGCCCCGTCCCCCAGCAGCCGTTCCGCCCGGCTGAGGTTAATTTTCGCCGCTTCCTGCTGGACGAGGGCCTGCGCCAATTGATTGGCGGCATCGATCCTCGCCGTGGCAATGGCGTTGCGGGATTCGGTATAGCGAACCCGCTCCGCCGGCGTCAGGGCTTCCCGGTCCGGCGTGATTAAGGGCTGAAGTTTGAAGAGAGGCTGCCTGGCCGTGACGATGTCCCCGGGACCAGGAGCCGCTCCGTCCTTCGTCGGTGCTTCCAGAGTTCCCGTGAACGGGGCGGAGACGATGAGCGACGCCCCCGGTGGCAGCATGATTTCGCCGCCATACGTGCTGACCCGCGGCATCGGCTTGAATTCAACCGGGGCGACCGCCAGAGCGAGATGCTTCTCCGCCTCGGCTGTCAGCTTGATGGTGTTGAGTTCCCCTTCGTTGGCAATCTTGGCGACCTTGGCCGGCAGTTCCTTATCTTTCCCCGCACCGGCAGGAGCAGCCGGCCCGCACCCCAGTATAAGCGGAAAAAACACAGAAGCCGCCGCCGCGACAATGGAAACCCCAGCCTGGAAAAGACGCAATCGCATGGTACACCAGCATACTTGGAACTCCGCCCCTTCACCATGTTTGCCCCTTGAAGAAGCCGAAAGCTTAAGTCCCCCCCTTCGTCACTTGTGCCCCGCTTTGGCAAGGGTATCATCGGAAGACGATTTTTAGCCCCCAGCTTCACACTCCCTTACCACCCATGCCCCGCAAAATCATCATCCTGACGGAAGGACATACCGAACCCCACGCCGGCAAGACGGCAGCCAACGTGATCCGCTACCGGCGAGAGGAAGTGGTCGCTCTTTTGGATAGCACGCAAAAAGGAAAGTCCAGCCAGGAATTGCTGGGTGTGACCGGGGATGTGCCGATTGTAGGGCATCTGGATGAAGCCCCCGATGCCAATACGCTGCTCCTCGGCATCGCCCCGCCGGGAGGCAAGATTCCCGCCAACTGGCGGGCAATCATTTTGGATGCCATCAGCCGGCGGAAGATGGAAGTGATTTCCGGCTTGCACGATTTTCTTTCCGCCGATCCGGAGTTCTCCGCCGCGGCAGCCAAGAGTGGCGTGAAGTTGACGGACATTCGGAAGAATTCGGAGAAGTCGATCGCCCGCCGGGTCGGCCTCCGTCCCGATTGCCTGCGGGTACATACGGTGGGCCATGATTGCAGCATCGGCAAGATGGTGGTATCTGTCGAAGTAACCAATGGTCTCAAAAAGCGCGGACAGGATGCCAAGTTCATCGCCACGGGGCAGACCGGCATCATGATTGAAGGGGATGGCCTTCCCATTGACTGCATCGTCGCCGACTTCGTCAGTGGCTCCGCGGAAAAGATGGTGCTGGAGAATCAGCATCACGACATTCTGCTCGTCGAAGGACAGGGAAGCCTCGTTCATCCCTCTTACAGCGGCGTCACTCTCAGCCTGCTGCACGGCTGTGCTCCGCAGGCGCTCATCCTGTGTTACGAGATCGGCCGCGAGCGGGTGACGGGAGTGGAAAGTGTTGCCATTCCACCACTTGCGAAGATTAAAAATATTTTCGAAGTGATGGCGAATATCCATCAGAGATGCGAAGTGATTGGAATTGGGGTCAACAGCCGGCGGGTGAATGCCGCTGAAGCCGCCCAGGAGCGCGAGCGGATACGCGCCGAATTTGGCCTTCCTGTTTGCGACGTTCTGCGCGACGGGCCGGATGAACTTGTCGATGCCGTGATTGCGTTCAAGAATCGCGGCGGCTGGGAAAGCCCCCAACCTTAACAACGAGGGAACATGCCTGCACCGCTAAAGTCCGTTCTCCCCGCCACCTGGGAAGTCCCCGCCGAGTTCCGTTCCCGCCTCGGCGAAAAGGCCGGTCGGCAGCGGGCGATGATGGCGGAGGGGCATCTGCTGCTGGTGTTGCACGCTCCGCCGAAAAAGGACGAGCCCGACCGCAAAGGGCGGCTCTTCTGGCGCAAGCCGGATGGAACGTGGCAGTCCAACGAACTTGGGGGCGGGGTGGCGGCGCTGGCCAAACACCTGAATGAATATGCCGAAATCATCGAGAAGATGGACCGGCAGGAAGACGTCGCCGGGTCGGTGACGGAGTACTTCGCAATTCTCGATGCCATGGGCCCTGTTCAACGGAGCGCCCGCAACCTGCACACCACATTGCAGGACGCCCGCAAGCTCCTTTCGGCAGACCGGGATCTGATCAATCTGCGGGATAAGGCTTACGACGTGGAGCGAACCGCGGAGCTGCTGTATGGCGATGTTCGCAATGCGCTCGAGTTCGCCGTCGCCAAAAAGTCGGAGGAGCAGGCACTCGCCTCGCATCAAATGGCGGTGCAGTCCCACCGGCTCAACCTGCTGGTCGCGTTCTTCTTTCCCCTGGCCACGCTCGTCGCCATCTTCGGCTCCGAAATGAAGCACGGCCTGGACCAATACCTGCCGGAGCCGCTTCTCTTTTACGCCGTCGTCGGCGTCGGCCTGGTCCTCGGCTGTCTGCTTGCGGGTTGGTTGGGGGTCTTGAATCGGTTTAAGAAACGGGCTCGCTCATGATGACTTCTGAAAGGACAGTCAGAAACGGACGTGTTCCCCGCGAACGGCCAGCCGCACTTATTGATGGCGTGATTGCTTTGATAAACCTTCGCGGACTACAGGGTCGAAAATGCTCGGTGCATCAAAATAGAGGCGATTTAGGCCTCATTTTGCTTGCTTGTCGTTGCTGGCATCCAATAGGATGAAGGGAATCTTCCTGTTAAATCATTCGGAGCCCCTTTCCCGGTAAAAACCCGAGAGCATGGAAACATTTTCGCTGACGTGTCAGAGTTGCGGTGCATCGTTGGACGTTGCCAAAGGGGCGGCGACCGCGTCGTGTAGTTTTTGCGGCACGAAATTCGGCATCAAATCCGGTAAACAGCCCGACGTGGTGATTCTCGATGCCCAGCCGGAAAAACTGCCGCCGCGACAGGCACCTCCGGCGCAGCGGCAACTTGACGATGACGCACGGCTCATCCGCCACGGCGCGAATCTGCTCGATTCGATCTTTGGCATTCGGAGTTGTTTGCGGACGGCAATATCGCTCGTTTTTGTCGGCGTGTTCTTCATTTGCCTGATGTGTGTGTTGCCTGCCATCTTGCATTGGAATCGGAACGGCGTCGGAAACGTTGGGGGGCCGTCGTCGCCCATTAAGGCGAGAACGGAGCGGACCGACAGCTTGCTCCGCGACGCAGAGCGCGTCATTACGAGCTATGTGCGGGTGCGCCACATCCTGCCCGACCCTGAAGAAGGGAACCGGCTGGTGGAAAACTATCATGACGAGTGGGGACGCCCCATCCGCTATGAACTTGATTCGGCTCGAAATTTTCAACTGCGCAGCGCTGGACAGGACGGAACCTTTGACACTTCAGACGATCTGACCGAAAGCGAGTATGCTTCGCGGGTCGCGGATTCGTCGCGGGTCGCGGTGCCCCCCACCGATCTGACGACCGCCTTGCGATACCTGGAAGCCCCAGGTCAGTTTTCCAAGGATGTCGCATTGAAATGGCTCCATGAAAACCAGCCGGAGTTGGACCAAGACCAGCACACGAAAGTTGTCGCAAGTTGCATCCCGCTGTTGCGTCAGCGGTCGCAAAAATTGCCGGCCCGCTCGGTACTCAGCCACTACGCAACTGCCGACGACGCGAAAGCCCTGCTAAAGGCGGCCGCTCAGGCCAATCCGCGAGAGGAAGAGTATTTGGATGCGATTGTGGTTCAGCTCATTGAAATCAAGGAACGCGAAGCGGTCTTGAGTTTTCTTAATCATCCCTCCAGCGCCGTGCGGGCCAGCGTGGCAGTTGCTGTGAGCGACTGGAGTCTGGCCGATGACGCAATCTCACAGCAGTGCATTTCGGACCTGCAGACCGAAACGAAACAAGCGGCGGCACTCGAGCGGCTTTGTTCGATCAAGCTTGACGAGGAACTACAAACGGCAGCGACTCGCGCGGCCAAGGAATTGCTTCTCAAGGGGGGCTCCGTCCCTGCGGGTGTGGCCGCGCTGGACCTCTTGGAGAAATACTCTCAGAACGACGTTCCGCTCCTGATCAAAGTTTACGAGAACAATGCCAGCGTCTTTGTGCGGGAAACCGCGCTGCGAGACCGGGCCAGCCGGGCATTGATCGCCCATCCTGAACCGCGAGTCTGCTTGCTCTTTGCGAAGCAACTCAGCAACCGCCACGACGATTCCGCCGAGTTGGCAGCGTCTCATCTCAAGAAAATCGGCCCGGTCGCGGAGTCCTTCGTCTGGCCGACGCTGTTGAGCGATGACGCCAAGGCCCAGAAGCGAGCCTGCGAAGTGCTGCGGGCGATCGGAACCAGCAAGACCATTCCCTACCTGGAGCAACTCGCCGAGAGTGGGAGCGTCGGAAACCAGGCCAAGTCCGCCATGCTCGATATCAAGGCGGCGGGCCGCGAATCTGTTGATCCGGCCACTGAATAGCTTTGCAAGGCAAACTGGTTTACCGGAAACTCGAGACGAGTGTGATGATTCCAGTGACTCAAACTCTGTGACCTCTGGGCCGTATCCGCTATTCCTAAAATTCAGTTCTCGCTCAAAGACCTGTTCTGGCTGGTTACGGGAATTGCCGCGTGGTTCGGGTTGTTTCATAATTTGGGGCCGATGGGGATTATCTTTACCTCGCCCCTCCTGGGAGGCTGGTTCATCTTCATCGGCACGCTCTTCCGCCTCCGCAGTCTGACGATGCTTGGAGCCCTCATTTTCTTTGCCGGTCCACTGATGCTGGGAATCGCGTTCGCGCTCTTCGATACCTGAGCCTGCAGGCGTCACCCAATCGCCTTTTCGTTCCCATCAAGTTCCCCGCGCTTCTCCAGCCGTTTATAGAGAATGAGCGAATAGACGGCGGGCGTTACGGAGGAAGCGACGATGACCACGATGACCGTGATCGTCACCGCTGGTAAGGGAATGGGGAGAAAGACCGCCAGCAGGCCCAGGATTCCACCGCCGACGAACAGCCGCCCCGCCAGTCGATGGGTGTCGTTCCAAACCCGCTCGTTGGCGATGGTCCAGGGAGTGCGAATTCCCACGAAGAAGTTGCGGCGGACCTTCCCCAGCACGTTCCCAATTAGGGCGAACATGATGAGCAGCCCCGCCAGCAGGAGCCGCGTGATGTCCACCGGCTTATCCTGATCGGCCAGGGCGGCCCAGAGTGTCAACCCGTGAATGAAGGCCATCATGACGGTTACGACCAGGATGATGAACCAGTACGTGGTGCGAAAATTATCGACCTCAAAGTGTTTGGGAGAGAGATACGGAATTGCCCAGAAGAGCAGCAGCAGCCCCGCCATGACCGCTGGCATTAGGAAGGCCGCCCAGCCCTTTTGGCCATAGGCATCAATTTCCCCCTGGATGTTCCAGTGAGTAGGAATTTTCTCCGGCATTTGAGGATAGAGAATCAATGAAGCGGCCAAGGTGGCCACGGTCAGCACGATGCACAGAATGACGTAAATACGTGTCATGGCGTTTTTCTCCGCCCAGCTTTGTCGCCCAACAGGTCCCAGAGCCAGGCGAGAACATCCTGGGCGACGGTGGTGTTCAGGGAATAAATCTGTTGCTGCCCCTCGCGACGGCAGACGACAAGGTCCGCCTCCTTGAGGATGGAAAAATGGTGCGACATCGACGGCTTGGTCATGTCGAACTTCTTCGCCAACTCGCCAGCCGACATTTCCCCTTTGCCAAGCAGGCGGAGGATCTCCCGGCGCGTCGGATCGGCAAGCGCTTTGAAGATGTTGTTCGTCATTCGCTGGGGGAGGGAGTATATTTAGACTGTTGGCTAATTATCTAATACATCGGGGTTCAAGTCAAGTGGCGCGGAACGAAAGCTACATTGCTATTGGCCAATAACTCTGGGACAATCGCGCGGAGACAGGCGATTCGATGAGCCACAATGAAACTTCCCTGAGTCTCCTCGAGCGCCTCTGCCAGGCTCCGGACTCCGATTCCTGGAAACGACTGGTCGAGGCGTATTCGCCGCTGCTCAAAAGCTGGATCGGCCGCTACGAGGTGCAAGCGGCCGATGCCGACGATCTGGTGCAAGATGTTCTGCTCGTAGTGATGCGCGAGCTCCCCAGCTTTCGGCACAACCAGCAGCGCGGGGCCTTTCGGACCTGGCTGCGGCGGATCGTCGTCAACCGGCTCCGCAATTTCTGGCGCAGCCGCGGAAGGGCGATAGAACAGGGGGGCGAATTGATGGTGCGCCTCGATGAACTGGAGGATCCGCGCAGCGCCGACAGCCTGCTCTGGGACCAGGAGCACGACCGGCATCTGGCATTGCAACTCCTGGCGATTTTGGATGGTCGCTTCACCGAATCCACACGTGCTGCCTTCCGCCGGCTCGTCATCGAGAATGCCGACGCGGACGAGGTAGCCGCCGAACTGGGACTTTCCTTGAACGCGGTCTTCACCGCTAAGTCTCGTGTGCTCCGGGAGTTGCGCCTGGCCGGAAGGGGTCTGCTCGACTGAGAATCAAGGTTTTTTTTGCGATTGGCAGCAAGAAATCGGAAGTTGCGGCTCTTTAGAATGGAAGCCTGCTCTGCGCCCTTCTGGAGAGCCGATCGTGAACACCATCCAAACCATACACCCCACTCACGAAAACCTCGCCGCGTTCAATGCCGGCCGGCTCGGCGTTCTTGAGTCCGCGGAAATCGAGCGGCACCTCGCCGATTGCGAGCCCTGCTGCCGGTTGCTCAAGACTTTGCCCGATGAAACGCTGGTTTCGCTGCTTGGGCCGCAATCCGATACGAAATCCGAGTCAACACCTTCCGGCGCTCCCGCCCAGCCTCTGCAACCGCGGCCGGCCTTGGACGTGACGATAGCCCCAGGCGAATGCAAGACGCAAACGGACGCGAAACCAATCACTCCCTCCTCCGCGGACGCTCCCGCCGAATTACAGAATCATCCTCGCTACCGCATCGAATCTCTTCTCGGCCGCGGCGGGATGGGGAGCGTCTATCAGGCCCAGCACCGTTTGATGAATCGCCCCGTGGCGCTCAAAGTGATCGATCGGCAGCTCGTGCAAACGCCCGGACTTGTCGAGCGGTTTCATCGTGAAGTGCAGGCGGCGGCTAAGCTCGCGCACCCCAACATCGTCACCGCTTACGACGCCGAGCAGGCCGGCGATCTGCATTTTCTGGTGATGGAGTTGGTGGAAGGACAAGACCTGGCGGAAATCGTACGGCAGCGGGGAAAACTTCCGATCCAAGAAGCCTGTGAATACGTGCGACAAGCAGCCCAAGGTTTGCAGCACGCCTGCGAACGGGGAATGGTCCATCGGGACATCAAGCCGCAGAACCTGATGCTGCAGGCGAGCCCGGATGCGTCAGCGCCGGCGAGCCCGGTTGCGTCAGCGCCGGCGAGCCCGGTTGCGTCAGCGCCGGGAGTGATCAAAATCCTCGACTTTGGCCTGGCCCAGTTCGCCACCGAAATCGCCGAGACCAGCGGTCTGACCCAGGTCGGCGCGATGATGGGAACTCCTGACTACATGGCCCCCGAGCAGGCCCGCGACGCCCATTCCGCCGACATCCGGGCCGACATCTACAGCCTCGGCTGCACGCTGTACTGTCTGCTCAGTGGCGGGGCACCGTTTCCCCAAGGCTCGATCGTGGAAAAAGTCATGGCCCACGTCGAGCGCCAACCGCTGCCGCTGCAAGAGCTGCGCGACGACGTTCCGCCCAAACTGGCCGCGGTGCTGGCGAAGATGATGGCCAAATCGCCGCTGGACCGCTTTCAAACTCCGGCGGAGGTGGCCGAGGCACTGCTCCCCTTTGCGTCGTCGGGTCCCACAAAAACCCCAGTCGAAGTCCTCTCACCAATCCCGAAAGCCACGGCTCGTCAGCCCCGCTCGCCCCTATTCATTGCGACGAGCGTGCTGGGTGTACTTGCGACCGTGATATTGCTAGGCGTCCTCGTCATTGTCACCGACCAGGGACGAATCGAGGTTCG
>CAYUJE010000182.1:0-13280 GCA_964444865.1 uncultured Pirellulaceae bacterium | reverse complement strand
TTGCGCCGTTGCCCCGATTGCACGCGGGGGAAGTCAGTGGCGCGGCGTCCCTTAGGGGGCAGCTTTGGCTTTGCCCATGCCGAAGAATTTGAACCAGCCGGTCCCTTTGGTCGTGGAGGCGGCTTCTTCTTCGCGCGTGGCATCGTCCTTGGTCAGCATGTCGGCGAGCGCCTTCATGGCTTGGGTGATCCCCGCCTTGGAATTGTGCTCAATCAGAGGAATCCCGTTGTTGCGGATATCGACCATCGTGCGGTAGTCGTTGGGGAGCTGCCAGAAAATTTCCTTCCCCATCGTTTCCTGGGCGCGCTTGAGGCTGATCTGTCCGGCGTCCAAGCCAACGCGATTGACAATGATCTTGACCTTTTCCTTAAGCCCTTCAATTTCGCCGAACGACATGAGCAGGCGCACTACGTTCCGCATGCACGGCAAATCGAGTTGCGTCACCAGGAGCACATCCTTGGCGGCCTTGAGGGCGGCAATATCCAGCGGGCTGTAGCTCTTGGAGAGATCGAGAATGAGGTGCGAAAACGTGGCTTTGAAAAGTCCCAGGACTCGGGTGAAGTCATCGGGAGTGATCAGCGAAATGTCCTGGAGCTGTACGGGACGGGGGAGCAGATAGAGCCCGCTGGAGTGCTTGGTCAGCGATTTTTTCAGGAGCTGAATGTCGAGTCGGCTGATGTTTTGGGCGACGTCAACGATGGTGTAATCCGGGATCGTGTCCAGGAACACGTCGGTGTCCCCCAGTGACAAATCCAGGTCCAAGAGCACCACGGAATTCCGCTTGTCCTGGGCCAGGATGCAGCCCAGATTGACGGCCAGGCTGGTTGTACCCACGCCGCCGGTGGTTCCCGCGATGGCAATCACTTGCGAGCTGCGGCCGCCGCCAGTTCCGGTGCCAAACTTCACCGCGCCAATACGGTCGAGAGCCGCCACCAGCTCTTCGACGCGGAGGGGCTGGGTGAGGAATTCCTTGGCTCCGGCCCGCATGGCCCGCAAAATGACCTGGCCGTCCGAATTTCCGCTGACCACCAGAATGTTGCAGTCCGGGGCGGTTTCCCGAAGGGACTCCATCAACTTGAGTCCCTTTTCGGGATTGGCATCCAGGCAGATAACGCCGATGTCCGGGCTGGTTTGCGCGACAACATCGGCGAAAAATTCGTAGCGCGAGCACTCCGCCTCCAGCCACACCACCTCCATGCCCAGCAGCATGTTTTTAATGGCGTTGCGGGAAGTATCGCTCGGGTCAACGATGGCCAGTCGAAGGACGTTGCTCATCGGGGTCAATCTGGGTGAAGAGGGCAGTGCAAGAGGATCGCCGCCCTCCGTAGCTAGCAATTCCTCATTACCTTAAATCGTCATATCCGAGCGGTCCGATGAGCTTGGGCCTGGCGGAAGAAGATGGTTTTGTGGGACTCCCGGCTGGCTTGCTCGTATTACTCCGACTGTTGGTGCTGGGGGTGCTGGAAACGGTCCTAGCGGACGTGCTGCTTGTGCCGGAGGCAGTGGATTTGGGCTGCGTGGCGGTTCGCAGAGCCGGATAGTTGCCAGGCTGAGCCGAGGTGGGGCGACGAGCGCTCTGTCCGCCAGTCGCCGGCGAGGGCAAATTCTCGTAGCCTTCACCCAGCCCATTGCCGCGAAATCCGGGAGGACAGTTGCCGTTGCCGCAGGGCTTGGGAACTTCCAAATAGCCGCGGTAGAAGAGTTCGGTATCGGTGGGGGAAGTGGAAAGCTGGCCCGGCCCACAGGGAGGCACCTCGGTTGCATCCATCGCTTCGCAGAATTCAGGAGTGACCATGATGATGAGTTCGAGCTCGTTTTCCTGGTGGCTGGTCCGGCGGAAAGCGGAGCCGACCCACGGCATATCCATGAGCCACGGAAACCCGCGGACCGAGGCATCCTTCTTGTTAAAAACGAGACCGGCAATGGCCATCGTCTGACCGGTTTTCATTTCCGCGCCGGTTTCCGCGTTGCGGCTGCGGAATCCGGGGACGCTGCCGTTGCCGATAGTGGCGCTGATGCTCGGGTCCACTTCGGTGACTTCGGCACGAACGTCGAGTCGTACCTTGCCATTGCCCAGCACGATGGGGACGAAGTCGATTTTGGTTCCGAAATCTCGATATTCAATCGTGGTGACACCGAGAGACTGCGGCACGGGAATCGGAATTTGGCCACCCACCAGAAAGCTGGCGGGGCGTCCGCTGACGGTGGTCAGGGTCGGTTCCGAAAGGAGTTGAGCGAGGTTGTTGCGTTCCAGGGCTTCGAGAAAACCGTTGAAGTTCTCTGTGCCGTTGGTGACAGCAAACCGCAGTGTATCGCTGGTGAGCGGCACAGGCTGGCTGAGCGCGGTGACCGAAGCTGGCACCAGGCCCGCCGCCCCTTGCACCACAAACCCATTACTGGAAATGGCAGCCCAGTCGAAGCCCAAATTGCGAAGCTTCGTCCGCGAGACTTCCATGACCTTAACGTGCAACACCACCTGTTGAACGCCGCCGACCGTCATGCCGTTGATGACATTGGGAAAGTAATCTTGTGCAATCTTGATGATTTGCGACACAGACTCTGCCTTGGGCACAAAGCCGGAAATGTGCAAGCTGCTGTTCAGAGTTCGCAGGCGCAGGGCAGCTTCCGGAAATTCTTGTTTCAACACGCCCTCGAGTTCTTGGACGTCTCCGTTGATCGCGATGTCAATGGAGGTAATCTTATCGTCGGAACTCCAGACGTTGAGCTGGGTAGACCCCTGCTTGAGGGCGGAGACCTGGATGGATTTGGGCGAAAGCGGGACGACCCTGACCAGATCGGGATTGTTGACCAGCATCTTGGGAACTTCAAACGGAAATTCCACGATACGGCTGGTGTTGACGATCATCGTCATCCGCTCGGCCTGCCCCAGAACCTTGAACTTGACGCCGGGAGCGTCTTCATTCACTTGGGCGAGAAGCAGTGCAGGCGAAGCGAAAGAGAGTCCCAGGCAAAATAGGGCCAATCCAGCGCGCAGTTGGCGGGCGAATACGGTCGACATCCTTGTCTTCCTTGCGAGAATTTGGGGTCTGACGCGAGGCGTCCTCTTTTTACTTCGGTTCGTCTTGTGACGAACGTTGCGTTTGTTTCGCGAATTCCGAGTTTAACGATTGGAGGAATGCGTTTCTTCCGAGTCGGACTCGATGCCCTCCGCCTTTGGCGGGGGTGTGGGAGCCGGCTTGTCGAGCGTGACCGGAAGTGGTATCGCCGGAACGTTACTGCTAGCGTTGACCGACAGCAAAACGGATTCAGTGGGGAGCCCCTTGAGATCGGACCATTCAAACGATTTGATCTCCGTGGGGGTCTGCACCGTCATGACAAACGCGGGCCCCTTGGCGGTCACCGGGGCGACTGGCGCGGGTGTTGGTGCGGGGGCGGCTTCTTTCGCGGGAATGGCCGACCGAAGCTGTGCCAGCAAGTCATTGGTTCCCGTTGACGCAGTGCTCTTCTTGTCGTCTCCGCTGGATGACTTGCCGTTGAGCAGATCGGAAAGCGGGACCACCTGGTCCTTGTCATTGGCAGGATCATCTTTGGGATTGCGGAGTGCTAGCGTGATCTTGCCCATTTGCGAAGCCAGGGCAATTTCCTGCGCCTGGGCCGGCTTTACCATGAGCGAAATCGTGCGGGCGCGGGTTTCCTGCCCGCTTTTGGCGTCCACCACTCGTTCTGTCTGGGCCCCTTTAGAAAACACGCGAACATTCTTTATGATCGGGTAGACGCCGGTTTGCTGGATCCCTTCTCCCTTGCGAAGAAAAACCATCACATCCACCCGGTCGCCAGGGCCAATCCCTTCCATCACCGTGTCTTCGTCGACCTTAATCGTGGAAGTGCGATAGCCTTCTTCGATCCCTTGGGCAGCTGTCTTATTCTTGTCCGAGATTTTGGCTTTCAGAATGGGCTCCCCTTTATAAAAACGGGCTTGGGGAAATTGCCCGTTGACCTCGTCCAAGGTGCGAACAGCCCCTTCCGGAACCTTGGCGGCTGGCCATTCCTCCAACTGTACCGAGTTGGCATCGAGAATCGCGCCGATATCGATATCCCCCTTGGCGACGAGGATTTGCTCCATTTTCATGGTTGCGCCGCCGCCGCCTGCATTCTGCTGCATCACCTGGCTGATGCCGATGGTGGCAACCAGACCGCATGCGAGGGCGATGAAAATCAAAACCAGCGACTTCATCTTCATGGCAATAGTCCTTCGTGGTTTTTCCAACCGGACGCAAGCAGAATCAAGAACTGTTAAATTCTTACAACTGATACAACCGTCAAGCTTTCGCTAATTGACAGCTTCGCGGCGCATTACCGTGGAAGCGGTCATCTGCCTGCTTCCAAGAAACATTGGCGACGGAAGCCAGCTAACTTGACTAAAAGGAACGGAGACGGTAACCGTTACCGGATTACCCGCCGGTGCGGACGCGGGATCGGTGGGGTTGATGGTCACATTGCTGGTACTGATGGTTACGCCGCCGTTGGACATGTACGTGACCACCGCATTTTTCACGCTGGTGGACGAAGAGCCGTCCAGCACCGCTTTGCGGGCCCCTTCGCGGGAGGCGTTGGTGATGACCTGCTGGATCATCACCATGCGGCCGAACTCCACCATGCCAAACACCAACAGGAAAAACAGCGGAGCCACCAGGGCAAACTCCACCGTCGCCGCCCCCAATCGAAGTCCGCGTAAGCGTCTTCGTGGTTTGAGCGGACTGCTAACCGACTGTTGTTCCAAGTTCAGCTTGTTCATACCAACATTCCCATCCACAAGAAGTAACCGATGGTGCCAATCGCGATTGGAATCCCGTAGGGCAGCAGCAGCATCCGCTGTTTGCGTTCGGCGGCGATTTCCGCAAGTTTCTCGGGATTCTTGATAACCATGATTTCGTTGAGAATCAGCCAGAACTGATCCTGGTGTTTCTTCCAGGCACGCCGCGCTACCACCATCAGGACTGCCATCAGGGCACCGACGATCGCCGAAACGCAGAACGAGTTGACCGTATGCTGGATGAGAATCCAGGCACCGACTCCCGCCAGCAATTTCACGTCTCCCGCACCCATGCCGCCGATGGCATAAGCCGGCATGAGCAGCGCCAGGCCGACCACCGTCCCCAGCAAGCTCCAGCCGAGACCTTCCCAGCCCATGGCGAAAAAGGCATAAGCCCACCCACTGAGGATGAAGGGAAAAGTGACCCAGTTGGGGACTTTGAGCTCAAAGCCGTCGATGACCGCGGCCAGAATCAGGACCACGGTGACCAGCCAGACCGTCCAGTTTTGAGCCATGATCTGGGCAAAATCAAACAAAAGAGCCTGCATATCGACCTCTCCCCGTGCTGCTTTCTATCGGTATTGGGTTTTAGCGCCACGTCAGCAGGTAGCTGACGAAGGCGCCGATGAGTGTGATGGCAAAGCAGATGGTTTCCCATCCGCCGGTAAATAATTCGCCAGGAATGACTGGGTACATGGATTCGCCCTACGATCCGGACGGCAGCTTGTTGGCCACGGCGTTAAAGGTGCCGTTGGCGCGAGTGCCAATGGTGGTAATTGTCGCCAGGCAGACCACCACGATTAGCGCCAGCATGACGGCATATTCGACGGCGGTCGGCCCTTCGTCGCGGAGGATCAAGCTGCGAACGCGGTTCAGGAAATTCTTCATGTTTGGGGGCTCCTATTTCAAAAAAAAATCGGGCGGCGACCAGCAACGGCTGGCCGCGGCTTGCTCAAAAGAACTCGGCTGTCCCGCCGGCTTTTGAGACTCGCTGCGAAAACCTAGGTTACGGAACCGACAAAGGGTGAAACTTGCCGTCCCAAAAACCAGAATCCGGTGGATTTTCCGCCGCTTGCCGCCACTGCCCCCAAAAACCTGTTTGGGCTGGCGGCGGAAAATCCGATTGAATCAAAAGTTTGGATTCCTTAGCCAGCTCCCATGCGGAAGTGACCATGAATCCACAAAAATTCCCCCTCGACAACCGCCGCAAAGCGATCGTCGAGGGGGATGAGTTGTCGCGCACCGAAACGACACCAACCACAGATCCCACCAGCGGTTACGACGCGGCGGGCAGAGCATTCGAAATGCTGTTAAACGTGCTATTCGCACGCGTGCCGATGGTCGTGATGGTGCTGAGGCACACCACAACAATCAGCGCCAACATCACCGCATACTCGACTGCGGTCGGGCCATCTTCGGACTTCAGGAAACGCTGCACCTTCAAAGCGAGATTCTTCATTGTTCCTACTCCTCTGTTTGTCCCGGCCCCGGCATCAAACGGGTCCGTGACAAAGCCACAGTGACGACCGAGTTCTCCTTCGCGCCGCGACTTGCGTCGCCGGCCTGCCAGGCACGTAAGCAGAACTCACAATTTGGTACGCACCTCTTCATCTTTAAGGTCACTTCGATCTGTCGCAAGCGGCAAATCGTGTTCACCCTTTCGGTAGCCGGCTGCCGCGGACGGACGAATCCGCACACGGCCCATAGCTTTGCGCCCCGCTTTTGCAAGCGGATTGCCTTTTCGAGGATGGGAGGCGGCAGGCCTGGTGAAAGCCCCCGGCATCAGGCCGAACGCCTGATCAATTTGGAGAACCCAAATCCCGGAAAACATGCCACCGCAGGGAGTCCTGATGTCACCACCAGAATTCCCTACGAAGAAAACCTATGTCGGATTCCATCCGAGTCAAATTCTGACCTTTAGAAAATCTGGAAGGATTTCGGAAATAATGCCGGCAAGGGACGGAAAATCCAGCACCCACCGCCTAAAGGTTCTAAATAGGGGGCCGCTATGCCTCGCAAAGCGCGCTGGGGGCCGGCCGAGCGAAAGGGCCGCTCGACTATGTATCAATGGCGAGATTCGCGTGACTTCACGCCCACGTAAAGGCGTAAACGTCGCACCCGGAATCGTTGGACGCACGTGAACGTCCCGGGGGGTGCGAACTGCTTTACGCGGCGCACTGCGAGAGAGCCGCTTCGCGGTAATGCCCGTCTTCTTCCATCAGCTTTTCGTGGGTGCCGACTTGGGAGATGCGGCCGTTGTCGAGGACGATGACGAGGTCGCACTGGCGGAGGGTGCTCAGCCGGTGGGCGACGACGAAGGTGGTGCGGCCGAGCATGGCCCGCTGCATGGCGTCGAGAATTTCGTGCTCCGTGTGAGGGTCAATCGCGGCGGCAGGATCGTCGAGCAGGAGAATCGCCGGGTCCAGAAGCACGGCCCGAGCGATGGCCAGCCGCTGGCGCTGGCCGCCGGAAAGATCGAGTCCCCCTTCGCCCAGAACGGCATCGTAGCCGTGCGGCAGTTCGGCGATGAAGTCGTGGGCGGCGGCGATGCGGGCGGCCCTTTGCACTTGTTCCAGCGTCGCCTCCGGCTGGCCGTAAGCAATGTTGGCGGCAACGGTGTTGCTGAACAGAAAGCTCTCTTGAAACACCATGCCGATGTTCCGGCGGAGGTCGGTCAGTTCGATTTCCTTGAGATCGATGCCGTCGAGCAAGATGTGGCCCTGCGTCGGATCATAGAAGCGGCAGAGGAGACTGAGGAGTGTGCTCTTTCCCGCCCCGGTCGCGCCGAGAATGGCCACGCGTTGGCCGGGCTTCACTTGGAAGGAGACGTCTTTCACCACCGCATTGCCCGCGGTGTATTCAAACCAAACCCCTGCGAATTCGACGTTGCCTTGGACCTTCGGCAAGCGAACGGGATTGGCGGGAGAGGTAATCGCCTCGGGGGCGTCGAGAATCTCGAACACGCGGCGAGCACCTGACAGACTTTGCTGCACGCTGTTGGCGATGTTGGTGAGGTTGGCGACCTGGCTGGAGAATTGCTGCAGCAGGCCAGCGAAGAAAAAGATGCCCGAACCCAAAGCGAGTTCGTTGCGAGTTACCAGGTAGCCGCCGTAGGCGAGCAGGATGACGAGGTTGATTTGGGTCATCCAGCCGATGATGGGGGTGAAGATGCTGACCCGCCAGAAAATGCCGCGCTGCTGGTCTTTGACTTCGCGGTTGTCGTCGGCGAAGCGGTTGATTTCCTCTTGTTCGCGGCCGAAGCCTTTGATGACATGCACCCCCTGAATCGACTCCGCCAGCCGCAGGATGACTTTGTCGACCAGTTCGCGATTGCGGTCGTACATGGGGCGGACCAGGCGGGAGAAGATGGCCGTCACCAGCCACATCAGGGGCGTGGTGGCCAGGCAAGCGACCGTCAGCCAGACATGCACACTAAGCATGGCCGCCAGATAGCAGAGGAACGAGAGCACCAGGATGACGAGTTGAATCAGCACGCCATCCACGAAAGCCCGCACCCCCTGCACATCGCTGGTCACCCGGTTGATGATGGAGCCGGTGGCGTTGGTGTCGAAGAAGCTAAAACTGAGCCGCTGGAGTTTGTCATAAACTTTCGCCCGCAGGTCCACCACGATCCGCGTATGGATCAAATAGCCGGCGGAGAGGGCGTTGGCATAGTTGAGGCCGCCGCGCACCAGTTCGACAATCAGAATCAAGCCCGCGATGAAGGCGACCTGGCCAAGCTGCGGCCAGTCACTCGGCGGGCCCAGGCCGAACGGGAACGCAGGAGGTGGGGCCTTTTCAGGATCGGCAAAGTGATGAACCAGATCGATCCCTAATCCGGTCAGCCGCAGAACGGAGAGGGCCGTGATGAGGAGCAGTCCTTGCAAGACGAGGAGCCGAATGCAGCCCCATTTGTAAATCAGGCCGAGAGACAGCATCCGCCGGATGAGGGCCCAGTTGGAAGGCTCGGTCGTGGCGGCTATGGGCGGCTTGGTGGCGGACAAGGTACGGCGCAGGTGAGGTGCGGAGGGTGGCTCCAATTTAACGCGGGAGGGAACGTTCGGAAATGCGGGCAGCGGCTCGCGATTGCGTCGGCGGCGTTTTCCAGGGACAATTCAAGAAGCAAGAACATTGCCGCCAGGACAAGAAAGAGAGCTTCTTATGTCAACTGCCACCTCAGCCGCCGGCGGCTCTTCCCGCAGGGCTTCCAGGCGTTCGGGAGCGCCGAGCTTGACCGTATCCATTGTGATCGCGATCGTGGGGACGGCCGCTCTGTTCATTTTGGGATTTCTGGCGACGTTGATTTTTGGCAATGTGCTGGGGACCGAGTTTTGCCCCTTTACCTTCGAACGCCGGGGGTATGCGTATCGCGAAATCCCGTTCACGGGCATTTCGATCAGCACCATTAACCGTCGCACCGATATCGGGATCGTGGAGTTGCATATTACTCAAATGGGATACATCGTTCCCGATCCAACCAAGACTACTCCCAATGACTGGCATCTGCTGAGCCTCATTCGTTTCCGCGGGACTTACGCCGAGGGAGATGCGGAACTGCTCATGAAGTATTTGGATGCCCAGGATCATGCCGGTGAATATGCCTGGCTGAAGTGGTCCGAGGATCATCCTCAACTGGCCAAAATCCTCTGGCCCGCGGTCGCCAAAGCGGCTCAAGAGAACAACTATCTCATCGTGCCTGACCTTTTCTCCTTCGCCCGCTCCACCACGAACCCCGCCGAGTTGCAAAAGTCACTCGACGCCGCGCTGGCGAAAGTGGCGAAGCCAGCCGCGGCGAAAGATGGCACAGAGAAGTCAGCGAAGAAGTCGTAAGTGGTTTTTCGTGGGAGGGGAATGGCCGCGAAAAACACAAAAAGTCACAAAGAGAAACGTAAATTTGGATTCAATCAGCTCTCCCAGCTTTTTGTGCCTCTTTGTGTTTTTCGCGGCCATCCTCTTCGCTTCAATTCCCCGCATTGTTCTGGCGATTCCTTCGCCCGACGGTTAGAATGAACCTACCGCCAGGAGTGAAGTCATTCCCCTCGGCCCCGCCTTGAATTCCCACCCACATTCGCAGCAAGTTTCCTCCTATGCGAATTTACTGTTATCTCTTGGCCATCGCGTGCGGTTTCGCGCCGCTCTGGCAACTTGCTTCCCCGGCGATTGCCGCAGACGCCGCGGACAAGCCCGTCAGTTTTGAACTCGACGTGCAGCCCATTCTGGTGGCGCAAGGGTGCAGCGCAGGGGCATGTCACGGCAAGTCGCGCGGGCAGAACGGCTTTCAGCTTTCGCTCCTGTGCTTTGATCCGGAATTTGATTACGCGGCTCTCACGCAGAATGCTCGAGGGCGGCGAGTTTTTCCCGCTGCGCCGGAAAAGAGTCTGCTGCTTCTCAAGGGGGCTGCGATATTGCCGCATGGAGGAGGGCAAAGGCTCGTTCCAGGCTCGTCCGATTACGAAACGCTCCGCCGCTGGATTGAACAAGGTGCCAGCCGTCGTCTGGCGGATGAGCCGAAACTGGTGAGCGTGACGCTCGATCCCAAGGATGCCGTCCTCAAGCCCAAAGAAGAACGGCAGATCAAAGTCACCGCGCAGTATTCCGACGGCACGTCGCGTGATGTGACGGCTCAAACCGCCTTTCAGTCCAGCGAAGCGGCGATTGTCGGCGTGAACAAAGCGGGGCTGATGGCAGCCGGGCCGCTGCCGGGGGAAGCGACCCTGATGGCCCGCTACATGTACATCATCGCCACCTGCAACGTGGCCATCCCCATGCCGGGGCAGGTTTCCGCGGAAGTCTACGCCCAACTGCCGCGCAAAAACTTCATCGACGAGCACGTCTGGAAGAAACTCCAGTCGATGAGCATCACCGTCTCTGAACCGTGCGACGACGCCACCTACCTTCGCCGGGCCCACGTCGATCTCATCGGCCGCCTTCCCACGCCCGACGAAGTCCGCAAGTTTTTGGCCGACGGCGGCAGCGACAAGCGGGAACGGCTGGTGGATTCTCTGCTGCAGCGGCCGGAGTTCGCGGATCACTGGGCCAACAAATGGGCCGATCTGCTCCGCCCCAATCCGTACCACGTCGGCATCAAGGCGACCTTTACCTACGACCAGTGGATTCGCGACAGCTTCCGGCAGAACAAGCCGATGGACCAGTTCGCCCGCGAATTGATTACCGCCCAGGGAAGCTCCTGGAAGAACGGAGCCTCCGTCCTTTTCCGCGACCGCCGCCAGCCGGAGGAAATCACCACGCTGGTCAGCCAGCTCTTCCTCGGCATTCGGCTGGACTGTGCCAAGTGCCATCATCACCCCTTCGAGAAATGGGGGCAGGACGACTTCTACAGCTTCGCCGCGTTCTTCGCCCGCGTGGGTCACAAGGGGACCGGCATTTCCGCCCCCATCTCCGGCAGCGAGGAAATCATCACCCTGGCCAAGCAGGGGCAAGTTTTGCACCCGCTCACCAAAGCCGTCATGCCGCCACGGCCCCTGTTCGGCGAGCCGCTGAAGCTGGACCCCGAGGCGGACCCGCGGGAGGCACTCGCCGACTGGATTACTTCCCCCAGCAACGATTATTTTCCGCAGGTGATGGTCAATCGCGTCTGGGCCGACCTCATGGGCCGCGGCATTGTGGAACCCGTCGATGATCTGCGGGCCACGAATCCGCCGTCGAACCCCGAACTGATCGCCGCTCTGGCGAAACAGTTTCGGGACGACAAATTCGATCTGAAAAAACTGCTGCGGCACATTGCCACGTCGCACGTCTATTCGCTCAGTTCCAAGCCAACGAAGGAAAACGGGGCCGATACGCGGAATTATTCTCGCCGTTATCGCACTCGGATGCGGGCGGAAGTGCTGGCCGACGCGGTCTGCGACATCACCGGCGTGGAAGAGCGCTACGAGGCCATGCCGCAAGGCTCGCGGGCCAGCCAGCTTTGGTCCCACCGGATCGATTCGCTGTTCCTCGACACCTTCGGCCGCCCCGACCCGAATCAGGATCCCCCCTGCGAGCGAATCAGCGAAGGAGCCGTCACGCAGATTCTGCATCTGATGAACGGGCCGGACATCTACCGCAAAGTCACATCCGACGAAGGCCGCCCCGCCCAGCTTGCCGCTTCTCCGAAAACACCGGAGCAAATCACCGAGGAAATCTACCTCCTCTGCTACGGCCGGCTGCCCAGCGGCGAAGAGCAAGAAATCGGCAAGCAAGTCTTCGCCGCCGCCAGCACCCCGGCCACCCGCCGCCAGGCAACCGAGGATTTGCTCTGGGCCCTGCTGAACACACCGGAGTTTGTGTTCAACGATTAAGGGGGCGTCGGTAGGAATGACCGGTTGGATTCATCGCATAATTCTGGAGTCCAAACCGACACAATGAAGCCTGATCCCCTTTTCCGGCTCAGAATCACTTTGATCGTAATAGTTGCGTTGATGTTGCTCAGCGCGGCATTCTTATATTATTCCACGCGTAGTGTACCCGGTTGTCGGATTGACCTCGCCAGCGAAAAAGTTCTGTTCGTTCCAGAGGTGTTTAATGTCGATGCTTCATCCGCGCTCAATGAACACCTGATTCACAATCGCACCGTCTGCCTTCAGTCGGGGTCGGGAGCAAAGGCTTGGTTTTACGCCGATGACATCTCCGTCGTCTACAATCGCGGCAGACTGTCGATAGTCTTTCTTACGCTTCAGGAAGGGAGCTTTGACAGTGCCGTGGCGCAGGCGTACAGCATCTATCAAGTTTTGGGTGAAGATACGACACGCTTTCGTGAATGGGAGGAACATTGCCGTGATCGTGGATCGCGAGGCGCTCCATTCGATCAAGTTGTTGGCAGAGACCGATTTGGACGGATCGACGGTGCTGTAATCTATGTCCGGCCAGGGTATTCAGAGAAACCTACTTGGCGGACTTTCTTCCGCCTTGACGTTCAAAAGGAATTGGCAGCGGAGGAGAAGGTGAAGTAGCTGGACGACTAGAAGAGCAAAGGGGGACATTCTGAATACCTCCTTACCTCCCCTCCGAAAACGCTCCTTACACCAGCGGCCCCCCATTCGGGGACTTGACGGACACTTGGGAGATGTGTACAATTGGACCTAATCGTGCCGGCGAGAATCCGGCAGGTTCTTTGACAATTCAGCGGGATGATGTGCGGAATTCGGGAGGAGGCTGCGCGCTAGCGGGACGAAGCCGGGGATTCTCACACAGAGGCACCAAGGCACAGAGGGCAGAAGGGGCGGCGGAGATTTGGCTGCTCTTACTCTGTGCCTTGGTGCCTCTGTGTGAGATTCTCTGAGGTGAAAATGGAGGCGAAGAGGGGTGTGTTGAAAAACCCGGGGGGTAGGAAGGTCGTAAGTGACGAGGTAATAGTGAGTTGCGAAAATCGAAGGGGCGAGTTTATCAACACATCTTTTGTGAGAGGCGACTTTGGGAATTGGAATAAGTCGATAGTGGCCACTCGCGATCAGGGAGCACGCTGGAAATAGACTACCCAGTCACGTAGCCGCACGCGGCCTCGCGT